>DASXJP010000562.1:0-4925 GCA_036497345.1 Thermoanaerobaculia bacterium
ACGCCGAGACCGAGCACGCCCTCTTCGAGCGCTACGCCGCCGCCGCGCACAGAGACGTCACAGAGGCGGACGGACGCATCACCATCCTCGTCTCCCACCGCTTCAGCACCGTCCGCATGGCGGACCTCATCGTGGTCCTGGACGGCGCCCACCTCGTCGAGGCCGGCACGCATGAGGACCTCATGGCGCGGGGAGGGGCGTATTCCGAGCTGTATGGGATTCAGGCGGCGGCGTACCGGTGAGGGGAGCCGCAGGCTATGAACGATGCCTGGACGCCGGGTTGTCCAGGAGTGGCACTGCGGGATCGCGTTCGAACACACCGTGGGAGTAGAAAGCCTCGTCGAGGTCGTTCGTGGCTTGGGCTTGCTCGAGCCAGAGGTTCCAGTAAGCGATGAGCTCGTCCTGCGACAAGTTGCGCAGATCGAGATCCTCCTCGCTCAGGAACTCGTCGCGAAGAGCGGTCATGATTCAGCTCCTTGGGCCGGCTCGAAAGGAAGCACCCCTTCGGCGCGAGAGACCATCAGGCGGTGGGCGTCGGGTAAGGGCAAGCCTTCGATCTGGCGTTGCACGTCCGGCCAGACCTTCGCCCAATCCTCGGAGGCGGCCATGTATCGGGCCAGCCGTTCTTCGTTGGCACGGATGAGGGCGCGGCGTTCGCGATCGAGAGCTTCCTCCAGGATCTCTCTCCCCTCACTGACGCGAGCGAGAAGCGGCCGCTGCCGCGCCGCCTCCGCCAGCGCTTCCGGATGCTCGCCCGCGAGCCTGATCAGATCGCGGCTGCTACGGGAGTACAGGAGTTGAGAGCGCGGATCGCTCATCAAGCGCGCGAGCTCACCGACCACGGCATAATCCCTGTCCCGGTTCGTCAGCTTCATCGCGGCCAAGGGTTCCACACTGACGACGTCATTATCCATCGCCTCAGCATCCTCCCACATTTGAGCCAATTGCTCAGGCGTGATCCGCGGCGGTCGGCTGACGAAGTCGGTCCGCACCCGCAACGCGTCCCGACGAAACTCAAGGTGGGCGCTCCAACCTCCGGCAAGCCAACGCAGGTCAAGCGGTGCTCCGAAGCGATACCGAGAGCCGTGCCGAGCAAGAACCTCCAGCACATGGCCGGTGGCGTCGGCGTCCTCCCGCAAAATCCAGTCGCCATCCTTGCTCATGATGGCCAACCGGTGGACGACCACCGCCTGGCCTGAGCTGAGCAAGGCCCGCAGGCGGCCCCGATTGAGCTCTCGGGTCAGATCGAGATAAGGATTGTTCATCAAGAGCCCCCCGACTCGATGCCGCGCTGCCAGTCGATGCGGACGAGGGTGGCCGAGGCCGGATCGAGAGTTGGCAGACGTCGCGTCATGGGGCGATCTTACACCGCTGCGATAAATTCGGAGCCTTCTGGCACAGGTGGCGCGAAGAGAGATGCCGAAGAGCGCAAAGAGCGGTGCCATGCGACTCTCCAGCGTACCGGTGAGAGGCTCGGCCCGACCTGGTCCAACGGCGTCGACGTCTCCTTCGGCCAGTGGCAGAAGCTCGCCCTGGCCCGCGGCTTCATGCGCGATCACCCGCTCCTTCGGGTGCTCGACGAGCCCACGGCCGTCCTCAACGCCGAGACCGAGCACGCCCTCTTCGAGCGCTACGCCGCCGCCGCGCGCCGGGACGCCACGGCGGAGGACGACCGCATCACGATCCTCGTCTCCCACCGCTTCAGCACCGTCCGCATGGCCGACCTGATCGTGGTCCTGGACGGCGCCCATCTCGTCGAGGCCGGCACGCACGAGGACCTCATGGCGCGGGGTGGGGCGTATTCCGAGCTGTATGGGATTCAGGCGGCGGCGTACCGGTGAGGGAGCACAGGCAAGGTGGTTTTCCCCCTGAGGGTCTACGCCGAATGAGTGCCTGGGATTTCTCCAGGATTTCTCCAAGCCTTCAACCCTCGACAGCCGTCCTGCGGCGTTAGGGTGTCCTGACCTCGGCAATCGGGTGCGATCGAGGCGCAAAGCGGACGTCGTGGACCGTCTTCGAGCACACCTCCGGCAAGGCTAGCCGGTGATCTTGTCGGGGATGGCCTGCGGCAGGCGGTGCGACAGTCAAGAGCAGGTCGGCCGCGGTTCATCCCGCTACGAAGGGCAAGGCGGGTGGGGAGCTGCCAGCAGGGAAGGGCCCATCGCGCTCGCCCCGGCGTAGTGCTGCGGCCGCCGCCCGAAGGCGTTAACGAAGGCGGCATAGGTCTCGTAGAAGAACTAGCAGGCCGCCTTCGTCGCGGCCTGGACGCGCGGCGCTGGGGAGCGGGCGAGCGAGGCGGGACGATGCTCCGGGTCCTGCGCGAGAATCGCCGCCGCGCCGATCGGCGAGAGCACCACGGTCTCTTCCGTGGCGAACTGCAAGCGGCAGAAATCCTCACCCTGGTTTCGGGCCGCGTACTCTCGGGTGCGATCCCACGGAGGCCGCCGATCCCCCAGGCATTACCCGGAAAGGGGATCGGCGATCGAAGATTTTGAGACGTTCGGTTACGCGAGGAGATTGCCGGCGGGTCAGGTTTGGAGATGGCGAAGGCCAGATCGCCAGATCGTGAAGGGACCATCCCGTAGCTCCGGGTGAAGCCCGTCGGAGACCCAAGCCCGAGGTTAAGCCGCCTCATCGTCGCCAGCCCCACCGTCTGACCCGCCCCCAGAGCGGATCTGGCCCAGGCTCTCGGCGTCCTTGGGCTCGTCCGCCTCCACCTGGATGCTGCCGCCGTCCTTCGCCAGGAGGAAGTGATGGGTGGTCCGGGTGTGCTCGAAGCCCATCACCTGGTCTCCCCGGTGATCGAGGGCGGCCGCCGGGTCGTGGGTGGCTGCCATGTGCTGGGCGTGGAGGGGGCAGGACTCGGTGTCCGTCTGGGCCGCGAGGGGGCTCGCGGCGGCGAGGCAGGCCAGGAGGGCCATCGACGGCAGCATTCTCATCGTCTTTCCACCTTTCTCTTCCAGGTGCCCTTTCCGGATTGACCTCGCAGGCTTTCGAGGAGGCCGGCCCGCTCGCCGGGAGCGGTTTCGGCGAGCCGGCGGTCCCAATCCCGGCGGCGACGTGCCGGGTCAGGCGGCTTTGCTGGAACGTGCTCGCTCGTAGAGCGTCTCAGGCGCAATATCGGCGCCATTCGGCCATGCGACCGTTCCGCCGTCCAAGAAGAAGCGCTCGAAGTACCCGGGCTCCCTCAGCGGTTCGAAGACCGGGCCTGCCAGCCACTCCGAGAAATCGACGGTGCTCTCGACGCCGTCATTGAACCGCAGACAGATCTTGTATCCGCCACGGTACTCGGCACGGACAACCGTTGGTAGAAACTCCATACGATCTCCTTAATCCAGGGGAGCGATCCTCTCGAGAGGCTCACCCGCCTTGGCTCGCTTCCAGTTGGCTTCGAGCTCCTCACGATGCGTCATGGCCCATTCCTTGACGAGATGCAGAGCCGTCCGAGACTGGAAATTGCCGGCCAAGATCTCTCCGTCGAAGGTGAAGGTTGCCTGCTGGCCTTGGTACTCGGCGTGGAAATGGGCGATCCCGTGCTCGCGGTAGAACATTCGGATCACAATGCCGAAGAAAAGGGAAATGACCGGCACGATCCCACCTCAGAGCCCCGCGGCCGGAGTTGAGGCCACTATGAGATTGGTCGCCGTCATGGCTCTAGTCTAGCCGATTCTCCGGGCGGTGAGGAGAGGGTGGTCGTGCCGGGTGGCATCCCACCTGGGTAGGGGGCATCGAAGCCCAGACGGTTGGGGTGGCACCTGGTTCGGCCGGGACCGTGATGCCGCGGACCCAGCCCCCCTCTGCGGATCGCCTGCCTCCGCCAACCATACGGCACCGTATTGACAAGCGTTTTGCCGGTCTGTACCATACGCTACCGTATGGAACGGCGACTGGCGCGAGAAGACTGGCTGCGGGCGGCACGGCTGGCGCTGTTGCGGGGCGGCGTCGAGGCGGTGCGTCCCGAAAAGATTGCCCGCGACTTGCAGGTGACCAAAGGGAGCTTCTACTGGCACTTCCGCAACCGCGAGGATCTCCTGGAAGCTCTCCTTCACGAGTGGGAGACCGAGCTCGAGGAGCTCCTGACCGAGCTCGGGCCGGAGACGGGAGAGGCGGGACTGCGCGTCCTGTTGGATCGCGTCGCCGCGCGGGTCCGCCGGAGCGAGCGGGGTGAGGTGCCGTCGGACGCCGCGATCTTCACCTGGGCTTCGGTCTCGCCCAAGGTGGCTCGACGGGTGAACCGGGCGGAGCAGGCGCGGATCGATCTGCTGGCGCGCTGGAGCGGGAACCCCGAGCTCGCCGAGCTTCTCTACCTCATCTGGCTCGGATTCGTGACCCGCGGCCAGCGGGTCCCCGGGCTGCGGCGGCGGTTCCCCGAGATCGCGGAAGCGATGATCCGGCTCCTCGCGGCGCAAGACGCGGGCCCGGGCGGCACGAACGACCCAGGAGCAGGGAGAAAATCATGAGCGCAACCCGGATTGGGATGGCTTTTGTTCTCGCCCTCGCGGTGGCGGCGCAGCAGGTGCCGGCCGCCGGCGCCGCCGCGACGCAGCTCCCGGCCAAGACAATGACTCCCGCCGGGTTCCGGCAGGGAACCGCGGTCTATGTACGCATGCGCGACGGCGTCGAGATCGCCGTGAACGTCATCCTTCCTCCGGATCTCCAGCCCGGCGAACGGGTGCCGGCTCTGATGCGCACCACCCGCTATTGGCGCGCGACCGGCTATGGATGGTGGACCCGTTTCAAGCTCGCGCTCCACCTCGTCCAGCCGAAGGCGTTCGAGAACCGGCAGAGGGCCTACTTCAACGAGCGGCGTTTCGCGGTGCTGGTGGCCGACGCACGGGGGAGCGGCGCGTCTTCAGGGAGCCGCGCCGTCTGGAGGACGTCTTCCCCGAGGGCAGAGTCACCTACCTGGACGAAGGCGTCTTCCG
>DASXJP010000563.1:0-2774 GCA_036497345.1 Thermoanaerobaculia bacterium
ATATGGACGGGCCTCCGTCTTTTTTGGACGAGGCCTCGTCTTTTTTGGGAGACCCCTTGTCCATATAGGACGAGGGGTCGTCCTATATAGGCGGAGGATCTCCCCGGAGCGACGAGGGGCCCCCGCAACCGGGGGAGGCTCCCCCAAGAATCACCGGCTCATCGGCTTTACAGTCGAGACAAGTTTCCGGCATTATCTTGAGCACGACAAAGGAGGTAGACATGCCCTCTCCCCTGCTTCGAGTCTCCCGGAAAGCGCTGATTCTGTTGGGCGTCCTCGCGCTCATGGCGGTGGCGGGCCCCGTGGCCCCGACGCGGCCCGCGTTCGCCGTCTGCCAGCCCAAGCTCTGTCCGTTCAATCCCCCCATGCATTGGGACTGCCTGCGGGCGAGATGCGTCTGCGATTGTCCGGTGAGCCCGGACCAGCCGACCGTCTGCGGCTCGTGCGCGTAGCCGCGTGGCGGTCAATGGGCCGAACCGGCTGATCTTCCGCTGGGCGGGTTGGGTTTCCGGATGGCCACCGCCACCCCGATCAGCACCAGCGCCGAGCCGAGGACGATCCGGAGCGTGATCGGCTCCCCCAGGAAGACGGTGCCGATGGCCACCGCCAGGACCGGCGTCGCGTAGTTGATCATCGACATGCCGGTGGCGGACTGCCGCCGCAGGAGCCAGAAGTAGAGGGTGAACGGCAGGGCCGAGCCGATGAGCGCCAGGTAGACCAGCGACAGGACGGTCGGGGTATTGAAGGTGACCGGCCGGCCGGATTCGACGAGCCGGGAGAGCGCCCCCATCAGCACGGCGGTGATCGCCATCGGCACGGCCGCGATCGAGAGCGGGTGGATGCCACTGCCCCAGCGCTTCACCGACACGTTGGCCAGCGCCGCGCAGAGGGGCGCGATCAGCATCACCCCCGCGGCCCTCGCCACCTGGCTGCCGCCCAGAGCCTGGAAATCCCCGGAGAAGAGCACCGCGATGCCGCCGAAGCCCACCAGGACCCCCAGAAATCTCCGCGCCGTCAGCCGCTCCGCCGGCAGCACGAAGTGGGCCACGAGCGCCGTCTGCAGCGGCATGGTGGCGAAGATGACCGCGGCGAGCCCCGACGGCAGCCACTGCTCCGACCAGTACAGGATGCCGTAGGGGATGGTGAAGGTCAGGAAGGTGTTGATCGCCCAGACGCGGCGCTCGTTCGGCTGCCGCCCCAGATTGACGCCGAAGACCGGCGCCAGCGCCAGCAGCACCACCGAGGCGATGCCGAAGCGGAGCGCCACGCCGGTGAACGGCGGGAGGCCCCGCAACCCCACCCGGATCACCGCCCAGGTGGTGCTCCAGATGAGGATCAGGAGCGTGAGGACGGCCCAGGTGAGAGCGCGGGAGGATTTCACAGATCTCGAATCATACTAAGGATAGATCTTGTACAACATCCGGGGGTACGGAATGGTCTCGCGCAGGTGGGTCAGCCCGGTCATCCAGGCCACGAAGCGCTCGATCCCCATGCCGAAGCCGCTGTGCGGGAAGGCGCCGTACTTGCGGACGTCGAGGTACCACTGGAAGGCCTCGACCGGCAGATGGTGCTGCTGGATGCGCCGCAGCAGGAGATCGTGATCGTGGATGCGCTGGCTGCCGCCGATGATCTCGCCATACCCCTCGGGCGCCAGCAGGTCGAGGCCGAGCACCACGTCCGGATTCTCCGGGTCGGGCTGCATGTAGAAGGCCTTGAAGGACGCCGGGAACTTGGTGACCATCACCGGCCGGTCGAACTGGCTGGCGAGGATGGTCTCCTCGTCGCCGCCGAAGTCGTCCCCCCACTGGATGGCGTTCCCCTTCTCGTTGAGGATCTTCACCGCCTCGGTATAGGTGATGCGCGGGAAGGGCGGCACCACGGCCTCCAGCTTCGCGGTGTCGCGCTCCAGGATCTTCAGCTCCTCGCGGGAGCGGTCGAGGACGCGCGCCACGAGATAGCCGACGAATTCCTGGGCCAGATCGCAGAGCCCGGCGAATTCCAGGAAGGCGACCTCGGGCTCCACCATCCAGAACTCCATGAGGTGGCGCCGGGTCTTCGACTTCTCGGCGCGGAAGGTGGGGCCGAAGCAGTAGACCTTGCCGAGGGCCGCCGCGGCCGGCTCCAGGTAGAGCTGGCCGGACTGCGAAAGGTAGGCCTTGTCGCCGAAGTAGTCGGTCTCGAAGAGGGTCGACGTCCCCTCGCAGGCCGCCGGAGTGAGGATGGGCGAGTCGATGAGGGTGAAGTCGCGCTCGTAGAAGAAGTCGCGGATCGCCTGCTCGACCTCGCTGCGCACCCGCAGGGCGGAGCGCTGGCGGCTGGAGCGCAGCCAGAGGTGGCGGTGCTCCATGAGGAACGCCGTGCCGTGCTCCTTGGGGGTGATCGGGTAGTCCTGGGTGAGGGAGAGGACCGCGAACCCCGAGCACTGGATCTCGACGCCGCTCGGCGCGCGCTTGTCCTCCTTGACGGTGCCGGTGACGCGGACGGTCGACTCCTGGGTGGCGCGCTCGATGTCCTCCCAGTCCTTCTCGGAGACGTCCTTGCGGCCGGCCACGGCCTGCACGGTGCCGCCGGTGGCCCGCACCTGGAGGAAGGCGATCTTGCCGCTGGAGCGCTTGTTATCGATCCAGCCGCGCAGCTCGACCATCTGGCCGACGTGGCGGCTCAGCTCACGGATGGAGGTGACCGGGGTGGGCTTGCTCTCGCTCATGGGGGCGGGATTGTACTCCAGTAGGGGCGGCCCTGCGTGGCCGCCCTGGGTGGGGGATCCCAAAAAC
>DASXJP010000564.1:0-28738 GCA_036497345.1 Thermoanaerobaculia bacterium
CCGAGCTTGCCGAGCGCCGCCCGGATGGCCGGCGCCGGGCCGATCCCCATGCGGGAAGGGTCGACGCCCACCACCGACCAGGAGAGGATGCGGCCGAGCGGCTTCCACCCCTTCTCCTGGGCGCGGGCGGCCGTGGAGAGGATCATCATCGCCGCACCGTCCACGATGCCAGAGGCGTTGCCGGCGGTGACGAAGCCGTCCTTGTCGAACGCCGGCGGCAGGCCGGCGAGATCCTCCATGGTGGTCTCGGGGCGCAGGTGGTCGTCCTTGTCGACGACCTTGGCCCGCTTCCCCTTCCCCACCTCGACCGGCGCCACCTCCTCGCTCATCTTGCACGAGGCCCACGCCTCGCCCGCCCGCTGCTGCGAACGGATGGCGAATTGGTCCTGCTCCTCGCGGCTGATGCCGAAGTCGCGGGCCAGGTTGTTGCTCGTCTGCGCCATGTAGCAGCCGCAGTAGCTGTCCATCAGAGACACCATCAGGAGGTCCTGGAGCTGGCCCTGCCCCAGCTTGAAGCCGCGGCGGGCCCCCCAGATCACGTGCGGCGCCTGCGACATGTTCTCCATGCCACCCACCAGACAGGTGGTGGCGTCGCCGGTGAGGATCGCCTGCGCCCCCGAGATCACCGACTGCACGCCGGAGCCGCAGAGGCGGTTGACGGTGAGCGCCGGCACCTCCTTGGGCACCCCGGCCTTGAGCGCCACGTGGCGGGCGCCGTAGATGGCGTCCGGCGAGGTCTGCAGGGCGTTGCCCACGACGGTGTGGTCGATCTCCTTGGGATCGATGCCCGTCTTCGCGAACAGGGCGCGCGCCGCGTGCGCCCCGAGGTCGATCGCGGAAACCTCAGCGAAGGAGCCGTTGTATTCGGCCATCGGGGTGCGCACCCCGTCGACCAGGACCAGATCACAAATCTCCATCAGCGGATTCTCCCTCTCGCGGACGCGGCCGAATGGAAGCGGCGGCGCCAGCGGTTGATGTCGATAAACGGATCGATCCGCGAGCCGAGGAGCACGAAGATCCGGCCCTTCTCGGGGTCGATCCAGAAGCTGTTGCCTGCGAAACCGGTGAAACCGAATGCGGAGGGGGAGAGCGCCTTCCCGGCGCTGCCGCGGAGCGATCTCCGCCACCAGCCCAGGGCGAACCGGCCGCCTCCTCCAAGAGCTGCGGCCACCCCCTCCGGCTTCAACAAACGTCCCGGCGCCAGCCATTCCGCGCCGAGCTTCCAGAGATCGCGGGCGCCGCCAAACAGGCCGGCGTGCCCGCAGGTCTCTCCAATCCTAGCCAAAAAACGGGAGTTGCCGTCCTGGGGGCGCCCCAGCGGCGGCGGCCCCAGGTCCGGAATGGTGAGGCCCTGCTTGGCCGCGAGCCTCACCTCCTGGCCGGTGCCCATGCGGGATTCGGCCAGGTCCGGCCGCTCCCCGGGCGTCCCCTCCACCCCGTCCATCCCCAGCGGATCGAGAACGCGCTCGCGGAGGAGATCCATCAGCGGCATCTTCAGGCGGCGCTCCGCCGTGCGGCCGTAGAGGATGAACCCGAGATCGCTGTAGGTGCCCGCCCGGGCTCCGATCAGATCGCCGTCCTCCCCTCCTCGTACGATCAGCTCCGCCGCTTCGTCCAGGTTCCGGCAGCGGTGGTAGAGCGGCGTCCAAGCCGCCAGCCCCGAGCGGTTTCGAAGGAGATCGGAGAGGGGGCGCCGGACGAGCCGCGCGTGCGCCTCGGGCCAGAGATCGCCGATCGGAGTCGTCAGCGGCAGCGCGCCTTCGGCGTCGAGGACCAGGGCGAGCGTCGCCACGACCGGCTTGGTGACCGAGGCGAAATCGAAGCGGGTCTCGACTCCCGCCGGAGCCTCCCCCGCCGCCGCCTCGATCTCGATCCCCTCGCCTGTGGCGACCAGGGCCACGGCGGCGGAGACCACGCCATGGCTCAACAGCTCATCCAGGAATTTCATCAGACATAGTTGGCGGGATCGCCGGTCTGGAAGACCACGATCCGCTCGCCCGGTGAGAAGGCCCCGGCGGCCTCCAGATCCTCGACCGCGGCGAGCGCGGCGGCCCCCTCGGGCCCGACCCGCAGCCCCTCGTGCTCGGCGATCCAGCCAGCGACGCCGTCGAGGCGCTTCTCGTCCACCGCGATGGCGCTGCCGTTGGTCTCGTAGAGGGCCCGGAGGACCAGGAAGTCGCCGATGGCCCGCGGCACCCGCAGGCCCCAGACCCGCGTGTCCGGATTCTCCCAGGGCGCCGCGGCGTCCTGGCCCGCCTCCCAGGCACGCACGATCGGCGCGCAACCGGCGGCCTGGACGGCCACGAAGCGCGGCCGCCTGGAGCCGATCAGCCCCAGCCGCTCGAGCTCGGCGAAGGCCTTGTGCATCCCCACGATGCCGGTGCCGCCACCCAGGGGGTAGATGATCCAGTCCGGCAGCTCCCAGCCGAATTGCTCGGCGAGCTCCAGCCCCATCGTCTTCTTCCCCTCCGCCCGGTAGGGCTCGCGCAGGGTCGAGAGGCCCCAGAACCGCTCCTTCCCCTCCTCCAGCAGCTTCGCCGCCTCGACCAGCGTCCCCGGTCCGGAGAGCACCTCCGCGCCATACTCCCGGCAGCGCGCGAAGACGGTGCGCGGGGTGTCGGCGGGGAGCGCCACCCGCGCCGGCAGCCCGGCCGCCGCCGCGTAGGCGGTGAGCGCCAGGGCGGCGTTGCCGGCGCTGGCGAGCTGAACACCCGGCGCTCCCAGCTCCCGGGCGCGGTTGACGGCGAGCGACAGCCCTCGGGCCTTGAACGATCCCGTGGGATTGCCCGACTCGTCCTTGAGCCAGAGCTCGATCCCCTCCGCGGCGAAGCGGCGCAGGCGGACGAGCGGCGTGGCCCCTTCCCCCAGATCCACCCGGCCGGCGAAGTCGGCCACCGGCAGCAGCTCGCGGTAGCGCCAGAGGCTCCACGGCCGGCCCGGCAGGGCACGGCGCAGGAATTCTCCTTTGTCGGGATCGAGATCGTACTCGACCATCCAGGGCGCTCCGGCGGGCGAGACGAAGGCCGGCTCGTCGAGCGGCGCGGTCACGCCCGTCTTCGAGCAGACCAGCCGGCGGGCCCAACGATCTTCTTTACCGTCCATACTGTCCATGCCGGACCTCCGCGAGCAGCGCGGCGTTGGCTTCCCGGACCGGATCGGCCTCCGCCGCTCCGGAAGGGGTCTCCAGCTCGCGGATCTGCTTGTCGATCCCGGCTCGTTCGCCCGCGCTCTTCGCCGTCTCCCGCTGTTGGCGGAGCTTGGCGAGGATGGCCTGCCGGGCCGCCGCCACCTGCCGGCTCAGGGCCTGCGTCGTCTGGAGCATCTCGGCGTCCTGGACGCGGTCCCGCACCCAGGCGTACTCCTTGGGGTTGTAGCCCAGCTCGCGGGCGGCGCGCAGGCCGGCGGTCGCCCCATCGGCCCCTGTTTTCCGGATCTCCTGCTCGCGCCGCTGGATCTCCAGGTACATCGCGATCTGGCGCCGCGTGAGACGGCCGTCCGCGGGCGGCCTGTAATCCGGCGCCTTGGCGACCTGATCCATCAGGGTGGCGGTACCGTTCGGGGCGGGCCGCTGCGGCTCGCGCCGGCAGCCGGGTAGAGTCAAAAGAGCGCTCAGAAGAATCATGACGGGGAGACGATACATCAGCTCACTCGGTCCGCCGCCGCACCACCAGCCGCACCGGCACGCCGGGGAGGTCGAGCGACTCGCGCAGGCGGTTCTCCAGGTAGCGCCGGTAGTGATGGTTCCTGGGCAGCGCGCGGTTGGCGAAGAGCATGAAGGTGGGCGGCGCCGTCGAGACCTGGGTGGAGTAGTAGAGCCGCCAGGGGGCGCCGCCGAGCGCGGGCGGGGCCACCTTGCGGATGAACTCCTCGAACAGCCGGTTGAGCTGGCCGGTGCCGAGCTTGAGCTTGTAGGCGGCCAGCGCGCGGTCGATCGGCCCCCAGAGCTTGTCGATCCCCCGGCCGCTCAGGGCCGAGACGTTGACCCGCCCCGGCGTGGCCAGCAGCTCGTCGAGCCGCTCGAACGAGAGCTCCAGCTTCTCGCGCCGCTCCTCGTCCAGGAGGTCCCATTTGTTGATCGCCACCACCGCCGCCCGCCCCAGCTCCCAGATGCTGCCGGCGATGGCGAGATCGCTGCTGGTCACCCCCGCCGCGGCGTCGATCACCAGCACGGCCACCTGGCAGCGCTCGATCTGGCGGCGCGCCATCATCACCGCCAGCTCCTCGGGCGCGCCGGAGACCTGGCTGCGGCGGCGCATGCCGGCGGTGTCGATCAGCAGATAGGATTTTTCCCCACGGGTGATCAGGGTGTCGACCGGATCGCGGGTGGTGCCGGCCACGGGCGAGACCAAGGCCCGGTTCAGGCCGGAGATCTTGTTGAGCAGTGAGGATTTACCGACGTTGGGCCGCCCCACGATGGCGATCGCCGGCGCGTCGGGGGTCGGGATGTCCGGGATCTCGGGGAGGGCCAACGCCAGCGCCTCGCGCAGGTCCCCGATCCCGCCGCCGTGCTCGGCCGAGATGAGGATCTGGCGGTCGATCCCCAGACTGTAGAACTCGGAGAAGCGGCTCTGCGCCTCGCGGGTATCCCCCTTGTTGACCACCAGCACGGTGGGCTTGTTGAAGCGCCGGAAGTGGGACCACACCTCCTCGTCGGCGGAGACCAGCCCCTGCTTGCCGTCGACGATGAAGAGGAGGAGATCGCTCTCCTCGACCGCCAGGAAGACCTGCTGGTTGAGCCCCAGCGGATCGTCTCCCGGCACCAGCCCCCCGGTGTCGACGATCTGGATCGGCCGGTCCTCGGCCAACTCGACCGTGCCCGTGATGCGGTCGCGGGTGATGCCCGGCAGATCGTGGACGATCGCCTGCCGCCGCCCCAACAGGCGGTTGAACAGGGTCGACTTGCCGACGTTGGGGCGGCCGACGATGGCGACGGTGGGGGTCAGCGGCATGGGCGGAGCTACCCGATTTCCCAGGGCTTCTGAGTCATGTGCGCCAGATCCCGGGCACCATGAAGAACGGTGATGATCTGAACCCGCTCGGATCTCAGGCGGTAGATGATGCGGTAGCTTTGAAACAGGATCTCCCGGATTCCCTCTCCCTCATGGGATTCCGGTACTCGCCGCCCCATCTCTGGAAAATCCTCCAGTTTCTCGACCGCATCGATGATCTTGCCTATGAACTGCACCGCATAGTGCTCCGAATCCCGCGCGATGTAGTCGCGGATCGCGGAGAGATCGGCGATGGCGGGATCGGTCCATTCGATCCTCATCGGGAGAGGAATCTCTTTTTCACTTCTTCGTGAGGCACCACACGTCCCTCATCGGCAGCCTGGATCCCGAGGGCAATCTTCTGGCGTACATACATCTCGTACATAAGGTCGTCCCACGTCGCGTGGTCTGGCAGGCTCTCGACGAGTTGCCGGGCATCTTCCTTCACGGTGTTCATGGTTCCTCCGTTCTTGGACAGATTGTACCAGCGCATCCTACCGCCGCCGCTTCCTCTCCCTCTCCCGGGGCTCTCGGGGCTCCCGCGCCGGCCTCCGCTCTTCCGCCCACCACGGTGCCGGGCGAGCCGCGGGCTCCGGCATGTCCTTGAGCTTGAAGTCCAACCCCCGCACCCGGGGCGAGGCCCCCACCAGCACCACCTCGACCGGATCGGCCAGCCGGAAGACCCGTCCCTTGCTCTCCCCCACCAATCGGTGCGCCTCGGGCTCGTAGCGATAGTAATCGTCCGCCATGGTGCGGATGGGCACCAGGCCGTCCACGTAGTAGCCGTCGAGCTGCACGAAGAGGCCGAAGGGCTGGACCCCCGTGATCCTCCCCGGAAAGGTCTCCCCGGCGCGGCCGGCCAGGAAGCGCACCTTCTTCCATTGCAGCAGGTCGCGCTCGGACTGCTCCGCCCGCCGCTCCATGCGGCTGGTGTGCTCGGCCATGTCCGGCAGACGCTCGGCCATCCGCGTCCGCTCGGACTCCTCCTCGGCCTGGCCCCGAAGGAGGGCGCGGAGCTGGCGGTGGACGATCAGGTCCGGATAGCGCCGGATCGGCGAGGTGAAGTGGCAGTAATACTCGGAGGCGAGCGCGTAGTGCCCCAGGCATTCGGGATCGTAGACCGCCCGCTGGAGTGTGCGCAGCACCACCGACGAGATGAAGTGCTCCTCGGGCCGTCCCTGGGCCGCCCGCGTCACCTCCTGGAGCGCTCCGGGGGGAAGGTCGTCGAGCTCGCCCCGCAGCTGCAGCCCGAAGGTGGCGAGCAGCTCCTGCAGCTCCTCCAGCCGCTCCGGCGACGGCGGGGTGTGGACGCGATAGAGGGCCGGCACGCCCCGGCTCACCAGCTCGAAGGCCACCGCCTCGTTGGCCGCGATCATGAATTCCTCGATCAGCCGGTGGGCGACGTTGCGCTGCTCGGGCTGGATGCCCACCATCTCGCCGTCGGTGTCGAGCACCACGTCCCCTTCCGGGAGATCGAAATCGATCGATCCCCGCGCCACGCGGGCCGCGTTGAGGATCCGCATCAGCTCGCCCATCTCCCGCAGCGCCGGCAGGACGGGCCCGTACTCGGCCTCGTCCGTGTCGCGCGGCTCCTCCAGCACGCGCCGGACCTCGGTATAGGTGAGCCGGCGGGCGCTCTGGATCACCGTCTCGGCGAAGCGGCGGGACTGCACCTGGCCGTTGCGGTCGATGTCGAGGAAGACGGAGAGGGTCAGGCGCGGCACGCCGGGCCGCAGCGAGCAGAGGCCGTTCGACAGCCGCTCCGGGAGCATGGGGACCGCCCGCTCGGGATAGTAGACGCTGGTCCCCCGGCGATAGGCCTCCAGGTCGAGCGCGCTGCCATCCTCCACGTACTGGGCCACGGCGGCGATGTGGACGCCGAGACGAAAATTGCCGCCCGGCAGCCGCTCGATCGACACCGCGTCGTCGAAATCGCGGGCGCTCTCGCCATCGATGGTGACGATCACCCGATCTCTCAAGTCCTCGCGCCCCGCCCAATCCTCCGGCCGGGGATCGGTGGGGAGGGCCATCGCACCTTCCAGCACGGCGTCGGGGAAGTCGTCCGGAATGCCGTACTGGCGCAGCACCACCAGCACGTCCACCCCGGGCTCCTCGAGGTCGCCCAGCACCTCGATCAGCCGCCCCTGATGGGCCCGGCCGACGCGGTCGACCGCCACCACCACGTATACGCCGTCGGGGACCTCCCCGGCCCCCTCGACCGGCAGGTCCAGCGAGAGCTTGGGATCGAAGGGGGTGAGCCAGTGGATCCCCCGATCGTCGGTCTCCAGGGTGCCGACGAGGGTGTCGAGATCCTGGCCGAGGACCTGGACGACGATCCCCTCGTCCGGCCGGTCGTCCCACGGACGGGCCTTGCCCAGCCGCCGCACCACCACCCGGTCGCCGTCGATGGCCCGCTTCAGGTTGCGTTTGCGGACGAAGAAGGTGGGGTCCTCCCGCGGTCCGGGGCGGACCAGGGCGTCCCCCTCCTCCAGCCGCTGGACGACGCCGACGCTCCAGCCGGTCTTCTCCGGCGCGTACCAGCGCTCCTCCATCTCGACGGCGCGCCCGTCCCGCGCCAGCGTGGCGAGGGCACGGTCGAGCTCCTCGGGGGTGGCGTCCACCTTCCCTTGCAGCTCGGATTTCTCCATCCCTCCCCGCCCGGCCTCGTCGAGCCGCTCGAGGATCTGCCGCCGCAGGATTCCCTCGGCGCCCGGAAATGAGATTGACATGTTCGCGGTTCTCTCCCTAGAATCACCCCGCCTGCGAAAGTGGCGGAACTGGTAGACGCGCAAGTCTCAGAAGCTTGTGGTCGAAAGGCCGTGGGGGTTCGAGTCCCCCCTTTCGCACCAACCCCTCTCCCCCCCAGCCAGACGAAGCTTATACGATGCCCGGCGGCGGGCCATCCTGGCGTATGGAATCTCAGCCGGTGGCCCGGCGCGAGCCCGCGGTCCGGAGCCGGACGACCGATTCCAGCCCCGCCGCGGCGCGCAGGGTGGTCCAGGGGAGCCCCTGGAGCAGCTCGCGGAAGCGGTCCTGGAACCCCCGCCGGCCGGTCTCGTGGATGAATTTCGCCAGACCGCTCAAGGGACCCGGAGTCGGCCGGCCCGAGATCTCCCAGGGGTGGACCACGGCGACCGGCATCCCCCCGTCGTCCGCATGGTCGAGCGCCGCGCGGACCAGCCGCTCGGGATTGACCAGCCGGCCCGGCCAGCTCCCCGCGGGCAGGCGCAACGGGCCGCCGAAGGTGAGCGGTGGAAGCTCCAGGAGGTCCGGCTGCATCCTGAGCCCGTCGTCCCAGCGCAGGCGCGAGGCGAAGCGCGGATTGCCCGGCCGGCCGGCGAGCGGGCAGGGGTTGAGCGAGCTGTCGTAGAGGAAGCCCGCCTTCGCCACCACCGGCAGCCGCGAGCTCCCGAGGCTGCGCAGCGACCATTCGGGGGCCCGGAAGCCGAGCACCGGCTCGCCCAGGAGGTCCTCCAGGATCTCCTTGGAGCGCTCGACGTCGTCCTGAAAGGCCTTCACGGACCGCTCGCAGGCGCGCAGATGGACGTAGCCGTGGCTCGCCACCTCGTGGCCGGCGGCGGCGATCTCGCGGATCCGCCGGGGCAGCCGCTCGGCCACCTCGCCGAGCACGAAGAAGGTCGCCGCGCACCGCGCCTCGTCCAGCATGGCGAGCAGCTCGGGGAGCAGCCAGTCCAGCTCCTCGGGAAGGGTAGGGCGGTCTTCCGGATGGACGTAGTCCGGCACCAGGCAGGTGTGGTACCACTCCTCGACGTCGACGGTCAGGGCGTATCCGAACGGCCCTCTAAGTCGTGTCACTCTCGGAGCTTCAGACGCCATCCAGTCCTCCCCTGTTCGATACGGCACGAGCGCACCGTCCCGGGATGCCTTCCGGGGCCTGAGCTGTCCCAATGTTACATGCAGGCAACGTGCCGATGGCAGGGGGGTGACGGCAGGAGGGGCCGCCGGAAGAGCGGGTCGGGAAAGTCGGTCCTGGAGCGTCAGGAATCCTCCCCCGCCGTCCGGGCCTCTTCGGCGCTCCGTCGTCCCCTCTCGTCGCTGGGGAGCAATGTTCCGTCGCCGGAGGGGAACCGTTCCCCCCAAAAGGGGAATGTTCCAACTTGTGAGACGAATGTTCCCCCAGATTGGACGAACGTTCCGTCCAAATCGACGGAACGTTCCCCCAATCGGACGAATGTTCCATCCAAATGGACGGAGCATTCCCCAATACCGACGAATGTTCCATCCAAGCCGACGGAACATTCCCCCAATCGGACGGATGCTCGTCCAAACGGACGGAACATTCCCCCATCCCCTCTGCGCCGGAGCTATCGTCCCTGCCTGGGGGGAGGGAGCTCCCCGGGACGGACGAGACCTTCTCCCGCCGGTACGGACGGTCTTCCTGAATGGATGGGCATTCGGCTCCGCTGAAAGCCTTTACCGTCGTAACCTTACGACGGAACGGATCGCGCCGGTTGACACCGCCCGCCGGCTATCCTTATCCTCATTCCCGATACATGTCCGTGGGAGGAGATCCGATGGTACAACCCCAGCCGAAGCCGTCTCTGAGCCCGGAGGAGTACCTGGCGATCGAGCGCCAGGCCGAGATCCGGAGCGAGTATCTCGACGGCGAGATGTTCGCGATGGCGGGCGGGAGCCGCGAGCACAATCTCATCGTGACGAATATCGTCCGCGAGCTCAGCCTCCATCTGAAGAAACGCCCCGGTGAGGTCTATTCGGGCGACCAGCGGGTTCGTATCCCGGAGATCGACTTCTATACCTATCCTGACGTCGTCGTGGCCTGCGGCGAGCCGCGCTTCGAGGACGAGCACCTCGACACCCTCCTCAACCCGGTCCTGATCGTCGAGGTCCTCTCCCCGACGACCGAAGCCTATGATCGCGGGAAGAAGTTCCAGTATTCCCAGAAGATCGACTCCCTGGCCGAGTACGTCCTCGTCGCCCAGGACCAGCACCGGGTCGAGCGGTTCCTCCGCCGGGACGGGAACGAGTGGCTGCTCACCACGACCACGGGGTTGGAGTCGACTGTCCTTTTTTCCTCGATCCAATGCACGTTGGAGTTAGCGGAGATCTACGACAAGGTGAAGATCGGGTGAGCCGGCAGCGCCGGGAACACGACCGACGTCTCGTACAAGCCGCGGCTCGGCTCTCTGAAAGCGCCTTCCGCAAGGTGTGGGACAATCCTGACGACGCCGAGTATGACCGCTACGATCCGAAAGGAGCAGAGGATGAGGAAAAGCGCGAAGAAGATGAGCTTGAGCCGCGAGACCCTCGCTGAGTTGGGAGGCAAGACCCTCGAGAACGCCGCGGGGGCATCCGGCAAGCCGGTCTGTTGCACGATCACGGCGAGCTGTCCTCCGCCCCTGCAGTCGGCGGATGGCGGCTATACCTGCTGAAGCCCCTGCCGCCCGGGATTGAAATCTCGGGCGGCGCGGTGCCTCTCCCCACCTTGTATCCCGCCTGAGCTTGTGACAAGCTTCACGAGCGCGGCGCCCGTCCTGGAGCGCGGGCTTCGCCCTGCCGGGGCACTTCCTTCCGGGCCCTGATCAACAGGAGGAACACCTTGCCGGAGCAGTACTATCCAGTCCTGCTGGCGTTGGGGATCTCGATCGCGCTGGGAGTCGTCATCCTTATCGCCTCGTACCTGCTCGCCCTCTTCGTGGGCAACCAGCGCGGCGGCCTGATCAAGCGGACCACCGTCGAGTCGGGCATGCCCCTGATGGACGTCTCCCACAAGCGGCTGTCGATCGCCTTTTTCTTGATCGCGATCGACTTCATCGTCTTCGACCTGGAGGCCGCCTTCCTCTATCCCTGGTCGCTGATCCTGCGCGACGGCGGATGGCAGCTCTTCTGGGCGGTGATGGTCTTCGTCTTCCTGATCCTGGTCGGGTACGCCTACATCTGGCTCAAGGGCGGCCTCGACCTGTCGCTGCCGGCGCGCGAGCGCCGGCCCGTGGGGTTGCAACTGTGAGCGTCCAGGAGCCGGCCGTGATGAGCTTCTCGCAAGCCGCCCGCGACGAGATCGAGGCGCTGCGCCCCCGCTACCCCACCACCGAGGCGCTGCTCCTCCCCGTGCTCCACATCGCCCAGCGCGAGTGGGGGGGCTGGCTGCCGGACGAGGCCATCGCGGCCGTGGCGGCGGAGCTCGAGCTGCCGGTGGCCAAGGTCTACGGCGTCGTCACCTTCTACGATCTCTACCACCAGAAGCCGGTCGGCCGGCACCGCATCCGCGTCTGCACCAACCTCTCCTGCCAGCTCCGTGGCTCGGACGAGATCATGGAGGCCATCCACAAGGAGCTGAGCGTGGGCGAGGACGAGGTGACGCCGGACGGCCGCTGCTCCTACGTCCACTTCGAGTGCCTGGGCTCCTGCGACACGGCGCCGATGATGATGGTGGACGACGACTACCACGAGAACCTCACCCCCAACCGGGTGCGGCAGATCCTGAAAGGGCTGAAGTGATGGCCTTTGAACGCGTGTTGACCCGCAACGTCGGCAAGCCCGAGGCGCTGACCTACAAGGGGTACCGGCAGCTCGGCGGCTACGAGGGGCTCGCCAAGGCGCTCAAGATGGAGCCCGACGCGGTCATCGACGAGGTGAAGAGGTCGGGGCTGCGCGGGCGCGGCGGGGCGGGCTTTTCGGCCGGGCTCAAGTGGAGCTTCATCCCCAAGGGGAAGGACAAGCCGAAGTACCTCGTCTGCAACGCCGACGAATCCGAGCCGGGCACCTTCAAGGACCGGCTGCTGATGGAGTATGACCCCCACCAGCTCATCGAGGGGTGCGCCATCTGCTGCTGGGCGGTGGCCGCGAATACGACCTACATCTACATCCGCGGCGAGTACACCAAGTCCACCGCGATCCTCGAGCGGGCGATCAAGGAGGCCTACGAGGCGGGGGTGCTGGGCGACAGCGTGATGGGCTCGGGCTTCAAGCTGAACATGTACGTCCACCGCGGCGCGGGGGCCTACATCTGCGGCGAGGAGACGGGCATGCTGGAGTCGCTGGAGGGCAAGCGCGGCCAGCCGCGCGTCAAGCCCCCCTTCCCCGCCGTGATCGGCGCCTTCGGCGCCCCCACCGTGATCAACAACGTCGAGACGCTGTGCAACGTGCCGCACATCATCGAGCGCGGCGCCGACTGGTTCAAGTCGATCGGTACCGATGAAAAGAATACCGGCCCCAAGCTCTACGCCATCTCGGGCCACGTCGAGCGCCCCGGCACCTACGAGCACCCGATCGGCATCACGTTCCGCGAGATGCTCGAGGCGTGCGGCGGCATGCTGAAGGGGCGGCCGCTCAAGGCGTTCATCCCCGGGGGCGCCTCGGCGCCGATCCTCAAGGCGGATCAGATCGACATCAAGATGGATTTCGACACGGTGGCCAAGGCGGGCTCGATGCTCGGCTCCGCGGCGGTGATCGTGATGGACGACACCACCTGCATGGTGCGCTCGGTGGCGCGCCTGGCGAAGTTCTTCAACCACGAGTCGTGCGGGCAGTGCACGCCCTGCCGCGAGGGGACGAACTGGATGGAGCTGATGCTCAAGCGGATCGAGCACGGCGAGGGGACCGAGCGCGACGGCCAGGTCCTGCTCTCGATCTGCAGCCACATCGGCGGCAATTCGCTCTGCGCCCTGGGGGACGCGGCGATCGGTCCGGTGCAGTCGCTCGTCAAGGGCTTCCAGGACGAGATCGACCGCCACATCAAGGAGAAGGCCTGCCCCTTCCCCCACCGGCGGTATTTCGAGAATTGACCTTGAGAACTGATTCGAGAACGGAGCGTACGAAGTGCCCAAGGTAACGATCAACGGACGCACCGTGGAGGTGGAGGCGGGCACCAACCTGGTGGACGCCGCCATCAAGGTCGGCGTCCAGATCCCCCACTACTGCTATCACCCGCGCCTGTCGGTGGTGGGCCAGTGCCGCATGTGCCTGGTCAAGATCGACGGCATGCCGAAGCTGCAGGCCGGGTGCTCCACCCAGGTGATGAAGGACGGCATGGTGGTGCACACCGACGTCCCCGAGGTCGAGGAGGCGCAGCGGGGGATGATGGAGCTCTTTCTCATCAACCACCCGCTCGACTGCCCGATCTGCGACCAGGCGGGCGAGTGCGGCCTCCAGGACTACTCCTTCAAGCACGGCGTGGCCTACTCGCGCTTCCAGTACGAGGACAAGCGTACCTACCCGGGCCGCGAGCGCATTCCGCTGGGCGCCAACGTCCTGCTCAACATGAACCGGTGCATCCAGTGCACCCGCTGCATCCGCTTCACCGAGGAGATCGCCGGCACGGGTGAGCTCGGCTTCTTCAACCGCGGCGCCCGCGTCGAGATCGGCACCTTCCCGGGGAAGGAGTTGGACAATCCGCTCGCCACCTGCGTGGTGGACATCTGTCCGGTCGGCGCCCTCACCTCGACCCGCTTCCGCTTCGCCGAGCGCGTCTGGTACCTCGACAAGAAGCCGTCGATCTGCACCGGCTGCGAGGTGGGGTGCAACGTCACCATGGAGCACCGGCGCGGCGACATCAAGCGCTACAAGCCGCGGTTCAACCCCGAGGTCAACGACTACTGGATGTGCGACTACGGCCGCGCCACCTTCGAGCGCTACAAGCTCACCCCGCGGCTCACCGCGCCCCGCCTGCGCGCCGCCGGCACCAACGGCAACGGCCACGGGGTCACCTTCACGAGCTGGCAGAGCGCGCTCGACACGGTCCACCGGAAGATCCAAGAGGCTGAGGGACAAGGTGAGATCGCGGTCCTGGGCTCCGGCTTCCTCACCTGCGAGGAGGCCTACCTCTTCGCCAAGCTCGCCGAGGGATCGGGCGCGGCGCACCGGCCGGTGCCGGTCGACCTCGGCCCCGAGTGGACGATCCCGCGCCACCAGCGGCCGCCCATCAAGGGGCGCGAGCAGGCGCCGAACCGCCGCAGCGCGGAGCTGGTGGGCTTCAGCGGCTCGGCCGAGGACCTGCTCCAGGGGGACGCCGCCTCCCGCTGCGCGGTGCTGATCGTCAGCGACAGCGACTTCGGCCAAGCGGCCTACTCGGCCGAGGCGGTGGCGAAGCTGCGCCAGGCGAAATTCCTGGTCGTCTTCGGCTGGGCCGATTCGCCGCTGGCGCAGGCCGCGGACGTGGCCCTGCCGGTGGCCCATCACGGCGAGAAGGACGGCACCTTCGTCAACGTCGAATACCGGTTGCAGCGCTTCGAGCGCGCCTTCCCGCCGCCGGGCCAGACGCGGCCGGCGGTCGAGGCCCTGGGCGACCTCCTCTCCCGCTTCGAGGAGGGTTGGTCCAACCTCACGCCGGGCAAGGTGTTCGACCGGCTGGCGGGGGAGATCCCCGCTTTCGCCGGCCTCCACTGGCACGACCTGCCGGCCACCGGCGCGGCGCTCAACGTCCCCGGCGCGGCCCACCACCTTTCGGATCAGGCCGCCGAGGCGGTGTCGGAGGCTTCCTCGTGAATTCCGATCTGATCGTGGTCCTCGTCAAGTACGCGGTGATGTTCGCCGTGTTCATCAACGTCGCGCCGATCATGGTCTGGGTGGAGCGGCGGGGGGCCGGCCTGATCCAGGACCGCCCCGGCCCCAACCGGGTGGGGCCGTTCGGCCTCTTCCAGCCGCTGGCGGACGCCCTCAAGTTCATGTTCAAGGAGGACGTCACCCCGGCCCTGGTGGACAAGCCGCTCTACCTGCTGGCGCCGGTGCTGGCGCTGATGCCGGCCTTCACCACCCTGGTGCTGATCCCCTTCGGGCCGACGATCACGGTGGGCGGCCGGACCACCCCGCTGGTGGTGACCAACGCCGATACCGGCGTGCTGCTCTTCCTCGCCATCTCCAGCCTGGGCGTCTACTCGCTGGTGATGGCCGGCTACGCCTCGAACAACAAGTTCTCGCTGATCGGCTCGATCCGCGCCTCGGCGCAGCTCATCAGCTACGAGCTGGCGCTGACCGTCTCGGTGCTCGCCGTGCTGATCCCGGTGAATTCATTCCGCCTCACCGACGTGGTGGCCTACCAGCAGGCGCACTGGTGGCAGTGGAACTGCTTCCCGCAGATCCTCGGCTGCCTGGTCTTCCTGATCGCCGCCTTCGCGGAGACGAACCGCCTGCCGTTCGACCTGCCGGAGGCGGAGTCGGAGCTGATCGCCGGCTTCCACACCGAGTACGGCGCCATGCGTTTCGCCCTCTTTTTCCAGGGCGAATACTCGAACATGGCGGCGCTCTCGGCGCTCGGCGCCACGCTCTTCTTCGGCGGCTGGAGCCTGCCGTTCGTCCACTACCCCGACAACCTGCTGGGCGGGGTGCTCGGGCTGCTCACGCTGGTGGCGAAGATCGCCATCGCCATGGCCGTGTTCGTCTGGGTGCGTTGGACCTTCCCGCGGTTCCGCTACGACCAGCTCATGCGGCTGGGGTGGAAGTTCCTGTTGCCGCTCGCCATCCTGAACCTGATCCTGGTCTCCGCGATGACGCTCGCGGGCTGGCTATAGAAATCCTGGGAGGGGCTTGGCCGCAATGGAAACCCTGATCTTCCTCATCTTCGCCGCGCTGGCCCTCGGCTCGGGCGTCGTCGTGGTGGTGCACCGGAGCCCCATCTACGCCACGCTGAGCCTGGTGCTCACGCTGTTCTCGATGGCGGTGCTGTTCGTGCTCCTCGGCGCGCCGTTCGTGGGCGCCTTGCAGATCCTGGTCTACGCCGGGGCCATCGTGGTGCTGTTCCTCTTCGTCATCATGCTCCTCAACGTGCAGCAGGAGGAGGGCGCGCACGCCCGCCGGAGCGCGCAGATGGTGACGGCGATCCTCGGCGCCGTCGTCTTCCTCGGCATGTTCTGGCTCGCCTACCGGCAGACCACCCTGCCGGCGACCAAGCCGCTCACCGAGGAGCTCGTCTCGCTCAAGGGGCTCGCCGGCGCTCTCTTCACCGACTATCTGCTGCCGTTCGAGATCGTCGGCCTGCTGCTGCTGGTGGCGGTGATCGGCGCCACGGTGGCCGCCCGGCGGCCGGGGAGCGATACCAGCTCGCCGAAAGACGACTACGTCGCCGAGGACCCGAGCAGCGGTCCCGTGCTCCCCCGGGAGGTCCGTTCATGACCGTCCCCGTCTCCTGGTACCTCCTGCTGTCGGCGGTGCTGTTCGCCATCGGCGCCATCGGCGCGCTGACGCGGCGCAACGGCATCAGCATCTTCCTCTCGGTGGAGCTGATGCTCAACGCGGCCAACCTGACGCTGGTGGCCTACGCGCGCCAGTGGGACCAGCACACCGGCCAGATCATCGTCTTCTTCGTGATGGCGGTGGCCGCCGCCGAGGCCGCGGTGGGGCTCGCGCTCTTCATCGCCGTCTTCCGCCAGCGGCGCACCATCGACGTCAACCGCATGAACCTGTTGCAGGGGTAGCGCTCGCCCATGCTTGGACTGCTCTGGCTCATCCCGATCCTCCCCTTCGCCGGCGCCGCCGTCAACGGCCTGCTGGGAAAATGGTTTCCAAAGTGGCTGGTCACCTTCGTGGCCCTGGCCGCGCCGGGCGCCTCGCTGCTGATCGCCCTCGGCTGCCTGTGGGAATTCTCGCAAGGGACCGCCCCCTCCTACGAGCGGACGCTCTACATGTGGACCACCGGCGACCTCAACATCCCGGTCGCCTTCCTGCTCGACCACCTGTCGGCGGTGATGCTGTTCATCGTCACCTTCGTGGGCTTCCTGATCCACGTCTACTCGGTCGGCTACATGGGGCATGAGGAGGGGTACCGCCGGTACTTCTCCTACCTCAACCTCTTCATGTCGGCCATGCTGATGCTGGTGCTGGGGAACAACTACCTGGTGATGTTCGTGGGCTGGGAAGGGGTGGGCCTCTGCTCCTACCTGCTGATCGGCTTCTATTACGACCAGGCGTTCCCGCCGTACGCCGGCAAGAAGGCGTTCATCGTCAACCGGATCGGCGACTTCGCGTTCCTGGTCGGCATGTTCGCGCTGTTCGCCAACTTCAAGAGCCTGACCTATCACGACGTCTTCCCGCAGATCGTCGCCAACCCCGGCCTCGCCACCGCCCACTACGCGGGAGGCTTCTCGCTCGCCAGCTTCATCGCCCTCTGCTTCTTCGTGGGCGCCATGGGCAAGAGCGCGCAGATCCCGCTCTACGTCTGGCTGCCGGACGCGATGGCGGGCCCGACGCCGGTCTCGGCCCTGATCCACGCCGCCACCATGGTCACCGCCGGCGTCTACATGGTGGTGCGCTCGAACGTGATCTATCAGCTCGCGCCGGGCGTCTCGCTGTTCGTGGCGATCATCGGCGCGGTCACGGCGATCTTCGCGGCGTCGATCGGCATCGCGCAGACCGACATCAAGAAGGTGCTCGCCTACTCCACCGTCTCGCAGCTCGGCTACATGTTCCTGGCCGCGGGAATGGGGGCCTACTCGGCGGCGCTCTTCCACGTGATGACGCACGCCTTCTTCAAGGCCCTCCTCTTCCTGGGCTCCGGCTCGGTGATCCACGCCATGAGCGGCGACCAGGACATGGATCACATGGGCGGCTTGCGGAAGCACATGCGGATCACCAGCTGGACCTATCTGATCGGCGCGGCGGCGATCGCGGGCGTGCCTCTGCTCTCCGGCTTCTTCTCGAAGGATGAGATCCTGCACTCCGCCGCCGCGAGCGGCCACTGGCTGATCTGGGCGGTGGGTCTGATCACGGCGGGCATGACGGCCTTCTACATGTTCCGCTCCTACTTTCTCACCTTCGAGGGGGAGTTCCGCGGCACCCACGAGCAGGAGCACCACCTGCACGAGTCGCCGGCCTCGATGACGATTCCGCTCTGTATCCTCGCCGTGGGCGCGGTCCTCGCCGGCTACGTCGGGGTCCCCAAGGTCCTCTCCGCGGGCCGCGACCTCAACTGGTTCCACAACTGGCTGGAGCCGGTGATCGCCGTGCCGCAGGGGATGGAAGCCGGCGAGCACAACGTCGGCACCGGCCCTGAGCTCCTGCTGATCCTGATCACCACCCTGGTCGCCGCGTTCGGCATCTATCTCGCCTGGGCGAATTACGGCGGCGACAAGGGGCTGGCCCGCGGCCAGCACTGGGCCGCGCGCCTGCCCGTCCTGCACCGCCTGCTGCTCAACAAGTGGTACGTCGACGAGATCTACGAGGCGCTGATCGTGCGGCCCATCGCCGCCATCTCCCGCTTCCTCTGGAAAGTGGTGGACACCTTCGTCATCGACGGGGCGATCAACTTCGGCGCGTTTCTCACTGAATTGACCGGCGACGTCGGCCGCTTCTCGACCACCGGCAACGTGCGCAACTACGCCCTCTATTTCTTCCTCGGCGTGATCGTGCTCTTCTATTGGATCGCCTTCAGGTGACCGGATCGGAGATATGGAAACCTTTTTCGGACTGCTTGTCGGCAACACGCTGACCCGCCTCGTCCTGTTCCCGACGATCGCGGCGATACCGCTGTTCTTCCTCGCCCGCGCGCAGGCCAAGGCGGCGAAGATCTACTCGCTGGTGGTCTCGCTGATCGAGGTCGCCTTCGGGCTCCAGTACCTGTTCAGCCATCTGGGCGCGGACGGCACCTTCCCGCTGGTGCACGACGGCGCCATCTCCTGGATCACCAGCTACGGCATCAATTACGACCTGGCGATGGACGGTATCTCGATGCCGCTGGTGATGCTCGGCATCCTGCTGCTGCCGATCGTGATCCTGGGCTCGTGGAAGGGGATCGAAAAGCACTGGCCGCTGTTCGGCGCCTCCATGCTGCTGCTCACCACCGGCGTGCTGGGGACGCTCGTCGCCTACGACCTCTTCCTGTTCTACGTCTTCTGGGAGGTCATGCTCGTCCCGATGTACCTGCTGATCGGCATCTGGGGCGGCGAGCGGCGGATCTACGCGGCGGTCAAGTTCTTCCTCTTCACCATGGCCGGCAGCCTGCTGATGCTGATCGCCATCCTCTGGATGGCCTGGAAATTCAAGGAGCTGAACGGTGGCGTCTGGAGCTTCGCCTACACCGATCTCCTGCGGCTCGACCTGCCGGTGCACCAGCAGATCTGGCTGTTCGCGGCGTTCGCGCTGACCTTCGCCATCAAGGTGCCGATGTTCCCGCTGCACACCTGGCTGCCGGACGCCCACGTCGAGGCGCCCACGGGGGGCTCGGTGATCCTCGCCGGCATCCTGCTGAAGCTCGGCACCTACGGCTTCGTGCGCTTCGCCATCCCGCTCTTCCCCCACGCCACCGAGGCGGCCAAGCCGCTGCTGCTGGCGCTCGCCATCGTCGGCATCATCTACGGCGCCCTGGTCGCCTGGGTGCAGGAGGACATGAAGAAGCTGGTCGCCTACTCCTCGATCGCCCACCTCGGCTTCGTGATGCTCGGCCTGCTCGCCATCGACGCCATCGCCTGGCAGGGGTCGCTCCTCCAGATGGTCAATCACGGCCTCTCGACCGGCGCCCTCTTCCTGCTCGTCGGCATGATCTACGACCGGCGGCACACCAAGAAGTTCGACGAATTCGGCGGCCTGGCCAAGGTGATGCCGGTGTTCGCCTTCTTCCTGGTCTTCTCCAGCCTGGCGTCCGTGGGCCTGCCGGCCCTCAACGGCTTCGTGGGTGAGTTCATGATCCTGCTCGGCAGCTTCCGCACCCTGGGCTGGGTGCCGGTGGCGATCGCCACCTTCGGCGTGGTGCTCGCCGCGGTCTACCTGCTGAAGATGATCCAGCTCACCCTCTGGGGACCGATCACCAAGGAAGAGAACAAGACGCTGAGCGACCTGAACGGCCGCGAGCTGGCGGCGCTGATCCCCCTGTGCGTGCTGATGCTGTGGATCGGCGTGGCGCCCAACACCTTCCTGAAGCCGAGCCGCCAAGCGCTCGACGGCGTGCTCGCGGGCTACCGGGGGCGGATCGCGGCGCCCAGCGTGACGACGGCGACGCTGCGGCCGGTTGATCCGGCCGCTACGCCCGCGCAGGTTTCGAGCAACACCACCACGGAGGCTGGCCGATGAGCCGCGCGGATTGGATGCTGCTGCTGCCCGAGATCGTCCTCTGCGGCGGCGGCGTGCTGGTAATGATGCTCGAAGCGATCTCCCCCGCCCTGCGGCGGGCCTTCATGGCGCTCTCGCTGCTGACCACGGCCGTCGCGGCTTGGGGCGTCTACTGGGTCACCCCAGGCCACACGGTCACCGGCGATGCGGCGACCTTCCACGGCCTCCTGGAGACGAGCCCCACCACGGCGGCCTTCTCCTACGTCATCCTGCTCGCCACGGCGCTCTGCCTGCTCGCCTCGCAGGGGTATCTGCGGCGGGAGAGGATCCTCGCGGGCGAATACCACGCCCTGCTCCTCTGGTGCGCCACCGGCCTGCTGCTGATGCTGCGGGCGACCGAGCTGCTGACGGTCTTCCTCTCGCTGGAGCTCCTCTCGCTCAGCCTCTACTCGCTGGCGGCCTACCACCGCAAGCTCGCCATCTCGGGCGAGGCGGCGATCAAATATTTCCTGATGGGGGCCTTCGTCAGCGCCTTCGTGCTCTACGGCATCGCGCTGGTCTACGGCGCCACCGGCACCACCCGCTTCGCGGAGATCGGCACGAAGCTGGCCGGCCAGCCGGACGTGCCGGTCTTCGCCATCCTCGGCTTCCTGATGCTGATCGCGGGCTTCGGCTTCAAGATGAGCCTCGTCCCCTTCCACGCCTGGTCGCCGGACACCTATCAGGGCGCCCCCTCGCCCTTTGTGGCCTTCCTCTCGGTGGCGCCCAAGGTGGCGAGCGCGCTGGTGCTCTACCGCCTGCTCGGCGCCGTCGTGCAGGGCGGCGGACCGGTCAACGTCCACCGGTGGTCCACGGTGATCGCGATCCTCTCGGTGCTCTCGATGGTGGTGGGAAACCTGCTCGCCCTGGTGCAGCGGGACCTCAAGCGCATGCTCGCCTACTCCGGCATCGCCCACATGGGCTACCTGCTGCTGGCGCTGGTGACGCTCGACCGCTCCTCGCTGATGCCGGTGCTCGTCTACCTGCTGGCCTACGTGCTGATGAACGCCGGCGCCTTCACCGTCGTGACCCTGCTCTACAGCCGTCCGGGCGAGCAGCACCTGATCTCGGATCTCGCCGGCTGGGGATATCGCTATCCGCTGCTCGGCGGGTGCCTCACGGTCTGCATGCTGTCGCTGGGCGGCATCCCGCCGACCGTGGGCTTCCTCGGCAAATACGTGGTCTTCCTCAAGGCGGTCGGGGACGGCCACGTCGGCCTCGCCATTACTGGCGTATTGGCGAGCCTCGTCGGCGTCTTCTACTACCTCCGGGTCGTGTACTACCTCTACATGAAACCCGAGACGCGGCAGCCGGAGGGGCTGCTGATCGACGTTTGGGGCCGTACCGCGGCCGTGGTCGCCGCTCTGGGGACCCTGGCGCTCGGCATCTGGCCCACAGGTCTGCTCCAGTGGCTGATCGCAGCGACCACCGCGAAGTAGGCATCGGCGGCGAGCTGGAAGAGGTTTCGCCTCTCACCCTCAACCGGCTTTCGTTCTACCTGCGCTGTCTGCGCCAGCTCCAGGAGGGCGGGGTCTCCCGGGTCTCCTCGCAGGAGATGGCGCAGCGCTATCACCTCTCCGCGACCCAGATCCGCAAGGACCTCGCCCAGTTCGGAGAGTTCGGCATCCGCGGCGTCGGCTACGACGTCGATGCCCTGGCCACCCATCTGAGCTCCCTCCTGGGCCTCGACCGCCAGCACGCGCTGCTGATCGTGGGCATGGGGAACCTGGGGAGCGCGCTCGCCCAGTACCTTGGTTTCAACTACGGCTCGTTCCGCGTGGTGGCGGCGGTGGACAACGATCCCAGGAAGATCGGCAAGCAGGTGGCCAACCTGACCGTCCGCTCCAGCGCCGACCTCAAGGAGGTCGTCCGCGAGTCCGGGGCCGAGATCGGCGTCCTGGCCGTCCCCGCCGAGGCCGCCCAGGAGAACTACGACGCCCTGGCCGAAGCGGGCATCAAGGGGGTCCTCAACTTCGCCCCCGTGCGCGTCAAGCGCCGCCCGGACGTGCCGCTGAAGAACGTCGATTTGCGGATCAACCTGGAGGAGCTGGCGTTCTTTCTGCGGTGAATTTCAAACGGGCTCGCAATCGGACTGGATGACATATCCGATTGCTTTGATCACGTCCCGCAGAGCGGTCTCATCGAGAGCTCCAATGGGACCAGACTCGAGATCCAACCACTTCTTGTCGATTGCCAGGATGCTCTCGCACTGCGCAACGGAATCGACTTTGAATCCAAACTCACCCGCTCGAAATGGCACGCAGTTGGGTAATTTGCTGCGTAATGCGAACCGGGCCGAGGTACAGGCAACTACAACCGCGTAATGGCCACGGTTGAGGTCTTCCCGGGATACGACGATGACCGGGTGAGGTCCGGCGTCAGGAACATCGGCGATGTAAATCTCACCGGGCTCGATCATTGATCCTCATTCATCCGACGCGCAAGGCTTTTGAGGGCAACCGCTCGGATTGCCGCCTGCCGCCGCTCATCCTCGATGATCTCGCGGATGGTTTCGTACTCGTCGGCTGGAACGAGGACGTAAGCAGAATTTGTACGGGGATCCACCACCTGGGGAGGGGCAGCCCCCGAGGAGTCGAGCACTTCCTGCTGCTGTTCGGTCAATTGGATCGTCATAGCATCCTCCAAGCCTATTCTACCCCGGTCCCCGCCGGTAGAAGCTAATCGCGCTCTCCCCATACCTCCGCACGTCCACCCGCGTCAGCGGCCCGGCCTCGAGGGCCAAGTCGCGGCGCGAGGAGTGCTCGACGGCGACCTCTCCATCCTGGGCCAGCAGGGGGGCCACCGCTTCGAGCAGCTCGCCGTAGGCGTCGAAGTTGTACGGCGGGTCGGCGTAGACGAGGTCGAAGGGACCCTCGTCGGTCAGACGGGCGAGGCCGGCGGGGAGGGTGAGACGGCGGATCTGGAGCAGCCGCTCTCCCAGCTTGCCCGCGTTCGCCTCCAGGGTCTTCACGGCGCGGAGACCCTCGTCCACGGCGAGGACGGCGAGCGCGCCGCGGCCCAGCGCCTCCAGCCCCACCACGCCGCTGCCCGCGAAGAGGTCCAGGACGCGGGCGTTTTCGATGCGGTCGCTCCAGATCGAGAAGAGCGCCTCGCGGACCCGCCCCTCGGTCGGCCTCGCTCCCGGCGGCACGGTGAGGCCCCGGCCGCGGAATTCTCCTCCCGTGATCCTTACCCCCGGCTTCACTCTTCCCTCGACAGCAGGGCCGTGAACTTCTTCCGGAGCTGGTCCTTGGGGACGTAGAGCTCGATCGGCTGGTCGATCCCCTCCAGCTCGATCCCCTTGCCGTCGCTGGTGAAGGCCACGACGCGGAAACGGTTGCCATCCCCCGCGTGCTTCAGGACGTCGCCGGGCCGCGGCTCGTAGCCGGCCGGCAGGTCGCCGGCCTCCTTGACGATCGTGACCTTCTTCTCCAGCTCCTGCGCGATGTGCACGACGTGCGACAGGTTGAGCGGCAGGCGGTCGTACTGGCCGAGCTGAAAGGTCTGGAGGTCCTTGCCCGGGAGCTGCAAGCGCAGCTCGCAGCGCTCGATCCAGGCCCCTTCGGGCCCCTTGTCCGGGCTCTTCGCCTCCGAGAGATCCTCCGCGGCGAGGCGGTTGAGGAAGCCCTCCAGCTTGTCCGGCGCCAGCTCCGCGAGCCCCATCTTCTCGTTGCCGATCTGCCCCTTGCGCAGGCGGATGGTGCCGTTGGCGAAGAGCGTGGTCTCGCGGCGGGCCACGTCGGTCCGGCACTCGTAGCGCAGGATCTCGGTCGAGCGGTCGTCGTCCGCGCCCCGAGCCGGCAGGGCCGCGAGCAGCAGCATGGCCATCGCGAATCGCGAGCGGATCAAGCGGTCCTCCTCTGCTCTGCCGCCAGGAAGGCGAGAGCGTAGCGCAGCTCCCCGGCCTCGTCGATGCGGCCGTCGAGCCGGGCCCGCCGGGTGTCGCGCAGGGCCTCGCCGATCCGCGGTCCGGGAGGGATGCCGCGCGCGAGCAGGTCCCCTCCCCGGAGCGTGAGCGTCAGCGGGCGCAGCTCGGTCAGATACCGGCGCACCCAGCCGCGGATCCTCTCGTCCCCCTCCCCCATCAACAGGAGGAGCTCCTCGCCCGCGAGCGGCTCCAGAGCCTCGGCCACCTGATGCGGCGGCGGGTCCCTGCGGAGGACCGCGCGGGCCTCCTCCAACCGCGCCGGGAAACCGGTCAGGAGCCGGAGATCCTCCCCCGCCAGCATCAGACGGCCGGCGAGACGCTCCAGCTCGGGCGGCGCCAGACCGGCCGCGAGGGCCATGAGGAACAGCCGCCAGGCCTCGACGGGCGGATCGGCGATCCCCGCCAGACGGTACCAGTCGTGCGCCGCCCGCGCCCCGCGGAGCCGCTCGCGCGCGGCGTCGTCCAGCACGATCTGAGGCTCGATCGCCCGCAGCACGCCCAGCTCGGCCAGCCGCTCGACGCCGCGCAAAGCCAGCTCCGGATCGCCCAGCAGCAGGGCCAGCTCGTCGCGCAGACGCGAGCCCGAAAGCTGGTCGAACGCCCCTTCCACGAGCGCCACGTGGGCCAGGTGCAGGGTCTCGGGCGAGATCTGGAAGCCGAGCCGCAGCTCCAGGCGCACGGCGCGCAGGATGCGGGTGGGATCGTCGATGAACGACAGGCTGTGCAGCACCCGCAGGGTCTTGTCCTTGAGGTCGCGCCGGCCGCCGAAGAAATCGATCAGATCGAAGCCGGGCTCCGGGCCCAGGCGAATCGCCAGGGTGTTGATCGTGAAGTCGCGCCGGAAGAGATCCTGCCGCAAGGCCGACGTCCGCACCTCGGGGAGCGCCGCCGGGGCGCGGTAGAGCTCGGTGCGGGCCGTGGCCACGTCGAGATGGAAATCCTGGGGATCGACCACCACCGCGGTCAGGAAGGCGCGATGGGCGCGCACCCGGCCGCCGAAGGCCTCGGCCAGCCAGGCGGCGAATTCGATGCCGTCCCCCTCGACCACCACGTCCAGGTCCCGGTTCTCCCGTTCGAGCAGCAGGTCGCGCGCGAAGCCGCCCACGAGGTAGGCCGGCACGGCGTGCCGGCGCGAGACGGCGGCGATCGTCTCGATGCGCGCCAGCAGAGGCTCCGGCAGCCGCGTCTCCATCAGCCGGGCCACGTGCTCGCGCTTCTCGCGGAGGTGCTCGGCCCGGCGGTCGATGCGCTCCTCGAAGGCGGTGAGCTCGCCGTGCAGGTGCCGCAGGAGCTGCATGCGGGTGACGAGGCCGAGAGGCCGCCCCGTGGCGGGGTCCCCCACCAGCACAAAGCGGGGCTGGCGCGCCAGCATCCGCTCCCGCACCTCCTCGACGGGCGCGTCGGGCGAGGCCCATTCGAGCTCCAGGACCATCACCGTGGCGACCGGCCGCGCGCCCAGGCCGTGCTGGAGGGCGGCGTCGAGGAGCTGGCGGGTCACGATGCCCACCACCTTGCCGTCCCGCTCGATCGGCGCGGCGTTGATCCGCCGGGCGTTGAGGCCCGCCTTGGCTCCCTCGATCGTGGTCTCCGCCGCGAGGGTGTGGAAGGGGACGATCATCAGGTCGCGCGCCCGCGCCGCCGGCGGCAGGGCTCGCGCGAGGAAATCCAGGAGCCGCTCCCGCGTTTCGAGCAGGGTGGTGTCCTTGAGCCGGGCCGAGGCGGCGGTGGCGTGCCCTCCTCCGCCGGCGAAATCCGCCAGGACGGTCCCGAGGTCCACCCCCTCGAGATGACCGCGGGCGATCAGCGTCACCCGGTCCCCCTCGCCGAACAGGGCGAAGAGGAGCGGCAGGTCGAACACCTCCAGGCAGCGCGAGACGAGCGGCGCCAGCTCCTCCAGGTACTCCCCCAGCTCGACCTCGACGATCCCCACCCGGTGCCCGCGCACGCGATGCACCTCCAGCCGCTGGGTCATGCGGTGGAGCACGTCGAGCCGCTCGGGGTCGAGCGGACGCACGACGAAGCTCCGCACGGCCGCCAGATCGCCACCCTGCCCGATCAGCCAGGCGGCGGCCGCGAGGTCCCGCGGGCCGGTGGTGGCATAGGTCAGGGAGCCGGTGTCCTCGTAGATGCCCATCAGCAGGAGGTCCGCCTCCTCAGGGGAACAGGCCATGCCGCGCCGTCTCAGCTCCTCGGCCAGCAGCGTCGAGGTCGAGCCCGCCGCCGGATCGACGATGCCGCCGGTGAGCTCCAGGTCCGACGCCGAGGACGGGTGGTGATCGTAGGCCCAGACCTCGATCTTGGGATTCGCCGCCAGCCAGTCGGCCACGATGCCGATCCGGTCGCGCTGCCGGATGTCGCAGAGGATCACCCGGGTAAGCGCCGCGGCGTCGATCTCCTTATGCCTGACCTCGGGCACCGCGATGCCGCGCGCCTCGATCATCCGGCGCACCGACCCCTCGCGCGAGCCCGGGAAGAAGAGCTTCGCCTGTGGGTGCAGCCGCCGCGCCACGAGCGCCGCCGCGAAGGCGTCGAAGTCGGCGCCGAGATGGGTGGCGATGAGCTCCATGACCGGGATTGTACCGCCCGGCCGCCGTCAGGGCTTGAAGTCGACCTCCCCCCGCCCCTCGCCGTCGCCGACCTCGTCCTGGACGGCGAAGACCAGGTGCTGGTCGAGCTTCCGCAGCTTGAATTGGGTCCGGTAGCGGGCGAAGTCCCCGGGCCTGGGCGCGAGAGGCAGCGTCAGCCGGAGCTCCAGGTCGCGATGCTCGGTCTTGCCGCCCCAGCGGTCGAGGCTGGTCATGGAGAGCCGGGCTCGCAGCTCGTACCCACCCACGACCGGCAGCGGCGTCAGCAGGTCCGCCGGCAGGAGGAGGGTCACCGGCAGCTCGACCGACAGGATGCCGGACCGCCGCGGCGTCCCGGTCTCGACCTGGATCGGCCGCACGTCCGCCCCGTTGCCGAACAGCAGCAGGTTCTCGGTCCGCAGCGACGCCTGGGCGGCCTTGGTGAGGTCCGAGAAGCCGGTGCGGCAGCGCACCTCCAGGCCGGGGCGCCGCACCTCCACCTGGATGTGATGGCTGCGGCCGTTGGCGCGCCACTCAGGGGTGAAGCCCAGCCAGTAGTACGAGCTCGTATCCCTCTCCACACTGGCGAGCGGGCTCTGCCGCAAGGAGCTGTAGATCGGCACCCCACCGGTCTCGCGGGCCACGGTGTTCAGGGTCTCGCGGGTGCCGAAGTCCCCGGGGCTGGAGATGAAGCCGAGATCCGCCAGCGCCGTCGGCGCCGCTTGATTCGCGTCGGCCCAATTCGTGCTCGCCACCGCCGTCGGGGTCATGACGGGATAGATCGTATAACCCAGCAGGTTCGCGGTGCCCGTGATCGGCTCGAACAGGTCCGAGCTCGCCTCCAGACCGGACGCGCCGGGCAGCAGGCCGCCGAACGGCGCCACGTCCGGGGAATAGGCCGAGAGCTCCCCCCAGCCGCTGGTGAGCAGCAGGAGGGCCTTGCGTCCCTCCGGCGGCGCGGGGATCCCGCGCATGGCCGTCGCCGCGGCCTCCGCCGCGTTCCGGGCCTCCGCGAAGAGATTGGACGGCTCCGTGCTCCAACCCTCCAGGCCCAGGGTCTGGTCCCCCTGATCCTGGCGGCCCTGCACCAGCCGCTTGAGGCCCTCGGACGGCCGTTTGCGGGCGTCCCGCAGGGTCCGCCGCAGCACCTCGCGGTCGCTCGTCCAATCGCTCAGCAGATCGAGCTTGTGGCCGTTGAAGGCGATGATCGCCATGCGGTCCTCGGGCCCGATCCGCTGCAGGTCGTTCTCCAGCCGTATCAGCAGGTAGTCCCGGGGGGCGGCGACGGCGAACGATTCGTCAATGAAGACCAGATAGCTCATCGCCACCGGCCCGGCGGGGACCGGGGAGGCCGGAGCCGCGGCCGGAGCTTCGGCGGCGGGAGCTGGCTCCGCGGCCGGGCCCGCCACCGCCTCTCCGCCCCGGACCTCGGTGAAGTAGTCGATGGGGACCTCGCGGCCGTCCACCAGCAGCCGGAAGTCGGCCGCCTTGAGCCCCTCGACCCGGTTCCCCTTCCGGTCGGTGGCGACCACCTCCACGTTCACCACGCGGACGTCGATCGAGGCGCCGATCTCGGGCAGGGGTGCCGGACGGGGCTGCACCGCGCCGAGGGCGCTCGCGCCCAACGCCAACGCTCCGAACGTCCGCCAGGTCCTTCCGCTCATCGCGGCCTCCTTTCGTGTGTCGGCGATGGCTTCAGCAAATCGGGTGCCGGGCTCCGGCCCCAGGGGAGACCGGGAAAAGCGTCCCTTGCGGGAGACGGTTTGCGTCCTCCCGTAAACTCTTACCATGAAATCCGATCCACCCACCTACACCGTCCCCGCCGGCACGGACATCGGACACGTCCACCTCAAGGTGTCCGACGTCGAGCGCTCCCTGGCGTTCTATTGCGGCGTGCTGGGGTTCGAGCTCACCACCCGCTTCGGGACGCAGGCCGCCTTCCTCTCGGCCGGCGGCTATCACCACCACATCGGGCTCAACACCTGGGAGAGCCGCGGCGGCTCGCCGCCGCCGTCCGGCCGCACGGGCCTCTACCACGCCGCCATCCGCTACCCCACGCGGCGGGACCTCGGGCGCGCCCTCCGGCGGGTGCTGGAGGCCGGGATCGAGCTCCAGGGGGCCGCGGACCACGGGGTCAGCGAGGCGATCTACCTGGCCGATCCGGACCAGAACGGCCTGGAGCTCTACTGGGACCGCCCCCGCGAGCAGTGGCCGAAGGGCCGGACGGCGAGCTGGTCATGTACACCGATCCGCTGGACCTGGAGGAT
>DASXJP010000565.1:0-10320 GCA_036497345.1 Thermoanaerobaculia bacterium
CAAGGACATGTCCACTACTCGTACCGCGGCGAAGGCCCATCAACCTCCCATCAGCCGCAAGCCCGGAGCCGGGAGAACGCTCGCGCTCCTCCCCCTGTTGATCCTGCCTTGGCTCTTCCTGGCCGGCGGCGCCGCGGCCCAGGAGATCGAGGTCCAGGCGGCCCATGAGTCCGACGAGATGGAGGCGGCCCACGAGGTCGCCAAAGCGCGGGGAATCCAGGATCTCGATGCGGCGCGGAAGGCCGGGGATCCGGACGAGGCGCGGGTGGTCCAGGTGGTCCAGAAGGTCCAGAGCTTCGCTGGGAAGCCGACCGAGCTGGTGATGCAGCGGGGCGCAAGCACCAAGGTCGACCTGCGCAGCCTGCCCCAGACCAAGCCCGAGAGGTTCGAGCGGCCCGAGCCCGCGGAGCCGGAGCCCAATCCGGTGGAGCTCGCCGGGGGGCTCAAGCAGGCCGCCGTGCCGCCGGCGATCGTGCCCAAGGCGGCCGCGCCGCCGCCGGTGGCGAATTTCGCCGGCCTCGACTTCGCCACCTGGGGCGCCGGACATCCTCCCGATACCGTGGGCGACGTGGGCCCCACCTACTTCATCCAGTCCATCAACACGTCCATCGGCATCTACACCAAGAGCGGCACCCAGGTGGCGGCGTTCACCTTCAACACCTTCATGAGCCAGGGCAGCTTCGGCAACCTGTGCGACACCAACAACTTCGGCGATCCCGTGATCCTCTACGACTCGTTCGAGGACCGCTGGGTCATCACGGATTTCGCGTTTCAGCTCAGCGGTGGCGCCGTCGTCAATCCTCCCGGCGCGTTTCAGTGCTTCGCGGTGTCGAAGACGGGCGATCCGGTGAGCGGCGGCTGGAACTTCTACTCCCTGCATATCGTGGGCGGGCTCGGCGACTACCCGAAATTCGGCATCTGGCCGGACGGCATCTACATGTCGGCCAACGTGTTCGGCTACCAGTCCGGAGGCTCTTTCCAGAGCCCGCGGGTCTTCGCCCTGAACAAGGCGCAGATGTACGCCGGCAGCCCGACGGCCCAAGTGGTCACCTTCGATGCCCCGTCGGCGGACTTCACGCTGCTGCCGAGCAACGCGCGGCTGCAGACCGGCACTCCGCCGCCCGGCACTCCCAACTATTTCGTCTCCACCTGGGACTTCCTGAACGCGCTGACCGTCTACAAGCTCCACGTCGACTGGGCCCATCTCCTGGCTTCGACCTTCACCGGCCCGGATACCCCCCTGGCCGCGACGAGCTGGCCGAACGCGGCCGTGGCGAACGCGCCGTCGCTGGGGGGCAACACCCTGGACGTCCTCCAGATCCGGGCGATGATGCAGAGCCAGTACACGAACATGGGCGGGGTCGAGTCCCTGTGGACCACCCACACGGTGCGCCGGGCGAATACGAGCGGCTTCGCGGCCTCGCGTTGGTACCAGGTGGACGTCACCGGCGGCACCGTGGCCGCCAACCTGCCGCAGGCCACGACCTGGGATCCGGATGGCGCGAACGTCCTCCATCGCTTCATCCCCAGCCTGGCGCTCGACCGCGCGGGGGACATGGCCCTCGTCTACAGCACCTCGAGCAGCACGACGAAGCCGGCGATCATGTACGCCGGCCGGCTGGCGGGCGATCCGGTGAACACCTTCAGCCAGACCGAGCAGCTCTTCATCCAGGGCGCCGGCACCCAGACCGGCACCTGCGGCGGCGCGGCCTGCATCCGCTGGGGTGATTACGCCGCCACGACGCTCGACCCTGACGGCTGCACGTTCTGGCTCACCAACATGTACTACGCGGTCGACGGCCTGAACCACCAGACGCGGATCGGGTCGTTCTCCTACCCGTCGTGCACTCCGTTGGGCGCCGGCGGCGCGCTCTCCGGCACGGTGACCGTGACGCCCGGCGGCGCCCCGATCGCCGGTGCGACCCTGACCCTCGGTACCCGGACGGCCGTCACGGACGGGAGCGGCTTCTACTCGTTCCCCACCCTCCCGGCCGGCACCTACCCGAGCGAGACCGCCAGCGCTCCCGGATACGGCTCCGGCTCGGCGTCCAGCCTGGTGGTGACGGACGGCAACACCACCACGCAGAATTTCGCGCTGAGCGCGGCGCCGACCAGCCCGTGCTTCGCGGATACGACGCAGACCGATTTCCAGACGGGCGTGGGGACGAACCTCGACCTGGCGGCCAGCCCCGGCGACGTCCTGCTCGCCAAGCCCGACATCGACCAGCAGAACATCACGCTGGGCACGAGCGGCGTGGGCATCACCGTGACCACCTGGGGAGGCCAGACCTTCACGCCCTCCCGCACGGGCCTGTTGACCTCGGTGGACATCAACCTCTTCTGTAGCGGTTGCACGGGGACCATCCCGAACCTCACGCTGAGCCTCCGGGCCACGACCGGCGGCCTGCCGACGGGCGCCGACCTCGCCACGGCCACGATCACCGGCTTCAGCAGTGGCTCGTCCGCGTACTACACGGCGACCTTCGGCTCGCCGGCGACCGTGACCGCGGGGACGCAGTACGCGCTGGTGATCCGCCCAACGGCGAACCCCGCGCCGGGGACGTACGCGCTCACCCGGAGCGGCACCTCCACGGCCGGCGCCGACGTGTACGCGGGCGGTACCCGGGTCTCCGGAGCGACCAGCGGCACGGTCTGGTCGATCCCGCTGACCGGCGGCGTGAGCACCGACGCCGGCTTCAAGACCCACGTGGACAGCGGTTTCTTCGCGTCCGGCGACTTCGTCTCGAACGTGAAGGACAGCAACCCGGCCCCCACCTTTACGCCGCTCTGGACGACGCTCTCCTGGACCGCCACGGTCCCGGCCAACACCACGCTGCAGTTCCAGGTGGCCGCCAGCAACTCGCCGACCGGCCCCTTCAACTTCGTGGGGCCTGACAGCACCGCGGGGACCTTCTTCACCACCTCCGGCGCCTCGCTCAGCCAGTTCAACGGCTTCCGGTATCTCCAGTACCGGGCGTATTCCTCGACGACCGACAGCACGATGACCCCCACGCTGAACGACGTCACCGTCTGCGTCAACCTGGTACCCCCGCCGGACATCGCGATCACCAAGACCGACGGCGTGACCAACGCGGTTCCGGGCGGCTCGGTGACCTACACCATCACCGCGTCGAATCCATCGCCCCTCCCGGCCAACCCCGTCACGGTGGCGGACACCTTCCCGGCGATCCTCACCTGTGCCTGGACCTGCGTGGGAGCGGGAGGCGGCACCTGCACGGCGTCCGGCGCGGGCAACATCAACGACGCCGCCAACCTGCCGGCGGGAGCCAGCGTCACCTACACCGCGACCTGCACCATCCCCGCTTCGGCGACCGGCTCGCTCAGCAACACCGCCACGGCGACCTTCGCCGCGGATCCGAACAACGCCAACGACAGCGCCACGGACACCGATACGCTGACTCCGAGCGCGGACCTCGCGGTCACCAAGACCGACGGCGTGACCACGGCGACCCCGGGCGGCTCGGTGACCTACACCGTCACCGCCAGCAACGCGGGCCCCAGCGACGCGCCGGGCTCCACGGTGGCGGACACCTTCCCGGCCTCGCTGACCTGCACCTGGACCTGCGTGGGCGCCGGCGGCGGCACCTGCACGGCCTCCGGCTCCGGCAACGTCAACGACACCGTCAACCTGCCCAGCGGCGGCAGCGTGACCTACACGGCGAGCTGCACCATCTCGGCCGCGGCCACGGGCAGCTTGACCAACACGGCCACGGTGAGCGCCGGGGCCGGAATCACCGATCCCACCCCGGGCAACAACTCGGCCACGGACACCGACACGCTGGCGGCCAGCGCGGACCTCGCGATCACCAAGACCGACGGCGTGACCACGGCCACGGCCGGCGGCTCGACGACCTACACCATCACGGCCTCCAACGCGGGCCCGAGCGACGCTCCGGGGTCCACGGTGGCGGACACCTTCCCGGCCTCGCTGACCTGCACCTGGACCTGCGTGGGTGCCGGCGGCGGCACCTGCACGGCGTCCGGCTCGGGCAACCTCAACGACACGGTCAACCTGCCCAACGGCGGCAGCGTGACCTACACGGCGAGCTGCACGATCTCGGCCGCGGCCACCGGCAGCTTGACCAACACGGCCACGGTGGCGGCCGCGGGCGGCGTCACCGATCCGACCCCGGGCAACAACTCGGCGACGGATATCGACGCCCTGGGGGCCAGCGCGGACCTCGCGATCACCAAGACCGACGGCGTGACCACGGCCACTCCGGGGAGCTCGGTGACCTACACCATCACGGCCTCCAACGCGGGCCCGAGCAACGCTCCGGGGTCCACGGTGGCGGACACCTTCCCGGCCTCGCTGACCTGCACCTGGACCTGCGTGGGGGCCGGCGGCGGCACCTGCACGGCGTCCGGCTCGGGGAACATCAACGACACGGTCAACCTGCCCAGCGGCGGCAGCGTGACCTACACGGCGAGCTGCACGGTCTCGATCTCGGCCACCGGCAGCTTGAGCAACACGGCGACGGTCGCCGCTCCGGCCAGCGTCACCGACACCAACCCGGGCAACAACAGCGCCACGGACACCGACACGCTGAATGCCGCGCCGGGGGCCGTGATCACCGGCACCAAGACGGTCTCCGCCGGGCCTTATGCCATCGGCAACACCATCACCTACACGGTGACGCTGACCAACTCCGGAACCGGGGCCCAGGCCGACAACCCGGGCAACGAATTCACCGACGTCCTGCCGCCGCAGCTCGCGCTGGTCTCCGCCAACGCGACGAGCGGCACCGCGGCGGCGAACACCGGCACCAACACCGTCACCTGGAACGGAGCGATCCCGGTCAGCGGCACGGTGACGATCACCATCACCGCCAACATCCTGCCGGCCGCGGCCGGCCAGACGGTCTCGAACCAGGGCTCGATCGCCTACGACAGCAACGGTGACAACACCAACGACGCGACGGCGCAGACCGACGATCCTGGTGTGGCCGGGGCCGCCAACCCCACGCTCATCGTGGTGCCGGCGACCACCATCGACGTTCCGACCCTCTCGACCTTTGGCCTGCTGGTCTTGATGTTGAGCCTGGCGGGCCTGGCCTTCGTAACGCTGAGGCGCCGCCGCCAGGTCTAAGGGGCGGCACACCTTGGGCGGCCCTTCGGGGCCGCCCCGGGTCCTTGAGAGCTTGGTGGCAAGGCTGGGCCTAAAAGTCCAGCCAGCTCAGCCACTTGAAGATCTTGTCCAGAAATTTTTGTCCCAGCAGCCAGGCCGCGAGACCCACGAGGGCCGAGACGCCGAGCCCGATGGCCAGCGCGCCATACAAGGCATCGCCCGACTGCAGAGCGCCAAGGAAGCCGACGAAAAAGCCCACCACCGCTCCACATCCGCCATTGAGTCGGCGGTCATAGCGATCGCTGGATGGTTCCATGGGTCTCACACCTGGGGCTCGGAATCGCGCTCCCGGATATGCTACTCCCGCCATGGACCTGCACCGCGAAGCTCTCGTCATCGATGGCCACACCGACGTCCCCACCCGGCTCTGGGAGGAGCCGGCGGATCTCTCCCAGCGGCTCACCGACCGGCATATCGACCTTCCCCGCCTCCGGGAGGGCGGGGTGGACGCGCTGGTCTTCGCCCTCTACGTGCCCGCCACGCTCGCTCCGGAGCCGGGGTGGGAGCATGCGCGGGAGCTCTACCGGCTCTCGACCGAGGCCCTCATCCCGGGCCAGCTCGTGCAGGTGGCTTCCGCGGACGACCTCCAGCGGGCCTCCTGGCGGGGGGAGGTCGCCGTGCTCTTCGGCCTGGAGAACGGCCGCCCCCTCACCGTGCCCGGCGCGCTCGACGAGTGCGTCCGCATGGGGGTGCGCTACGTCACCCTCACCCACTGGGCCTCCCACGAGTGGTGTGACGCCTCGACCGGCGAGCCCCGCCACGGCGGCCTCTCCGGCGAGGGGGAGGGGATCGTCTGGAAGATGAGCCGGCTGGGGATCCTCCCCGACGTCTCCCACGTCTCGGACACCGCCGTGCGCCACGTGCTCGACGTCTCCCCCGGTCCCGTGATCGCCAGCCACAGCTCGGCCCGCGCTCTCTGCGATCACCCCCGCAACCTGCCGGACGACCTCGTCGGCGAGATCGCCCGCAAGGGAGGAGTCGTGATGGCGAACAGCTATCCCGCCTTCGTCGGCCCCGAGGCGTCGAAGGCGGACGCCGCGCGCGGCAAAGAGCTCAGACCCGAGCTCCAGGAGACCGAGGAGGAGTACCTCCGGAATCCCCGCAAGGTCTGGCGCGAGCGTGCCCGAATGTTCGCGGACCACCCGCTGCCCAAGGTCCCCCTCTCGGTCTTCGTGGACCACCTCATCCATCTGGTGAATCTGGGGGGCGAGGAGCACGTGGGGATCGGCACCGATTTCGACGGCATCCCGGACGTGCTCGAAGGGCTCGAAGACCCCGGCAAGCTCCCGAACCTAACCGCGGCCCTGCTCGACCGCGGGGTGGACAGGACCGGGGTGAAGCTGATCCTGGGGGGCAACTTCCTGCGCGTGCTGCGGGAGGGGGAGCGGGCGGCGGAGTAGAATCCGCCTTCCATGCCGTTCTCGAAGCTGGACACCGCCGCCGTCGCCCGCACGCTCTCTCAGATCGCCGAGCATCCCGACGACGTGGTGGACGCCTTCTTCGAGCGGCGGGAGGAGGTGGAGCTCGCCCCCGAGGGAGATCCTGGGGGATTGCGGGTCTGGCGGGAGGAGGGGTTCGCCGTCCGTCTGGTGCGCGAGGGGCTCACCTGGATGGCCTCGCGCGACGCCATCGAGGCCCGGCCGTTCGCCGAGGCCCTGCGCCAGGTGGCGCGGGCGATCTCGGCCGCCAGCTATCCCGAGCCCACGCTGGAGGTGGGGCCGCCCGATCCGGTGGCGGCGCCCGAGCTGCTCGACTTCCCCGGCCTGCTGTCGCGGGCCGTGCGGGCCCACCACGTGGGATTCCCGCTGCGGGTGTCCGTGCGGCGGCACCGGCGGTGGGTGCAGGTGGTGGGGCCGCGCCTGGTGGCCGGGGCCGAGAGCGAGTCCTTCTACAGCTGCACGGTGGAGTCCTCCTGGGGGCGCTACGGCGCGCTCCTCCCCCGCCTCTCCGGCGGCGCCGCCGAGGAGATCGCCGCCACCACGGTGGCCCTGTTCCGCGCCCGCCAGGCCCCGCCGCCGGCCCCCTTCCGCGGCCCGGTGGTGCTGGCGCCCCACACCGTGGCCGTGCTGCTCCACGAGGCCGTGGCCCATGCCCTGGAGGCGGACACCCTGGCCCAGGGGGGGAATCCGGAGGCGGCGGTGGGAGTCGCCATGGCCGCCCCGTGCCTGGACGTATTGGACGATCCCACGGCGGCTCCCGAGGGGGTGCGCCGGACCACCGACGACGAGGGGGCGGCCGCAGTGCGCCGCTGGCTCCTGCGCGGCGGCGTGGTGGAGCAGCCGCTGGCGGACGCCCTGTGGGCCCGCACCTCGCCGGTCTTCCTCCCTGGAGCGGGCCGCCGGGGGACCCGCCACCTGCCGCCCGGGCCGCGGTCGAGCCATCTGGAGATCCTGCCCGGCGAGGCCTCCGAGGCCGACCTGCTGGCGGGCGCGGCGGAGGGGCTCTTCCTGCCGGAGGCGAGCCGCGGCGCCCTCGATCCCCTCACCGGGGAATTCGCCCTCCATCTGCCGTATGCCCGCCGCTTCCGGCGCGGCGCGCTGGCCGAGGTGGTGGGCCCCTGCGTGCTGCGCGGCCGGGTGGCGGACCTGCTGACCCGCGTGGTGGCCGTGGGCTCGCAAGCGAAGCCGGCCGGCGCCGGCTGGTGCGCCAAGGGGGGGCAGAAGCTCCCGGTGTGGGCCACCGCGCCCGCGCTGCGCCTGGAGGACGTGGAGGTGGCGCCGTGAGCGATCTCGACGAAATCCTCCGCGCGGTGCTCAAGCGCCACCTGAGCGACGCCGAGGTCTACGTGAAGCGGGGGCGCTCCCGCCGGCTGGAGCGGACGCCGGTCACCGAGACCGCCGGCACCAGCCAGGAGCGGGCCTGGGCGGTGCGCGCCGGCAACCGCCGGGCCTCCTTCTTCGCCGCCGCCACGGGCGATCCCTTCCCCGAGGGCCCGTGGCCCGAGCCGGTGCCGGGCCACTCCCTGGAGCTGCCGGAGCCCGCGCCGGTGCCGGCGTGGAATCCCCCCTCGGATTTCGACACGCCGCTGATCGGCGAGCGCGAGGGGCTGAAGCTGCTCGAGAGCCTCGGCCGCGAGTTGGAGGCCGAGCTGCCGAAGGCGCGCCTTCTCCGGGCCGTGCTGGAGGACGGCTCGAGCGAGGCCGAGCTGGCCAACAGCCGGGGCTTGCGGGCGACCACCCGCGGCCGCATCTCGACGCTCTACCTCGAAGCGGCCGGGCCGGGGCGGCCGGCGGTCTCGGCCTCGCTCTACGTGGCGGCGCGCGAGCCCCGGCGTTTCCACCCCACGGCCCTGGCCCGCCGTCTGGCCGACCGGCTGGCGGTCTCCGCCGCGGGCGCCGCGCCGGAGCGGGACGGCGGCGAGGTCCTCCTCGCCCCGAACGTGGCCTCGCGCATGCTGGCCGGCCTGCTGCCGCTCCTGGTGGGGCCCGGTCCCGGCTCGCGTCTGACCGGCGCCCGTGGACGCTTCGGCAGCGACCGCGTGACCCTGATCGACAACGGCCGCTTCCCCGGCGGGGCCTTCGAGGCGCCGGTGGACGGCGAGGGGGTGCCCACCCGCGAGGTGGTGCTGGTGGAGGAGGGGCTCTTCCGCCAGCCGTTGCTCGCCTGGTGGCAGGAGGGGGCGGCCCACGGCGAGACCTCCGGCTGCGTGAGGCGTCCCGGCTGGCGCGATCTGCCAGCGCCAGGCCCCACCCATCTCTATCTCAAGCCCGAGCCCCGGACCCCGGTGGCGACCCTCCTCGGGGCGGTCTCACAGGGGTACTACCTGATCGACGCCACCGGCTCAGGGACCTTCGACCTCGCCGGCGACCGCTTCGCGCTCCCCGTCTGCGGCTTCGCGGTGCAGGCCGGCCGCGCCAGCGCTCCGGTGGCCAAGGCCTGGCTCTGCGGCGGCATCGGGACCTTCCTCAAGGGGATCGTGGGCGTGGGGCGGGACCTCACCTTCCAGCCGCTGGACGGGATGATCGGCTCGCCGACGTTGCTGGTGACGGGGCTGGAGCTGCGGTCGGGGGCGGGGTAGCCAAGTGCTCGCGGACCTCGTAGCTCCCCTGCTCTCCGCGCTCGATCGGCGCGTCCGCCATGCTGCCGTAGGTTTCCGCGATCCAGGCCTTCCACTCCGCGGCGTCCGCGGGCCGGGGCCGGTCTTCCTGCCGGGGCTCCTCCAGAGCCTTGACGATCTTGTAGAGGGGTGCATTTTTAGGGCATCCCGCGAGTCAAAGATCACGACGGAAGCAAGATGATGGCCTCTGTCTTAGTTTCCAAGCGGCGCAGGGACTGCCTGCGCCAAACACTGCAGCGGACGGCTGGCTTCGCCATCCGCCGCTGAGGGGCCACACCGTTACTGCCTCACAAGCTCACCGGAGCTTCTGTTTCCGAGGAGCGGCGGTCCGAAAGTAGCTGGCTGTTGCCTGTTCGAGAATTAGTGCCGCAACCTGCATGGGACTCACTTGCCGCTCCCCTGCACTGAGCAGGTTGGCAAGCTCTTTGAGGCGTTGCTCGGTCTCTGGTGCCATTGGCACCTTCGGCCTCTTACTCCATGCCGGATTGGAAGGCCGTCCCGGTCGCTTACCGACACTCGGTTCCAGCCGCTCTCGCAATGTCTCCGCCAGCGTTGCCATACCAAATGCGCCTGCGGAGTAATCGGGCACGGTTCCCATTACGGTAGCGCCAAGCTTCTTCGCCAGGGTCTCGACATTCTTAGCCATCATTCCTCCTCGAGCGGGAAGCGGATCTCCAGGTAGTCGCGATCGATCACGATCCCGACAGCCCCTTGCTGCCCCTCCTCGCCCAAACGCCTGAGAAAGTCGCGCAATTCCTCGGCGTGATCTGCGAGAGCTTGCTCCGCCGTGTAGCACTGCATGATCACCGGTGCGTCAAAGATGAGTTGCCCATCGCGCTCGTCATCTCTCCAGACGCCACGTCCTTGCGGGAACGCAGTTGCACCTCCGAAGAGGCGGCCCAATACAGCCAGGGCCTCGGTCACCCAGTACTCTTGATCGATAGCCTTCTCATAGCGGTCGACGCTAGGGACAAAGAGCACCAGCACCGTCGATGCGCTTTTTTGAGCTTGCAGGATCTCGGACCACTCGGGCATCGCTCCCTCCGCGCTCTAGAGAATGTCACTTTTGGGGCAATAAGTCCAGGCGCCGCTCCTCTTGGTAGAGCTCCGAGGG
>DASXJP010000566.1:0-23202 GCA_036497345.1 Thermoanaerobaculia bacterium
AATTATCACAAGGGTCCGGTGATGCTGGGCACCGTCAACGTCTACTACATCTGGTACGGGGATTGGAGCGGCAACAGCGCCGTCGACATCCTGACCGACCTGGCCGAGAACATCGGCGGCACCCCCTGGTACAACATCAACACCTCCTACTACAGCGGCTCCGGCCGGCAGCTCAAGCACGTCAGCAACTCCGTGGCCTACAAGGGGTCCACCACCGACGACTACTCGCACGGCAAGTCGCTGGGCGACGAGGACGTCCGTGACATCGTCGCCGACGCGATCACCAGCGGCCGCCTGCCGAAGGACACCAACGGCGTCTATTTCGTGCTCACCGCGAAGGACGTGACCGAGCTGTCGGGCTTCTGCACCCACTACTGCGGCTGGCACACCTACGACAGTATCAACAAGGCGAACATCAAGTTCGCGTTCATCGGCGACGCCACCGACCAGTGCCTCAACGGCTGCACACGGCTGCGGTTCCACAGTCCCAATGACAACCTTGGCGCCGACGGCATGGCCTCCGTCATCGCCCATGAGCTGTCCGAGGCGGTCACCGACCCGCAGCTCAACGCCTGGTACAGCGGCGAGGGGGACGAGAACGCCGACAAGTGCGCCTTCACCTTCGGCGACATCTACACCGCTCCCAACGGCTCCGGCGCCAACATCCAGTTGGGCTCGCGCGACTTCCTGATCCAGCAGAACTGGATCAATGCCAACGGCGGCTCCTGCGGGATGAGCTACCCGTAAAAACCAACAAGGGACGAAAGGGACAACAGGGACAGCAGGGACGCCAGGAAAAGAAAGACTTTTCCTGATGTCCCTGGAGTCCCTGTTGTCCCTTATGTCCCTTTCTTCTGGCCAACCCTACCCCTTCAACAACTGCTTCGCCACGATATACCCCGAGCCGCCGTTCACCCCGTGGCCGGGCCAGGTGGCGGCGCCCAGCATGTAGACGTTGGGCACGGCCGTGCGGTGGCTGGGCTGGCTCGGCAGCGGCCGGAAGACATAGCTCTGCGCCAGGTCGTGCGAGCCGCCGTAGGGGTCGCCCGGACCCTGGTTGGGGCTGAAGCGGGCGAGATCGCCGGGGCTGATGACGTGGCATCCCAGGATGGCCCCCGGCACGTTCGGGGCGTGGCGGCCGGTCCGGATTGGTGGAGGCCACCACCGCCCGGCCGGCCCGGTATTCCTCTCCCCCCGCGACCCGCACGCCCACGGCCTTGCCGTCCTGGACCAGGATCCTCTCCACGGCGCCGCCGGTGCGGATCACGCCGCCGTGGTCCTCGATCAGACGGGTCAAGGCGCGGGCCAGGCTCTCGCTCCCGCCCTCGGCCGTGGCCATGCCGCCGCCCATGATCGCCGCCAGCGTCAGCGGCACCCAGAAGCCGCTGTTGGCGCCGTCGGGCGTGCGTCCGAGATGGAGCACCCAGGGGGCCGCGAGGGCGCGGAACACGCGCGAGCGGAAGCGCGCCTCCAGCACGTCGCGGGCGGGCACCAGGAATTCCGACGCGAACGGCGATGGGCCGCTCCCCTCGGCGTTGACCATCAGGCGGCGCAGGAACGGCGCGGCCTCGGGCGATGCGAAATCGAGCCCGAAGAGCGGGAAGACGTCGCCCGCGTGGGCATTGAACTCCTCCATCATCTCGCGGAAGGCCTGGCCGTCGCCCGGAAAGAGGCGGTCGGCCTCAGCCACGTTGGCCTCCAGGTCGCGGCAGAAGACCGCGCTCTGGCCGTCCGGCAGCGAGACACCGGTCGGCTTGTCGGTGTTCAGATAGCGCAGGCCGCGCTCAGCGAGCTCAGGGCCGAGATCGGCATAGGCCTGCGAGGTGACGAACAGGGGGTGGGAGCTCGAGTAGACGTCATGGCGGAAGCCGGGAACGGTCAGCTCCTCGGTCCGCACCAGCCCGCCGGGCCGGTCGTTCCGCTCCAGCACCAGAATGCTCCAGCCCGCGCGGGCAAGATAAGCGGCGGCGATCAGCGCGTTGTGGCCGCTGCCGATGAAGATCGCATCGTATTGCTTCACGGGGATGTCCTCCTTGTCAGCCGGAGGGCAGACCTCCGGTCTCCGGAGAACAACGACGCGAATGGAGCGATACCCTCAGAGGGTGTCTCGAAACTGGCGATTCCGTCTGGCCCTACTGTAGAGACGCCCCGTGGGGCGTCTCTGGAGCGGCGAAATCGGCTGAGCTCTCCCGGACGCTCCGCGGTCGCACTGTGGACCATTGGATCGTCCTCTCCGCCTCGGAGACGCCCCACGGGGCGTCTCTACAGTGGAAATACCCCTTTCGGGCGACATGGCGTGCTGGCTACTTCACGACCTCCAGCGTGCCGGAGACGGGATACCACTCCTTGTCGTTGGACGCGAAGCCATACAGCCGGCCGGTTTCGAAATTCATGACGACGGTCAGGGTGTAGCCCGATTCCTTCGCGAGATACGACACGACCTGTACGTTCGGCGCGACCTCGAACGAGCCGTACTTCTCCTCGCGTGTCGGCTTGCCTTCCTTGGCACCGCCCAGCTTCCGAAATTCGACGCTGCCGTCGGCGTTGAAGGTGTGCTCGTACGTTGCTCCGGGCGTGGGGCCGCCTTCTTCGAATCTCCACCGCAGTACCCGCCCTGTGAGAGAGGAGGTTGCCGTCTCAGATGTTGCTGTCGTGGGCATTGGGGGTCTCCTTTGAGGATCGACCTGCTATCCGGAGCTCTGATCCTGCAGACTTTGTGCCGCCGGATGAGAAAGCCGGACTGATCGGTGGCCGAGGTCGGCACACCGTCTCGACTTCAGTGCGGCTGGCCTGTGTGGGAGTCACCGACCGTCACGATCACATTGCCCCGCTTGTGGCCTTCCTCCACGTAGCGATGGGCCTCGACGATCTCCTCCAGCGGATACTGGCGATCGATCACAGGCTTCAGCTCCCCCGACTCGGCCAAACGCTTGAGCAGTGGCAGATCCGTGGCCAGGAGCTTCGGCCAGTTGTCGTCGATCGAGATGCACTTGCCACCCGGAGTCAGCGCGTCTCCCGCGCGGAGCAGCGCCCGCGCGCTCTTTCTCCGGCCCACCGCATCGAGAATGACGTCGTAGCGCTCGCCTCGGCTCGCGTAGTCCTCGCGTGTGTAATCCACCACCGCCTCGGCGCCAAGCGACTGGACCAGCGACAGGTTTCTCGTGCTGCACACGCCGGTGACCCTCGCCCCGTAGTGCCGGGCGAGCTGGACCGATGCCGTGCCGATCGCGCCCGAGGCGCCATACACCAGGACGCGCTGCCCCTCCTGGATCGCCGCCCTTCTCATGAGATGCAGAGCGAGCATGCCCCCGTAGGGCAGCGCCGCGCACTCCTCATAGCTCAGGTTGGCCGGCCGCGCGGCGAGCAGGGCGTCTTCGGACCAGCAGACGTACTCCGCGTAGCAGCCGACCTTCCAGCGCGAGAGCCCGAAGACCTGGTCGCCCGGTTTGAACGCTCTGACCTTCCGCCCGACGGACTCGATCTCTCCCGCGAGCACCATGCCGAAGATGGGCCGGCGCGGTCCCTTCACTCCCAACAACAACTGCGCGAGGATCCGATATCGCGCCGGGGCCTCGAGGGCCCGCGCGATGCAGTCGCTCGCCGTCACGGCCGTCGCGACGATCCGGATGCCGACCTCTCTTCTGCGGGGTGCAGGCCGCTCGACTTCGGCGATGCGCAGCACCTCGGGCGGGCCCCAGCGCGTGCAGACGACCGCCTTCACTGTTGCGGCACCTCGGTACGGCTTGGCGCGCTCCCGACGACGAGCGGAGTCTGGATCGGCATCGGTTACCCTCGGTCTCTTGATTCGTTGAGGATTACAGGCGGCTCCGACCGCCGCCTTACGCTTCAGCGACAGGCGGTGAAGCCGGCTGTTCGCTGCAAGCGGGGGTTAGCCCGTGGATGCTTGCGACGTGCCTCTCCACCGTTGGGAGAAGATATTCATACAGAATCCTTCCAAACTTATCTTCTGTTAGGGGCGGAGTCAAGTAGCTCAACTCGATGCGAGGTGCACCCAAGAGCATTCCTCCTTGGAGTCGGAGTATGAACTTTGCAACTATCCGACGCATGAGGTCCGTCTTGTCTTGCCAGTCGTCCCATGTGCGATCTCCTGGGCGTGCCGAACCTGCCGGCTCTGGAAACCGGGAAACAAGATACGCGTCCTGGTGGTGAGGCCGCTTCGCATCGGGAGGACAAACTGCCTCAAGGCGTGAGAGCGTGAGGTGCTGATCGAGGTCTGAGGTGATCGATCCTCGCAGGTCTGGCATCGAGAAGACATACAGACATGCTCGCTCTCGCCTGCCATCGCCTTCGGCAAAAGCGACCGCTGTGGGAAGTGACCTCGTTAGATCAATGAAGTGAGTTGGCCAGAGCTCGTAATGCTGAAGAACTGATGCGGCTGCTGCAGGTACATGTTCAAGAATGTAAGTGCGTGGCGTTCCAACCCGTCTTGCGACGTCAAGAACCTGGAGGCTAAGGTCACGAAGCAGCGCGTAGTAGACTCCTCGGTTGGCTGCGCTCAGAGCGAGCCGCCGCCCATTTAGGTACCATTCGTCCCGGAACAAGACTGGGAGACAACGCTCATAATGAGCGCTCTGTCCTCTAAAGTACAGAACGTTCCGCTTGTTCATGAGGGTCAGAAAGGAAATTGCCGCACGAAGCTCGTCCCATGAGCTGACTTCCCAAGGTCTACTAATCGCTACTTCTCTCCAGCCTTGCCTGAAGTCACGAAGATCCAAATTGGTGGAGGGATTGGCTTCTCTCCAGCGCCAAGCTTCGTACGCTTTGATCGAGTAAATCAGTTCGACCGGATACAACTCACAAACCTCCCTTGCCGCCCAACCTCGAGATCAACCTTTCGCCGTTTTCCCCAGAATGCCTATCGTGGTCGAAGCCGTTCCTCGGGTATTGATCTCTCCGTTACCCTATGTCGTTGATTCTATAAGGTTCTTTGATTCTACGCCTCTTCCTTATCAACGTCAACGCCCCCCGCAGGACCGCGTAGAAGACGGTGTCTCCTCCCGGTGCCCTCGGGTCTATCCGGAAGGCAGCACGAGAAGGCTATCTGATGGAAGCAACAGAATTTCCGTTTATCTGAGCGTGTATAGTAAGAGGTCATGGCCAGAACGATCACTCGCCGGCGGCTTTCAGAAAGGCCCTGACGAGCTCGCGGTTGTACCAGATTCCGGCGTCTATCGCCCTCGCGCTCGGCCCAGGAGGCCCAGCAATCGGCCGATCACATCCAGGCAGCCGATTCTGGCGAAGGAGACCAGCGGCCCGGTGTTCACGACGATCGGCTCAGCCACGCCGCATGAGCTCCACTTCCGAATCGAGATCCTCGGGCTGGAGGTTGCTCACGGCAACGCCGACCCGCGGGAGCGAGAGGAGAAAGTCCACCCTGCCTTTCCCGCAGAGCTTTGCGGCGAGGCCCGAGTGCCTAGCATCTCTTGCTGCTGGTTTTCCTGGAATCCCCAGGCACCTATCGGGTCATTCGGGCGCGATCCGGCTCAGCACGCCGCAGACGCGGTCGCGGGCGGAGGCGTCGGGCACCTTCACCATGGCGCCAGTGGAGAAGCGGATCTCGACCCGGACCGTGTCCGTGTCCCGCGGCTTCAGGGTGGCTTCCAGCGTGAAGAGCCGTCCGCCGCCCTGAGGCTGCTGGACGGCGGTGATTGTGCCCGCCTTCTCGTCCGTGGCGGTGACCTGCCAGCCGTCGGCCGCGAGGCTCTTCGCCGTCCGGTCCAGCGCGGCCTCCCGGCTCAGGCCGCGAAAATCGGCGGCGCCACGGTACGTCGTCCCCTTGAGGAAGCTCCCTTCCTTGACGAAGCTCGACCGGCACTGCCCGCCGGCCGACGTCTCCTCCGTCTTCGGCGCGGCGGCCTCCTTCATGATCGGGGCGGGAGGCGGGGGCGCGGCGGCCGGCCCGGCGGCGGGGGGCACCGCGTCCACCTTTCGCGGCGCGGGAGGAGGCGTGGGGACCGCCTCTCTCCCTGCCGGCGCGATGCCGCTCACGATCTTGCACAGCTTCTCGCGGACCCACTCGTCGGGCACCTTTCTCGCGGCGCCCAGGGAAAGGGTCAGCTCGACCCTCACCCTGCCGCCCGCCAGCGGCTTCACGGCCACGCTCAGTGGAGTGTCCCGGCCGCCCTCGTCCTCGGCCGGCTCGACGGCGGTGATCAGGCCGTGAGCCCGGTCCGTGCCGAGGACCTTCAAGCCGTTGGCCTTCAGGCTCTCAGCCGCCTGGTCGAGCACGGGCTCGGGACGTGCGCCGACGATCTCGGCGTGGGTGCGATAGGTCGTCCCCTTGAGGAAGCTCCCCTCCCGGGAGAAGCCTGCCCGGCACTGCTCCAGGACGGGAGCGGTCTCTGCAGGCGCGCCCGCCCCCGTCTGTCCACCGGCGGTCGAGGCCGTCGCAAGGCTCGTCAGGATCGCGATACTGGCCAGGGTCTGTCTTCGCATGGCGGTCTCCTCTCCAGAAAAGGTGCCACCCGAACCGCCAAGCCCTACCCCCCTCCTCCCTTGGCGTACACCGCCTCATGAGCCGCCCCGCCGGGCTGGACCTGACGGAGCTCCCCGGTATCCCGGAGGCGGCGGAGGACGATCGAGGCCGCGCGCGCGTCCACCGGCTTCTTCAGGGTGCCGCCGTAGCGGCGGTTGGTCTCCCTGGCCACCCGGGTGGCTCCGAAGGTCTCGTCGGCGAGGCCGCGGATCACGCGGGCGATCAGCTTGCTGGTCATGAGCCGCTTGCCGACGAATTCGCGGAGGTCCTCCGGCTCCTCCTTCCCCGCCTCGGGCGCCGCAACGGCTCCGGCCAGATCCGCCGCCGGGAGGGCCGCCGCCTGGAAGGACTCGAAATGCCGCCTCACCTTCTCGAGCTCGGCGGCGTGCGCGGCGCTCCGCTCGCGATGATGGGCCTCCTGCTGCTTGTGGAACGCCATCTGCTGCTCGTGATGGGCGATCCTCGTCTCCAGCTTCGTCAGGATCTCCGCCACGGAAAGCGACGTGCTCATCCCTCGTCTCCTTGTAGGGCTACAGCGGTCAAGGCTCTGCCGGCACGCCCACGACCTCGCGGCATCTCGCGCCAACACCAACCCGCAATGCGACAATCCGGAGCCGGCCCCGGAAAGATAACATGGCAACGGTGCAACCTCACGTATCTTTGTCGCAAGGCGGGAGAATCTCGCGGCACTCTCCAGCCAGCGATCCCGATACAAGCAAAGACTGGCGCGAGGCGGCTCTCCGAGATCTCCTCATCTGGATCTCTCGCGTCGATCCAGGCTCAATGAGGTGCAAGGTCAGCCAAGAATGGCGCAAAATGTGCTCGAAATGTCGCGAGACGAGGAGAGAATGCCGCATTGTCGCTCCATCTCGCGCCATCACTATCTCTGCATGCACCACGATTGCCTCGTCTTGCATCAAAACCGCGAGACCATGCAACATTTCTCCGGAGCTACAAATCACATCGCGCACAGAATGCCGCATGACGGCGCAATCTCGCGACAATGGAAGGGAAAGCTACGACGGCGCTTCGGAAAACCAGCCCATCATAAGGATGTGTTGCGGCAATATATCCTTGGGTCGTACCATTGCAAGCTTGTGACGCGGCATTACAAGGATGCAATGGAAGGTCGCGGGCTGATCTCGCATCACCTGGGCTGAGATCGCGGCTCTCGGTGCCCAGGTCGCGGCATTTTTTCGCGAGGACGCGCCGAGGGCTATGGCCTCTTCGCGAGCTTCAACTGTCTGGTCGAGGCGGTGCTGTTCTGGCAGCTCGTAGGGCTCGCCAGGACCGCTCCCCTCGCGGGGTGCGACCGATCGCCGGCCTGTTCTGCGGCGCCAACCTCGTCTACGCCGCCCTGGTCTGGAGGTTCTTTTTTCTCGTGCCGCTGGTTCCGGACTGACAGCGCAACAGGAATCCCGGCGCTCCCTGTCCATCCCGCGCCGGGATTCCTATTCCTACACGCTGAGCTTTAGCACAAGAAAGTCGTGCAGGTGTTGTGGCTGGTCGTGCAGGTCTTGGTGCAGAGCGAAGAGGTGCAGGTGACCGTTGCCCCTCCGGCAACTCCTTCCAATTCCAGGCGATCCAAAGCACCGAGTGTTTCCTTGGCAAGCTTGAGATTCTTGAGCGTCTTCTTCATAGCCCCTCCAGTTTAGTGAAAAGTCGCGCAATAGCGCGCGGGGAAGTCTGTTCCAGGGGCGCCGGGTTGTCAACCGCGAAGGCTTGGCTGAGCTCGCGCTCGGCCGGCTCCTCCAGGAGGGGACTCCTCGTGCGGAGCTCCTCCAAAAGTCGCGGTAACAAGATCGCGGTCGGCGGCGCCTAACCTCCAGAATGTCAAGATTCGGTCACCCGAGGCGAAGACCAAGATATGCCGAACCGCACCAGTTCCCCTCCGACCGACCAGAGCCCTGAGGAGCCAGCCGGTTCAGGCCAGGTTGGGGCCCCTGCTCTCACGCTGCCCAAAGGGGGCGGCGCCATCCGCGGCATCGGCGAGAAGCTCGCCGCCAACCCCATCACGGGTACGGGCTCGCTGACCATTCCGATCGCCGTCAGCCCAGGGCGGTCCGGCTTCGGGCCGCAACTGGCGCTCGCCTACGACTCCGGCGCCGGCAACGGCCCGTTCGGCCTCGGCTGGCGCCTCTCCGCCCCGGCCATCACCCGCAAGACGGACAAGGGGCTGCCCCTCTATGAGGATGACCACGAGTCGGACGTCTTCCTGCTCTCCGACGCCGAAGACCTGGTGCCCGCCGACACCTTGGAGGTGACCCGCGGCGGCACGAGGTTTCGCGTGCGGCGCTACCGGCCGCGGGTCGAGGGCGCCTTCGCCCGCATCGAGCGGTGGCGCGACGAAGCGACCGGCGAGACCCACTGGCGGACGGTCTCGCGGGAGAACCTCACCAGCCTCTACGGCGACTCTCCCGCCAGCCGCATCGCCGACCCCGAGGCCCCCCGGCGGGTGTTCAGTTGGCTCCTGGCGCGGAGCTCGGACGACCGCGGCAACGTCGCCGTCTACGAATACAAAGCCGAAGACCGCGCGGGGGTCCCCGAGGCGCTCCACGAGCGGCACCGTGGCACGGTCGCCAACCGCTACTGCAAACGCGTCCTCTATGGCAACGCGCGGCCGTACGCGCCGGGTGACTGGCATTTCCAGGTGGTCTTCGACTACGGCGAGCACGACGTGGCCATGCCGCGCGTGGCGGAGGACACGGTCTGGCCGTGCCGGCCGGATTCCTTCTCCACCTACCGCGCCGGTTTCGAGATCCGCACCCACCGCCTCTGCCGGCGCGTGCTGATGTTCCACCGTTTCGCCGAGCTGGGCGAGGAGCCCTGCCCGGTGCGCTCCACCGACCTCACCTACGACGAGACGCCGCTCCACTCGCGGCTGGTGGCGGTGACGCAGACCGGCCATCGGCGCGATCCCGAGGAGGGCGGGGCCCTCGTCTCCCGCTCCCTGCCGGCCCTGGAGATGGAGTACTCCGTGGCCACGATCGACGACACGCCGCGCCGGGTGGCGCGCGAGGAGGTGGAGAACCTGCCGGTCGTCGACGGCACCCGGTATCAATGGATCGACCTCGACGGCGAGGGGCTGCCCGGCGTCCTCACCGAGCAGGCGGACGCCTGGTTCTACAAGCGCAACGTCAGCGCCCTGCCGCGCGCGGACGGCGCCACCGTCGCCCGCTTCGAGCCGCTCGAATGGGTGGCGAGCAAACCGTCGACGGCGAGCCTCAGCCGTGGCCGGCAACATTTCACGGACCTCGCCGGCGACGGCCACCTCAGCCTGGTGCAGTACGCGCCGCCCATGGCCGGTTTCTACGAGCGGGTGCCCGAGGAGGGATGGCTGCCCTTCCGGCCGTTCGAGCACACGCCGAACGTCGACTGGGACAGCGCCAATCTGAAGCTGATCGATCTCGACGGCGACGGCCACGCGGACGTGCTGATCAGCGAGGACGACGTCTTCACCTGGTACCCGTCGCAGGTGCGGGAGGGGTTCGGCCCCCCGCGGCGGGTCCCCCGTCCCCTCGACGAGGAGCGCGGACCGGCGCTGGTCTTCGCCGACCGCAGCGAAACCATTTTCCTGGCCGACCTGTCGGGCGACGGCCTGACCGACCTCGTGCGCATCCGCAACGGCGAGGTCTGCTATTGGCCGAATCTGGGCTATGGGCACTTCGGCGCCAAGGTCACGATGGACCATTCGCCGGTCTTCGACTATTCCGATCAGTTCGATCCCCGGCGCATCCGGCTGGCGGACATCGACGGCTCCGGCACCACCGACGTCGTCTACCTCGGCGCGGACGGCATCCGGCTCTATTTCAACCAGTCGGGCAACGCCTGGAGCTCGCCGCGCGAGCTGCCGCAGTTCCCCGTCACCGGCCCGCTCGACGCCGTGGCCGTGATCGATCTGCTGGGCAACGGCACCGCCTGCCTGGTGTGGTCCTCGCCCCTCCCCAACGAGACGCGCTCGCCGCTGCGCTACGTCGATCTGATGGGCGGCACCAAACCGTACCTGTTGATCGGTCTCCGCAACAATCTCGGGGCCGAGACGCGGGTCCACTACGCGCCCTCCACCCGCTTCTACCTGGCCGACCGTGCCGCCGGCACCCCATGGATCACGCGCCTCCCCTTCCCCGTCCACGTGGTGGAGCGCGTCGAGGTTTTCGATCGCGTCAGCGGCAACCACTTCGTCACCCGCTACTCCTACCACCACGGCTATTTCGACGGTGTCGAGCGCGAATTCCGCGGCTTCGGCAGGGTGGAGCAATGGGATACCGAGGAATTCTCCACGCTCGGTTCCGACGAGTCTCGCGCCACCAACTGGGACGCGGCGTCGCACGTGCCGCCGATGCTCACCCGGACCTGGTTCCACACCGGCTTCTTCTTCGCGCGGGAACGGGTCTCCCGGCAATTCGAACGGGAGTATTACCAGGACCCGGAGCTTGGAGAAGCCCTGCTGCTCGACGACACGGTGCTGCCGGCCGGCCTCTCCTCCACGTCGGAGGCGCGCGAGGCCTGCCGGGCGCTCAAGGGGTCGATCCTGCGCCAGGAGATCTACGCCCTCGACGGCACCGAGGCCGCCGGCCGCCCCTACAGCGTCTCCGAGCGCAACTACACCTTGAATCTCCTCCAGTCCCGCGGCGACAACCGCCATGCGGTCTTCTTCGCCCACCCCCGCGAGGCGATCGACTTCCATTACGAGCGGAAATCCGATCCGCGCGTCACGCACGCCTTCACGCTGGCGGTGGACGAGTACGGTAACGTTTTGCGGTCGGCCGCCGTGGGCTACGGCCGCCGACATTATCCCGATCCGATTGATCCCGATCCGCTGCTCACTCCGGAGGACCGCGAGGCCCAGAGGCGCGTCCACATCACCTCCACGGAGACCCGCTACACCAACCCGATCCTGGAGGACGACGCCTATCGCGCGCCACTGCCGAGCGAGACCCGCACGTTCGAGGTGCTGAGGCTCGCGCCCGGTTCCCATCGTTTCCGATTTGAGGAGATGCGCCGCGGGCTCCAGCGGGCCGGCGACGGCCGCCACGACCTCCCCTACGAGGACGTCTTCGGAACCGGCGCCGTCCAGGATCATCCGTACCGCCGATTGATCGAGCACAAACGCACGCTCTACCGGCGCGACGACCTCGCGGGTGCGCTCCCGCTCGGGCGGGTCGAGCCGCGGGCCCTCCCCTTCGCGAGCTATTCGCTGGCCTTCACACCCGGGCTGGTGGCGCAGGTCTATGGCGATCGCGTCACCGACGCCATGCTGGAGACGGAAGGCGGATACCGGCACAGCGAAGGGGACGAAAACTGGTGGATCCCCTCGGGCAAGATTTTCTATTCGCCAGAGGACGGCGATCCCCCCGAGCATGAGCTCGCCTACGCCCGCCGGCACTTCTTCCTCCCCCACCGCTTCCGCGATCCCTTCGGCAATGCCACCACGGTGAGCTATGAACCGTACGACCTGCTGGTGCGGGAGACCCGCGACGCGCTGGGCAACCGCGTCACGGCCGACCTCGACTATCGCGTGCTGCAGCCCCAGGTGGTGACGGATGCCAACCGCAACCGCGCGGCCGTGGCCTTCGACACGCTCGGCATGGTGGTGGGCACGGCGGTGATGGGCAAGCCCGAGGAGAATCTGGGCGATTCGCTGGAAGGCTTCGTGGCCGATCTTTCCCCTTCCACGATCGAGGCTCATCTGCGGGACCCCTTCGCTGATCCACACAGCCTTCTACAGAAAGCGACCACACGGCTGGTCTACGATCTGTTCGCCTATCAGCGCACCCGTCACGAGGCACAGCCTCAGGGGCCCGTGGTCTTCACCCTGGCGCGCGAGACCCACGAGAGCGATCTGGCGCCGGGGCAGGCGACGAAGATCCAATTCAGCTTCTCCTACTCGGACGGCTTCGGCCGCGAGGTCCAGAAGAAGATCCAGGCCGAGCCCGGTCCCCTGGAAGAAGGAGGGCCCGAGGTCAACCCGCGCTGGGTGGGCAGCGGCTGGACCATCTTCAACAACAAGGGCAAGCCGGTCCGGCAGTACGAGCCCTTCTTCAGCGCCACCCATCGCTTCGAGCTCGCCCGCAAGGTGGGCGTCAGCCCGATCCTCTGCTACGACCCGGCCGGGCGCGTGATCGTCACCCTGCACCCGAACCACACCTGGGAAAAGGTGGTCTTCGATCCCTGGCGGCAGGAGACCTGGGACGTCAACGACACGGTCCTGCTGGATCCGCGCGAAGATCCGAACGCCGGCGGCTTCGTCGCGCGTCTCCCGGAGGACGAATACCTGCCCACGTGGTACGGGGAGCGCATCGACGGCGCGCTCGGGCGCCGCGAGCAGGACGCGGCCCGCAAGGCGGCCCGGCATGCGGCGAGCCCCACGATCGTATATCTGGACACCCTCGGGCGCCCCTTCCTGACGATCGTTGACAATGTCGAGGACAAGCTCGCTACCCGCACGGTCCTGGACATCGAAGGCAATCAGCGCGAGATCGTCGACGCGAAAGGGCGCAGCGCCATGCGCTACGACTACGACCTGCTCGGCCACCGTATCCACCAGGCGAGTATGGAGGCGGGCGAGCGCTGGATGCTGAACGACGTTCTTGAGAAGGCGATCTTCGCATGGGACAGCAGAGACCATACGCTGCGCACCACCTACGACCTCCTCCGGCGCCCTGTCGACGTCTTCCTGCGCGAGGGGACCAGCGCAGAAAAACAGATCGGTCGCACGGCCTACGGCGAGGAGCTGCTCGCTCCGGAAACGAACAATCTGCGCGGTAAGGCCTATCAGGTCTTTGACACGGCAGGCATCGCGACCAGCGAGCGCTACGATTTCAAGGGCAACCTGCTCGCGACCCGGCGCCAACTCGCGGCGGACTACAAGCAGGTGCCTGACTGGTCGGCATCGCCTGCGCTGGATTCCGAGGCCTTCGTCAGCAGCACGGCTTACGACGCCCTGAACCGTCCCATCCAGATCGTGGCGCCGCACGTGGCCGATGCCCGGGCGGCGGTCGTCCAGCCCACGTACAACCAAGCCGCTCTGCTCGAGAAGCTCGACGTCTGGCCCCGTTACGACGGCGAGCCCGCGCAGCTGCTGGACGGCTCCCAGGCCGAGCTCCGCGCGGTGACAAACATCGATTACAACGCCAATGGTCAGCGTACGCTGATCGAGTACGGCAACAGCGTCCGGACCGAATATGACTACGACCCGCTCACCTTTCGCCTGGTGCGGTTGCACACCCTGCGCGGCGAGCACGCGTTGCAGGATCTCCGCTACACGTTCGATCCGTCCGGCAACGTGACCCATCTCCGGGATGAGGCCCAGCAGACGATCTTCTTCCGCAATCGGGTGGTGGAGCCGAGCGCCGACTACACCTACGACGCGCTGTACCGCTTGATCGCGGCGACCGGGCGGGAGCACCTGGGAGAGCCCGGCGGAGCGCCGGAGCCCCTGAGCACCACGGACGAGCCCCGCGTGGGGCTCCCCCATCCCAGTGACGGCAATGCGATGGACCGCTATCTCCAGCGCTACGTGTACGACGAGGTGGGAAACATCCTGGAGATGATCCACCACGGCAGCAACGCGGCCCACGGCTGGCGGCGCGCCTATCACTACGACGAGCCGAGCCAGCTCGAGCCGGGGCAGGTCAGCAACCGCCTGACCGATACAAGGATCGGCCACACCGTCGAATCGTATGCCTACGACGCCCACGGCAACATGACCGCCATGCCGCATCTTCCCTGGATGCTCTGGGACTTCCGGGACCAGCTCCAGGCGGTGACCGGACAGGCGACGGGGGACGATTCAGCGCCGGAGACGACGTATTACGTCTACGACGCTGCGGGGCAGCGAGTGCGTAAGGTTACGGAGCGAGCAGGTCGTTCACAAGAGCGCATCTACATTGGCAGCTTCGAGATCTACAGGAAATATGAAGGAGACGGCAGCACGATCGCTCTGGAACGCGAGACGCTCAACATTATGGATGACAAACAGCGCGTCGCGCTGGTTGAAACTCGCACACAAGGCAGCGATCGGTCACCGACACAACTCGTTCGCTACCAGCTTGGCAATCACCTCAACTCAGCCGTGCTCGAGTTGGATGCCGAGGCGCGGGTGATCTCCTACGAGGAATACTACCCCTACGGAAGCACGTCCTATCAGGTTGTGCACAGCCAAACGGAGACGCCGAAGCGCTATCGTTTTACGGGCAAAGAGCGTGACGAGGAGAGCGGCCTGTACTACCACGGCGCGCGCTATTACGCTCCCTGGTTAGGAAGATGGGGGAGTTGCGACCCAGCAGGTATGATTGACGGAACCGATCTCTACGTCTACACAAGGAATAACCCAATCCGACTTGCTGACCCAAGCGGCAGGCAGTCAACGCCTCACCCGCGTGAAGAGGAGGCACAGGCCAGCCTTCCCGAGGTGCACGGCACTTCTCGGGAAGAAAAACTGCAAGTAAGCCTTCCGGAAGAGCATCCTGAGTTGATGAACACCATACCGGCATCTCCACCGCCAGCTGCCGAGCCTCAACAACCGCCACCACCGCCACCTGAAGCAGGGGAGAGGCGGCCCTCGAAAGAGGAGCTCCGGGAAAGCGTCCCCTTGTTCTCGTTTTTCCTCAGAGTTCCGATGCAATATGTGCGCCCTTACCAAGCCCCACCACAAGGGGCACCCGTCGGCCTTGCAGCGATTCGGCAGCTCAATGGTCAACCTGCAGTTGCAGCGGCCAATTTCTCGCGGGACTATGCTCCAGGCACTTCGGTTGAAAATCTTACTTCATTGACTGTTCAGGCTTTTGGTGCAACCGCCGGCCTTCTCAGTGCAGCGCAACCACTCGCCAGGGCTCCGATCTCGGGGGCTGGTCTAGCCACCTTGGCGAGCGAGGCGAACGCGTCGACTCTGCCAACTCGCGGGCCCTATATCAGGACACCACCACCTCCTCCCACTTTTCCCCCTGAGCCTGGGCAAATCATACCCGGCGGGAGGCCGAGTGAATACGCAGCCATTACCCTCGGTGGACATGGTGCCGAGATTGCAGCGGAGTTCAAGGTTCCGCAAGGCACGTATCTGCAGTTCCCTGTCACAAGCGGAGAAGAACTTCTGAACTCTGCCGCCATAGCCATTGAGAATGCAGGGCGAATTCCGAAGTCTATGGGTCCTCCAGTTCAATATGGACCAGGCAGCATTGTGCCCGAACACATATTGTACCCACCAAACTGGTTTGTAGAGACAGAAGTGGGAGAATATGCCACCACTGTTACTCGCCCCACTTTATTGAGCAACATGATCGAGGAGAACATGGGGTTGTGCATATTTACAGCGTGCAGGGTCAGACGTTGACGATCGCCAGAGAGTGACAAATCGAAACCCAAGAGAGAGCAAAAACATGGCTACCCTGATCATCCTCCGCCTGCACCCATCCGACCCGATGGCCGGCACGGATTTCACCGCTTTTCTCAACGGCCTCAGCATCACCGCGTTCGACCTCACGTTCGCCGACAGCACCGGCGGCGTGAAGCTGGGTACGGCGAGCGGCCTGGCCAACCCCCATCTCGGCGGCACGTCGAACAACAAGGTGATCATCAGCAGCACGTCGATCTTGCAACATTACGTCGACGTCATCGATCCGCTGCCCCCTCCCGTGCGCCGGCTGGAGGCCGCGGCCACGGCCGTGATCGTGGTCAACGCGCCCGCCGGCCACCCCGAATATCCGAACGCGAATTCCTTCGACGTCCGGCTGGAGATCACCCGCGGCGGGCTCGACATCGTCGACCGGACCCTCGAATACAACGTGACGGTCCAGACGGTCAGCGGCTCCCTCTCGATCAATCAAAAAGATTACTTCGCGATGCCGGCGAGCGCCTACGTCACGCTGCCCAAGGCGGCCGTGGGGCTCGATCCGTCGCTCGCCTTCGTCGATCTGCCCGCGGACGGCCAGCCGCCGGGCTTCGATTCCCTGCGCAAGGCGATCGATCTCGTGCTGGCGAAGGACCCCGGCGGCGCCAGCGCGGACCTGAATCATCTCGCTCCGCTCTCCGCCGCCCAGAGCCGCCAGGTGGCCGCCGAGATGATCTGGAACCGGACGCTCTATCCGCCCCCGGACCCGCCCCGGTCGCTGGGGGAGATGTACACGCACCCCCGCGTCAACCCCAGCGTCAACGCGGACGACGCCGAGCAGGACCGCAAGAAATTCGAGGTGTTCCTCAACGGGTATCAGGCCACCCATGAGGCGGAGGCTCTGCGCCTCGCCGGCTTCGTCTTCGCCGCCTCGGCGGCCGTGGCCTGCGAGCAGTCGAGCGCCAAGGCCGAGCGCGCGGGCCTCACGTTCCCGCTGCTCACCGGCTCTCCGCCCGGCGGCACCACGATTCCGGAGGCGAGCGTGATCTTCGCAGGTACCGGCGGCCTGAACCCGCCGTTCACCGTGCCCGCGGCCTACTTCTACGCCCTCGGCGCCACGCTGCCCCCCCAGATCACCGCCGCGCAACGCTACGACATGGCCCGGCTGGCGACCGAGGCGCGCCTGCTGGCCGAGATCGAGAACGCGATCGATGCCGGCGCGATCGCCGTGCCGGCCCTGCCCGCGGTCCAGCCGGCGCAGGCGGCCCGCCGGTTGGTCGCCCTCGGCTCGGTCACCGGCTCCGCTCCCGAAATCGGGCTCGCCGCGCCGCTCACAAACATTGTGAAGGATTGGCTGGGCTATACAGGGACCACCGCGGACGTCGACACCGCGTTCTGGACGCCCGAGGTGAGCGCCCAGGCCAAGGCTTATCTCGAGCTGGTGCTGCGCGTGGTGACCGGAAACTTCCCGGCGCTCGTCACCGCCATCCAGGGGCCGCCACTCAACGTCTCCACGATGGCGGGCCTGGTGGCGATCAACGACCGGCAGTGGCGGGACTTCTTCCTCGGCTCGCCGGCTCTCCTCCCCCCCTTCACCCAGCCAGGCACGCCCGCGGAGCGGGCCGAGGCGTTCATCCGCCACCTGCGGAATTTCTTCGCGGTGCCGTACGCTCCGGGAGCTTCAGCGGCGGCGGACGTCGGCATTGCGCCGACGCTGGGGACCTCCATCGCGGACGTGTTCCAGCGGTTCACGGCCGCGTACAGCCTGCATGGCGGCGGCACCTTCGCGTTCGGCGCCCCCTTGAACGCCGGCGCGCTCGCGCAGGCGCTGGGCGATACGTTCCCCGGCGACACGGAGGCGCAGGCCTGGCTGCAGCAGGCGCTGGAGACTCTCGACGCCCTCTTCCGGATGACCGACATCGGCCTGCCCGAGCTCCACTTCTCGCTGATGGAGGCGCTCTACGCGCGCGGGCTCACGGACGTCGCCAGCGTCAACGCCCTGACCCCGGCCGATTTCAAAGAGGCGCTCACCGGCACGGTCGCCTACGACCACGCGGCGGACATCTATGCGAAAGCGGGGGCGACAGGCCCGGCGGCCCCTCCGCCCCCCGGCGGCTTCAAGCCGGTCAATGACGGCTCGCTGACGGACTGTATCCCGCCGCTCCACCTCTCGCCGCTGGGCCCGGTGGAGTACCTGCACGAGCTGCTGCAAGCCTCGGCCACCTCGACCTGTGAGGACCCGGGGACCGACGGTGAGCAGGGGACGCTGGGAGCTCTCCTCGCCGGCCGGCGCGGACCGCTGGGCGATCTGCACGCCACGCGGGCCAATCTCGAGACGCCGCTGCCGCTGGTCGACCTGGTGAACGAGAGCCTGGAGGCGCTGGCCGCCGGGCTGCCGGGGGCCACGGGGGGAGCCGTCTACGACACGGCCGGCGACCAGCTGGCGGGGCACGAGCTGAAGCGCGAGGGGCACGCCGGGCACGATCCGCGGACGCTGTTCGCCGCTCTGCCGGAGCACTCCTCGCCGGCCACACCGGTGGCCAAACCGGCCGCCTACGACAAGCTGCGGCAGGACTTCACGGCGCCCGGCCTCCCCTATGCCCAGGCGCTCGACGTCTGCCGCTCCTATCTGCGGCAGCTCGGCAGCAGCCGGTTCTCGGCCATGCGCCACTTCCGCAAGGAGATCACCGAGCTGGCGATCGATCCGTCGCAAGAGCCGGCCGATTTCCAGCGCCACCTCTGGCGCTATCCTGTGCGCTTCGACACAGCTCTCGAATACCTCCGCATCTCGCAGGACGAATACGCTCTCCTCTACAGCCGGGACGACGGGGTGGTGCTGCGCGAGCTGTACGGCTTCCCGGCCGATCTCGTGGACGGCACTCCCTGGACCGACGTCGTGGTGGAGGTGCCCGAGCTCCTGGCCCGCACGGGGCTCTCCTATTGTGAATTCCTGGAGCTGTGGCGGGCGGGATTCGTCCTGTTCATCCGCGAGAATCAGGGCGATGGCGAGGGGGCGGCGGTGGGCTTCCCGGAGTGCCTGCCCTGCTGCCCGGAGGATCTCCGCGTCCGCTTCATGCAGCCCCAGGACCCGCTGGTGGCGCTGCGCGAGCTGGCGGTCTTCATCCGTCTCTGGCGCCGGCTGCGGGAGCTCCCCGGGCCGAAGATCACCTTCGCCCAACTGCGCGACATCTGCGACGTGTTGGGGCTGTTCCACAGCGGTGCGATCAATCCCGACTTCCCGCGCCAATTGGCGGCGCTGCTGATACTGCGGGCCGATCTGCGGTTGCCCTTGAACGACGGGCAACCCGTCGCCCCCGGGGCGACCGGTGCGGACCGCACGCATCTGCTGGCGCTCTGGGTGGGACCGGCCGCGGCCCGGTGGGAGTGGGCGGTGGCGCTGCTGCTCGACCGCATCGAGGACTACGCCGAGGCCCGCCATGGCAGCCTGTCCACGGGCCCCGACTTCCTGAAGCTGATCGCCGGGAATCTCGATCCGCTGTCGCGCCTGGCGGGCTTCGATCCGGACACCCCCACGGACACCTGGCACGCGAAACCGGCCAGCACGCTGCGTTTCGTCGAGGTGCTGTCGAAGCTGTACGCCTCGGATTTCTCCGTCGGCGAGATCCTCTTCCTGTTCACGGTGGGCGACCACCTCGACGGCGACGACCCGTTCCCGCTGCCGGTGGCCAACGAGTCGCTCGACGACCCCCTGGAGCTGCCGGACGACGAGGAGCACGGCCTGTGGGCGTTGCGCCGCAAGCTGCTCGACGTCCACGTGGACGAGGAGGAGGCGGAGGGTTGGAGCTGGCATCGCATCGAGTCCGTGCTGCTGCACGAATTCGGCTTCGCGCCGGATCTGCTGGACGACCTCGGCGAGCACTTCTTCCCCACTGTCCTGGAGCACCACGGCCATCCGGTGGACGCCCAGAAGCGCCGCTACCGGGCGAATCTGCCGCTGGCCGGCACCTCGCCGCTGATGTGGAATACGCCGCCCGACGGCCCGTTCCGCTACGACTCCGCGGGGCAGCAGCTGTGGGCGCGGCTGCCGCTGCGGGACGAGGCGGTGCTGGCCAAGCTGAGCGAGATCCGGCAGTTGCGGGACCCCGAGCAGGCGGCGGCGCGCGAGCTGTATTTCGCGCCGCGGGCCACGCTGGCCCCCTTCGCCCCGGTGTTCCGCAACTTCACCGAGGCGGTGGACCGGCTCGTCCAGGAGCCGGACGAACGGGAGCGTTTCGCCTGGTTCCAGCGGGAGCTCGCCCGCTTCCACCGGCGCTGCCACGCCATTGCCGGGCACCTGGCCGGGCACGTGGCGGCGGCCACCGGTCAGGAGGAGCCGGAAGGCGCCGGCGTGGCCTTTCGCGTGCTGCGCGGCCTCTGGGCCGACGAGAACCAGGCCAAGACGCCCTGGGAGGACGACTCCGGCAAGCCGCCCGCGGTCACCTGGGGGCCGCAGCCGAACGGCGGCGCCTTCGCGGCGCTGCTGGGGCTCGCGGGCACCGGCCTGCTGGGCGAGCTCAGCGTCGATGGGAAGGCCGTCTGGCGGGAGGTACGCGGCCCGCTCAGCGCCTTCGGGCACGAGCGCGACGAGCACAACGCGCCATTCCCCTGCGTCCTGCCATCCATGGGCCTGACGCTCACCGCCGAGCAGCAGCGCTTCGCGGCGGTGCGCAACGGTTTCGCCCTGCGCGACGTCAACGGCGAGCCGCTCGGCGGCGCGCAGCCGTTCCGCGCCCGCTGGAGCGGCGTGCTGCTGGTCGAGCACGGCGGGAGGTACCGCTTCCACGCCGGCGCGCCCACGCCGGGCGAGGAGGAGCCCGACTTCGAAGCGGCCGAGGAGCACCGCTGGCGGGTGACGCTGCGGCGGGGGCAGAAGACCTGGTTCCTGCTCAACCATCACTGGCCGGGCGAGGAGGCGCCCGCCGCCCACTCGGCTCCCCTGGCGCTGCGCAAGGGGGCCTATCAGATCACCGTCGAGCTCGAGCAGCGGGAGCCGGCGTTCGCCCGCGCGGAGGACGTCTGCCCGCGCCACTGCGGCTTCCAGATCAAGTACACCGGGCCGGACAGCGAGGACCGGCTCGCCGCCATCCCGCTCGACAAGCTGTTCCGCGACCTCAAGGACGGCACGCTGGACGCCGGCTTCGATCGGGAGGGCTCCGCCGCGAGCTTCCTGCATCATCACTTCACCAGCACCCTGCGCGACGTCCGCCGCACCTACCAGCGGGCCTTCAAGGCGGTGCTCTTCGCCCACCGCTTCCGCCTGTCGGCGAAGCCGGTGCCGGGCGACCGGCAGTCCGAGCTCGGCTTCCTGCTCGACCACGGCGCCGGCTTCGCCGGCACCTCCTACTTCCGCGCGGGGGCGGGCTTCCAGACCCACCACGCCGATTTCGATTTCAACTTCCTGCCGGTGAGCGACCCCTACCGGCCGCCGGCGCCGGCCCAGGATCAACGCGCGCAGCCCAGCGCCCAGCGGCGGGCGGCCCTGTTCGACCTCTGGGAGCGCACGTTCGACTACACCGTGCTGCGCCGGGAGACGCGGCCGGCGCGGGAACGCCCGGCCTGGCTGCTGTTCTACGAAGCCGCCGAGCGGCAGCCGGACGATCCGGCCCAGCTCCTGCGGCACCTGGGGGTGGACATCCGGCACGCGCCGCTGGTCCTGCGCTACTTCGCGGCGCCGCCGCAGGAGATCGCCTCGTCCGACCTCGAGGACGAGCGCTGGCCGGTGCGGGTCTGGCAGGCCGAGAAGTGGCTGCGGGGCTTGCAGAAGCACTTCGCGCCGAAGTGGATCGGCGCCGCGCGGCCGGACCTGTGGGCCGCGGACGATCCGGGGGTCCCCATCCCCGGCGCGGGCAACGAGAACCTGACGCGGCTCGTGGCGGACGGCGACTTCGAGAACGGCGAGCCGCGCCGCTACGAGCGGATCAAGCAGCTCGACGACGGCCTGCGGGAGCGCGCCCGCGCGGCCCTGCTGGCCTATCTCCGCGGCATGGACCGGGTGGCGCTGCCGTGGGGCGCGGGGCTCCATGCCAAGGTGCCGCGCGATCTCTCAGACCTGCTGCTGCAGGACGTGGAGACGGGGATCTGCGAGCTGGCGAGCCGCATCGAGGACGCCGTGCGCGCCGTCCAGGCCTTCGTGCAGCGCGCCCGGCTGGGCCTCGAGCCCAGCTTCGTGGTCACCCCGGCCTTCGCCCGGCTCTGGGACCGCCGCTTCGCCACCTTCCGGATCTGGGAGGCGTGCAAGCGCCGCGAGATCTATCGGGAGAATTGGATCGACTGGGACGAGCTGCGGGCGACGCGCCAGACCGAGGCGTTCCGCTTCCTGGAGAGCGAGCTGCGGCGGGCCACGCTCACCGTGGCGGCGCCGGGTGGCCTGGAGTGGTGGCCGGCGCAGCCGCTGCCCGCTCACCCCTCGCTCACCCTGCTCCAGGCGCGCGAGCCGGCCGAGATCCGGCTGCTCAGCCCGGCGCCGGAGGGCCTCGGCCTGCTCGGCACCCCCGGGCGCGACGCGCGGCCGTCGTGGCTGGCGCCGGTCGTCCAGGCCGCCAATCCGCCCGGCCGCGGCGGGAATGGGAACGGGAATGGCAACGGGGATGGGAATGGCGACGGGAACGGCGGCGACCGGGTCCCCCGGATCCGCGGCGACATGGTCATCACCCCTGGCCCCGGCACCCCTCCGGGCCCGGTCGAGAAGCTGCCGCTCTGGCTCCAGGCGGCGGTGCGGCTCGGCACGCGCTTCCTGCGCGTCGCGGCGGCCGGTGTGCCGCCGGCCTCGACGCGCTTCACCCCTCACCACGAGGCGACGGGCTGCTGCGCCTGCTGCGGCCAGGCGCATCCGCCCACCGTGGACGAGTACTACTTCTGGCTGGAAGACTCCCGCTCCTTCGACGCGGTCGTCCAGAACGCCGACCAGGGGATCACGGCGGGGGACGTGCCCGAGAACACGCTCACCGACTGGCACCACCCCGAGAAGCTGCCGGGCCTGCTGTCCTGGGGCTCCGGGCCGGGCGTCCACCTGGTCTGGTGCCGCGTCCACAACGGCGAATTCCAGCCGCCCCGCCGGTCGGACGAGGAGCTGCGCATCGACCCCGGCGTCCTGCCGCCCGGCACGCTGCCGCAGCTCGACTTCAAGGGGCGGACGGCCGACTCGCTCCGCTTCGAGGTGAGCGGCGGCAAGACGCCGGTGGGATACCTCGATCCCACGCCTCCCGGCTTCCGCTACGACCTGGCGACCGACGAGGCGGTGGTGCTGCCGCTGGTCGCCGCGCCTCCCGCGCCGGTGACGTCGGGGTTCCCCGGCGGGCTCCCGGCTTACCCGTTCTTCGCCTGGTTCGAGCCGGGAGCCCACCTGGAGCCGCCGTCGCCGTTCAGCGTGGCGCTCACC
>DASXJP010000567.1:0-11608 GCA_036497345.1 Thermoanaerobaculia bacterium
CAGTAGGCGGGACCCACTCTGAAGGTTAAGTCACTCTTTATCTGATACTTACGTCAAGCGAACGAAAAGAACTTCGGACTAGTGTCCGGTCTATTGCTGTCTACCGCCCGTAAGGCCAGCATTGACTGTAGTTTCGGGCGACTCAGGGGTGTCCACGATTTGAATTTCGGGGGAGGCGGCCTCCCGGAGAGCTTGAGCAATCTCTTGGGGATGGGGGCTTCGGCTCCGGTCCAGCTGAGCCAGGGGCTGGCCGGGCGGAGCTCCCGGTAGCTGAACTCGAGGCTTTGCTACTACTCGTCCATGCCATGCTCTCGGGCTTGACCGACCCCGAGGTGACGCATGAACGTGGGCAAGACGCTGTTCGCACAGGTGATGGAGTTCGTCCCCTGGAAGACCTTCGGACGCATCGTCGAACGGCACAAGGGTGATGCGGGCGTGCGCACTCTGAGCTGTGCCGACCTGTTCCGCGTCATGGCCTTCGCGCAACTCACCTGGCGCGAATCGCTGCGCGACATCGAGGCTTGTCTGGCCGCCAACCAAACCAAGCTGTTCCACATGGGGATGAAGGCGCCGCCTGCGCGCTCGACGTTGGCCGACGCACTCGAGCGTCGCGACTGGCGCATCTATCATGGGCTGGCTCAGCGACTGATCGCGCGCGCCAAGGCGCTCTACGCGCAAGATCCTTCGGTGCTCGAGCTCGATGCCAGCGTCTATGCGCTGGACTCCACCACCATCGATCTGTGCCTGAGCCTGTTCGATTGGGCGCCGTTTCGATCGACCAAGGCGGCCGTCAAGCTGCACACGCTTCTGGACCTCCGGGGCTCGATCCCGACGTTTCTCCACATCAGCGATGGCAAGCTGCACGATGTCAACGTGCTCGACATCCTGCCGATTGAGGCCGGTGCCTTCTACGTGATGGATCGTGGCTACGTGGACTTTACGCGGCTGTACGCGATGCATCAAGCCGGTGCTTTCTTCGTCACTCGTGCCAAGCAAGGTATGGATGCCCGGCGCGTGTATTCGTCGCCGACGCAGCGCTCTACCCGCGTGATCTGTGACCAGCGCGTGATGCTCAACGGCTTCTACTCGGCCAAGGCCTACCCGGAGCATCTGCGGCGCGTCCGTTTCAAGGATCTCGAGTCGGGCAAGACGCTTGTCTTCCTGACCAACAACACGGTCTTGCCCGCCTTGACGATCGCGGCTCTGTACAAAAGCCGTTGGCAGGTCGAGCTGTTCTTCAAGTGGATCAAACAGCACCTGCGCATTAAGCGATTTCTTGGCACCAGCGAGAACGCGGTGAAGACGCAAATCTGGTGCGCCGTGGCCACTTACGTGTTGATCGCTATTGTCAAGAAAGAGCTTCAACTCGATGCCTCGCTGTACACATGTCTACAGATCTTGTCGGTCTCGATCTTCGAGAAAACCGAGATTTCATGCGCCTTGCAGCCCGATCGGTCCCAACGAGAAATAGCCACCCCCGCTAACCAACTGATTCTATTCGACTTCTAACCGGACACTAGTGGTATAGGCCGGTTACTTAGCCCGGGAGGAAAAAGGGCCCAGACCGCAGCTTCGGTGGTGGCTCGCTCAAGGGCGAAGAAGGCCGCTACGAAGGGTGACCAAGTGAAGTCGAGCAGCCTAGTAGGGGCACCGTGATGCTGCATAAGAGCAAGCCACTGGAAAGAGTCATTCTCTTCAGGCAGATGGTCTAATAGAAGATGGGCCTTTCGCTTGAAGATGCGCAGGATCCGATGCTCTTGCTGTTGCCAAGCTTCCGGATGTACTTGGTAGCTCATGAGGTAGCGAGAGAGCGAGCTGTAAAGCGGCCATTCAACGCTAGATTGACCGCGAAAAGCCCAACTCTTGTACTCAGGGCCGTCGATAACTTCACGGAACCGTTCCCAAGAATCGAAGCGCAGCATTTTGTGTCGCCGAGAAGCCATCCTTTAACCTTCTGCCTCCACCCTACTTGAAATACGCCCAACCTCGGATTCAACCCCCGCCCCCCGCCCGCCGGACCGGCACTCTTTAGCACCTACCGGACCAGCGAAAGGGAATAGCTATCCATCTATCTTTCTGTCATGACTCCACTTAAGACATCGTAAGCCTGTCCCGTATCTGCGTCAATACGCTCGGGCCCTATCGCATAAGCGGCCGGCGTTCCTTTCGCCGGTGCGTCTGACACTCGCCGGGTGATCTCAGCGTATGAGTATGGCGGCGTGCGGTTGGGCTGGAAAGTCGCTGATCGCGCCCCGGTGGGGCTCGGAGCAAGGCCTGGATTGCTCGCATCTTCGGCGGCTCGGGAACCCCGCCCGCAGGGCGGAATTTACCCAGCCTGGGGTGTCAACCTCAGGTGGAAGCCGGCGGAAGATCCACCAGCCCCGCAGGGCCGGCAGATCTTGCCGAGGGGACGCTCCGCCGCGGTCTGTCGGCCCTCCGGGGCTTGGGGATTTTGGCGGCCTCCCCACCTGGGGTTGACACCCCAGGCTGGGCAAATTCCGCCCTGCGGGCGGGGTTCCCGAGTCGCCGAAGCCGGTCCTCCAGCCGAATTTCCAATAGCCCGCCCGGATTCCACCCCAGTGAGCTTCTTCGACCTCCACGGTCTCCCTGTCGGTGTGCAGGACGTACAGCTCACGGCGAGGATCCTGACCATGGATCTCTCCGTATCTCCTCATGGCGGAGAGCCCGTCCGGGCAGGTCTCCAGGACGGCGAGTCGCCCACCCGCCAGCCAGCCGGCACACAAAGAGGCCAGAGAGGACGGCCCCGCCCGCCGCCGTCCCCCTGGCAAAAGGGTGTATCAATTGTCAAAGAGCACTCCTGCCCGCCTCGCGAGCGAATCCCCGAGAGTCGTTGAGGCGGTCCTGCCTGTGCGTGTTGCCCCCCCGAAAGCCCGGCTGTTCCCATCCCGTTCAGCACCTGCGATGAGCCCTCGGGGTGAGGGTTTTGCGATGTACATAGGATGTCATGTACAATCCGGTTTGTCAAGCCCCTGGCGGAAAATTCTCCTCAGGTCCGGTGCCTCTGGGAGGCCTCCAGGCCTCTCAGGATGGGCTTAACAGATTGCCGCATAAGGACCTAACGAGTTTTTTCCGCGATTTTTCTTGACTTTTGATACGAATCGTGTCAGCATAGCTCCTCGTCGCGGTCCATTCCCCGGAGCTCGCGAGGCATTCCCCGGAGATTTTGGCTCGCGAGCTCCGATGTACATGGCATGAAGGCTCGCTCGGAACGCATTCCCTCTTGTTCGGGGCGCGTTCCCTCCTCTTCGGACGGCGCGAAGAGCTCGTCGAGCCTCGCGATCTCCGGGGAATGGGACGCGAAGGGTCGATCGGATGGCGCGAAGGCGGGGGAATGGCTCATTCCCTACCCTTCGCGCCTCTCGAGATGGAGCTCGCGGCGTTCTTTCTCGCCTTCGAATGGCTCGAAGCCCGGGGAATGCGGCGCGAAGGCGAGGGAATGCGGCGCGAAGGGTCGATCGGATGGCGCGAAGGCGAGGGAATGGCTCATTCCCTACCCTTCGCGCCTCTCGAGATGGAGATCGCGGCGCTTTTTCTCGGCTTCGGATGGCTCGAAGCCGGGGGAATGCGGCGCGAAGGCGAGGGAATGGGACGCGAAGAGGTCTTTGCAGGACACGAAGCCCCCTCCGAATGGGAGGAGGCCGGGGGAATGAGGCTCGCCGGGCTCGTCACGCGGCGCTTCGCCCCCGCGCTCTTTGACAATTGATGTCTCAGCAGGGGAGCGGACGGGGACCGCTCTCCTGCTCCCACCTTTTTTCGCGGCGGCCGCGCTTCCGGTCCTTCGCGGCCGGGACCGGTGCGCGCGCCGCCGCCCCGCCATTGCTTTACCCAACTGGCGCCCCGCGTCCGCGGCACTGAGCATAGCTAATCTTTCGAAATCAGACATGTGACGCTTGCATTTTTAGGTAATGGCTCATTCAATGCTTGGCGCCTCGTTTCTATTTCATTCAGCTGTTCACCATTTAGATCCCAGTATTGCGCGCCATCTGTACGAATGGCATCAAACAACATATTAAATTTGCCACCATCGTTTACCTCTCCACCTAAGGCATTCCCCATAGTCACACGCGCGCAGAGATCGGCTTCCAGCTCGTTCTGTATCGAGCTTATTGTGTGCCCAAGATAAATATGCGCTAGCTCGTGCGCCAAAACAAAATAAGCCGACAGTTCGAGGCACGAATGGTAGGATTCCACGGCCCTAGCGAGTTGCTCAGGTTCCTGCGGCTCATAGAAACAAAGATCCCGCAATTCCCGCGAGGTGTCGGATGTTTGCAACAAGGGGAGGCCACCCTGGTGAGGCACATTTATACCCTGCGTCTTTAGCGACGGGCAATCTCTTCGAGCTATCACCATCTTGCGCACCATTCCCAGCGAGTCCACGCAATTGGTTATCAGGGCTCGAGCAAGGCCTGAGCTGATTGCGATTGACTGGGATTCGCGATCTGCAACCTCCAGCATCAAGAAAGGCGCCATGTCATCAACGACAAAATGAGCATTCCGGACTTTCCCTTTCGGGCCGTCTGAAAGTATGCCGACGATACTGAGAAGGGAGTCAGTAAGATCGCTCATCGGCTGAGATTTGGGGTCAAGGTGCAGAGCCTTGTTTGTTGAGAATAAGTTGGATCTTACAAATCTGGCAGCGAAATCTCTCTCCTCATGAGTCGTGGTCCAAGAAAATTGATCAACCTGCAAAAAGGCTTCCTGTGAACCAACGTCATGACCAAAAGCACGCCGCCAATCGACAGGAAAAAGCTTCACAATAATGTCTGCATCAAGATCGCGGTCGCTCTGGCTCCCCAATAGACTTCCCAGCCTCACAGAATTCCAGAATTTAACCGCGGCGGGACTGCTACTCTCCTGAGACTTTTGTCCGTAATATTGCAACTCTTCTCTCGCGCGGACCTCTGCGTAAGACTCACGTACCCTGGGCAGGATTTCTGATGGCAGATAAAAACCGTACGCCAAGCCTCCCCCCATTGCTCCTGGAACATCAACTATCTCCCGTGGCGGGAATAGCTCATCCGCAGTCAGGGTCACTAGAAACGCTTTCCGGTCGGCATTTTGCCACTTATACGCCTCATCCTCCAAGTTGTGAGCAGAAACGCCAGGCGCGCCAGCCATGCATGAGAGGAGAAGTCCGGTCATCCCGAACAGCGCCGCAACCCTAAAAACCCTGAATTGTTTCATAGTCACACAGCGAAAATCATTCAGTTGTTTACGAGGTATTCACTTCTTATCAGTCCATACCAAACCTATTAGGCGAATGCCATCCTTGGTCAGCTTACCGAGGTCTATCGCCAAGCTTGCTATACTCGGTGCTGCCGAACGCAACTGATCTAGTCCGGCGGTAAATCTCGAGAGAACAGTGCGGACCCTTAACGAGAGACCCACTTGCTGGTCTCCTCTTACGACCATCCCTTGAAACGCTTCCATCCAAGGGCCTATTACATCCGGAGGCAGGCTCGTCCAATCTTGAAAAATCGCGGACTCAGGTAACTCTTCCTCGGTTGAAAGCGGTTTCCAAGTTGACAAGAGATATGGACCATTGAGCCATGGACCGCACGAAGATTGGTCAAGATCGCCGTTCTGCGCAGTTCCTTTGCGGCATGAATATTTACTTAACAGTACTTTCGCTTTGTCATAATCATAATTATCGACCAACCATTTTGGATTTAAAGAATTTTGAGGAGGCCCCTCTCTTAGAGGTAAATATAAGGTATTCAGCACCTTTGGCATTAAGCCTTCCTTTGCCAGGATATCGGCTGGCGATATCCTCAGAAATTCTTTCATAATTGCCAAATACTGATTCCGTTGCGCCGCATTGTTCGGTGGGCTGTGTAGCAAGACATAGGAATATAGACCTCCATCCGGACTCTCCTTGTTCCCAGGAAACAGGAACGCGCGCCCCGTCTCTTTCAGTGTCGGCGTTCTTCGCGGAAAGCTCTTCGGCTCGATCTTCGATCCGGTTAAAATATTGGCTTTGGTGCCCCCCGCTATTGCCATGGGAAAAGTGACCTGCTCTGCATTAAAAAATATCGTCCGTGGTGATGCAAATTTTATTTCGACGCGAAAAGCATCTGGCTCAGACTTCACCGTGATCTCGCCCGACTTCGCATACGCCGCAGCAAGCATCAGCGACCAATCCGACCTTTCTGACGGCGAAAGGGATGAGAGCGGCACCCGAAGCGAGATCTGCACAGCCGAGAGCACTTCCCGTATTACAAAATACTGTGCGCCGTTTTTCGGCGTGAATGAGCCACCTCGCACAAGGTTCTCAAGCCATTGGGTAGATACATCGTTGGTTGCACCCAGCTTCCTATAGGGTGCTTCCAGAGACACTCCCAGCGGAGTGGGTACCTTAGCAGGGGGAAGGATGCCGAGATTCAAGAGGAGAGAGGCGATCTCCTCCTGATTCTGGAGCGTCAGATCGAGTTTCCCTTCAGCGATTTCGGTTTCTTGGATGCCGGTCTCAAGCCGTTGCAAGGGCACGAAGGTGACTGGCACACCATTCTGACGCTCGAGAAGCATCAGGGGCTTTACCTCGCCTGCGAGTAACGCAGCCGCTTGCCAATCCGACGACCTGGGAACACTTTGACCATTGGCAAGAACCGTGCTGCTGCATGCCAAGAGAAAGACCATAGACCGTCTAAGGATCGTCAGACATCCCATATATGCACTCCCACCGCGCCGTTAGAGGCCTATCCGGAGGCCATCGCGCCGTAATCGAGACATGTGGCAACATGTAGGGTATCATAGCTCCATACTTCTGGAGGAGGTAAGAACTATGAAATCGGGTACCCTGATCGTCCTCATTGCTGTGATCATGACGATTTTTACGACCCTCTGGTTGCAAAGTGAGGCCCACCACCTTCCGGATGGGCAAGTTGCGGTCGTGTTCGTGTGCTGGCTGTTCGTCGGGGCAGGCTCTGCGGCCGCAATTGGCCGCCGCCGCAAGAGGCGCCAAATGACCGAGAAGAGTTCGACCAAAGCTGAGCCTGGCGCCAAAGGTGGCTCGTGAGAAGACCATAAGCGGAGATTCAAGCCCGGCATCGGCGCCTCTTCTCCGAGTGAGGACGACTGACGGAAAAATTATACTCAGTTCCGGAACTAATTCCGCACTACAAAGAGGGTGGGGGCGATAAGAGATCAGAGGAGGGCCCACCGCTGCAGCACCCCCTCCCCCCACGCCTCCGGCAGCAGCGAGAAGAGCGAGCGGTCCGAGAACAGCCAGGTGTGGAGGGCCTTGGCGCCCCGCCAGGCGGGGAGGCCGAGCCAGGGCTCCTCCAGCAGCAGCGCCGGGAGCAGGGACTGGAGCAGCCGGCGCTCGGCGGGGCCGGCGTCCAGGGCGTCGGCGAAGGCCTCGGCGCCGGGCACGCCCTGCAGCGCCAGCAGCCAGAGGGGGCACCAGACCGCCCGCGACGGCCACCCCCTCGCCTCCTCCACCAGCCGCTCCCGCGTCTCCGGCGGGGCCGGCAGCAGCAGCTTCAGGTCGGCCAGCCAGCGCAGCCCGCTGAAGAAGGCGTGACGCGAGAGGTGCAGGCAGGCGACCAGGAGCTGATGCTCGGGGGCGAGCACGCGGCAGGCGCCGCCGTCGATCTCGACCCGCCGGCTGCGCTCCCAGAGCCGTTCGGTGAAGCCGGCGGGGGATTCCACATCGATATCCCAGTGCAGCTCGACGGTGGCCCCCTGCCGCTGGTAGCCGAGGTGGAAGTGCTCGCGCAGCATGCCGCCGCGGTCGAGGTACGACTCGTCGAGGGTGAAGCCGAGGCCGGCGAGGATCGCCTCGGCGCGCTCCAGGTCCTGCCGCCGCAGCAGCACGTCGACATCGCACTGGAAACGGCCGGCGAGCCCCGGCCGCTCGGCGCGCAGGCCGGAGCCCTTGAGCAGGATGAAGGGGACCCCCACCTCCTCCAGGCGGACGAGCCCCTCGCGCAGCTCCTCGTCGCGACGCAGGTTGTCCACCGCCACCGCGGAGACGTTGCGCCGCATCTCGCCGAGCCAGGAGGCCGCCTCCGGGCCCAGCCGCCGCTGATGCGGGGTGAGGGCCTCCAGGAGATAGGACTCGACCTGGAGGCGGGCGGCGTGGCCGGCGAGCCGCCGGACGTCCACGCCGCCCAGAGAAAACGCCTCGGGAGGCTCCAGACAGAGGCCGATCAGGACCTGCTGCGCGGGCCGGATGACCGGGCTCTCCATCGCGTCAGGGCAGCGGGATGTGGAAGCTCACCGTCGAGAACACCGCCATCTGCGCCTTGACCACCGTGTCGTTGGGGCAGTAGTTGCCGCCGCCGCAGCCGGCGGTGATGCCGCGGTCCGTGATCTGCTTCACCCAGGGGGCGAAGGGGCTGCTGCACGGCACGTCGGCGAAGGGGTCGCTGGTGCAGGCCGGCGGCACGTACGAGGGCCCCTCCACCGTCTTGATCAGGAAGACGGCCATCTGGTTGCGGGTCACCGGGTTGGTCGGGCAGTAGTTGCCGTTGCCGCAGCCGGCCGTCACGCCCCGGCGGACCAGCTCCTCCACCCACGGCGCCAGGGGGTCCGAACAGGGCATGTCGTTGAACGAGGCCGTGGTGCAGGGGGGCGGGGTGTAGGCGGCGCCCTCCTTGGCCTTCAGCAGGAGCAGGGCCATGGAGCCGCGCGTCACCACGTCGTTGGGGCAGAAGTTGGCGTTGCCGCAGTCGGCCATCACCGCCGCCAGGCGCACCGCCTCGATGAACCGCCACGCGAAGTAGGTGTACGGCACGTCGAGGTAGGTGTGGTACGAGAACGAGGCGCAGGCCTTGTCGGTGGTGGAGATGGCGGCGCCGCGCGACGGGTGGACGCCCAGGCTCTGGTACATCGTGGCGTCCGTATCGTTATGGTGCTCGAAGCCCACGGCGTGGCCCAGGAAGTGGGTCATCATCTCCTGGAAATCGGTCTCGCCCAGGCACTGGGAGCCGTCGTTGACCAGCACGGCGACGCCGGTCATCGGGTGCCAGTTGTTGCCGTCGTGAGCCAGGGTCTGGCCGGTGTTGTACGAGTAGCCGTACATCGCCACCGTGCCGCAGCAGGTCGTGCTCGTCCAGCCCGCCGGCACCGTGCCGCCGCAGACGGTGAGCGCCGGGAGCTGGTTGCAGGGGTCGTTGAACGTCACCTCGCCGGGGATGTACCCGTTGTTGGAGCCGCAGCTGGCGGAGCTGGCCTTGGAGCCCGCGTAGAGCAGGTTGATCGCCGAGGTATTGTGATTGGTCCACGCCGCGGCCGCGTTCTGGACGGCCGCGGCGCCGCCGTCCGAGATCCCCGTCTGGCCCGGGGTCGTGCTCCAGTAGCTGACCGTGGTGCCGGTCTCGAACCCGAACCAGCGCAGCGGGATCATGTCGGGGGTGGCGGCGTTCGGATCGCCGGCGATGTAGCGGCAGGCCGCGGGCGCGCCGGGCACCGCGACGCCCGGCGGATTGGTCGAGGTCGTGTCGGTCGCCTTCCCGAGCAGAGCGAGATCCTGGCTCGTGGCCTCCGACGCCTGGCGGTGCCACGGGGCGCCGCCGTGCGCCGCGGCGAGCTGCGGCAGCAGGTCCTTCTCGCGGTAGACGCCGACGGCCTCGACGCCAGCGCGCGGCAGGACGTCGAGCTCGCCCGCCTCGGCCACGGGCTGGAGGAGGCCGGTCCCCGGGACCTCCCGCAGGATGCCGTAGGAGGCCATCTTCAACCGCCAGTCGCCGCTGGGCGCCGCGTCGAGGAAGAGCAGATAGCGCCCGCCCTTGGCGAAGCGGGGCGTGCCGGGCACCCGGAAGCCGCGCTCGCCCACCACGCCGCCCGGGGTCTCCAGCGTCAGGGTGAGCCCGGCCTCCTGGCCCGCCACGGTCCGCACGACCCGGAAGCTGGTGAGCGTGTAGGGGATCTCGCCGCGCAGCTCGCTGTGGGAATCCACGGCCTCCGCCAGCACCACCGAGGAGCTGACCCGGGCCAGCTCACCCAGGTTGGCGGGGGGAGAGATGGTGGCCGCGGAGCCCGGCAGGGCCACCGCGATCAGGAACAGAGCCAACAGGACGGGAACGAGGATTCGAGGGGCTTGCCGCATGGGAGCACTCCTTTGATGGAAACCTTTTGCAACTGCACGGAAGAGACAAGCTCGGTCGATTTTTGATGGCAGAAGCCTGCTCTCCCCCTTACGAGCGGGATCAAGACGACGCGCGACGTAAAAGCAAAAGGCGTGCCGAAAACCAGGCACGCGGCTCGCAAGAGACCGCTTCGATCAGTACGACCGGCCGGCGTCGGGCCGGGGTATCAGCGCTTTCTTCCGGGAGATCAACGATGGCCAAGCGCCTGCTCGCAGCTTGTTTCGTTTTCCTGCCTTTCTGCGTCTTCCTCTCACCCGCCCGCGCGACCACCGTGGCTCCGCCGCCGAACCTGGGAGCGCTCGCCCGGGTCAGCCAGTCGGTAACTTTTGCAGAGGCCGTGGAGTCCTGGGGTGAGGATGGGGAGACGATCCCGGTCACCATTACCCGCTTCCATCTGCTCCAGCCGGTGGCGGGCGTCCGGGTGAGCGATGTCTTCGAGGTGGTGGAGCCGGGCGGACAGGGGAAGGAGCGCGCCGCGGCGGTGGCCGGCGCGCCGCGGTTCGACGCGGGCCACGCCTATCTCCTCTTCCTCGACCGCGCTCCCGGCGGCCGGTGGCGGGCCAAGATGATGGCCTACGGCCTCCTGGAGGAGGTCGCCGGGACCGGCCTGCTGCGCCCCCTGGCCGAGGCCCAGCGCATCGATCTCAAGAGCCAGAGCCTGCTGCCGGTGGAGCCGGTCGGCCTGTATAAAAAGGACGCCCTCCTCCAGCACCTGCGGGAGGTGGCGAAGGGAGCGGCCTGGGACGCCAAGCGGGTGGAAGCCACCGGGGCGCCGCTGACCTCGCTCCCGACCAAGGCGGCGGTGGTGAACAGCCCGCAGTACTGCGTCTGGCTGCCCGCCGCCAACGACGGGCTGCCCATGCGCTGGTTCGGCTTCGAGACCGCTGCCACCACGGTCGCGGTGATGGCCACCACGCCGGGCCAGAACGGGATCTCGGACGGCGGCGTGGGCGCGGTCCAGCAGGGGATCGCCGCCTGGGTCAACCATCCCGACTCGGTGATCCTCTACAACTACGGCGGCGTCCGGCCGCGCTCGATCACCTGCTCGGCCAACTTCGACTACGACCAGGGGGGGGTGGTCTTCAACGATCCCTGCGACGACCTGGCCGACCTCAGCAACTGCCAGGGGACGCTCTCCTACGGCGGCGCGATCTACGATCCCAATTCCACTCAAGGACACGACGGCCAGCAGTGGCACCCGATCATGTCCACCTTCGTGGTGGTCAACAACGGCACCGAGTGCATCGGCGAGACCTCCTTCAAGGAGACGGTCACCCACGAGCTGGGACACACCATGGGATTCGGCCACCACGATCCGCCGAGCTCCGCCGACGCCACCATGTCGGCCTTTCTCAAGGGGGACGGCCGGGGGGCCGCGATCGCCATCGTCGACGAGCAGTGCGCCTCGTTCGACTACCACACGTTCCTCGACGTCCCCTACAACTACTGGACCTGGCGGTGGATCGAGGCGATCGAGAACGCCGGCGTGACCACCG
>DASXJP010000568.1:0-6289 GCA_036497345.1 Thermoanaerobaculia bacterium
AATTCGAGCCGCGGCGGTCCGCCCCCCCTACCGCAGCCCCTCGACCAGATAGAGCGAGGAGAGGAAGCTCCTCGCGTCGTAGGCATACGCCTGGCCGTCCGGGGTCATCAGGAGGCCATAGATCACAGAGATAGGGGCGTCGGCCGCGCGCAGCTCCTTCCAGCGCCGGCGTTGACCGGTCGCCAGGTCGACCTCGTCGATCACGCGGTTGCCCTCTTCGTTGTACCTCGCCAGGTAGAGGGCGCGCCCGTCCGCCCGCCATTGGATCGGTGCATCCTCCACACCGGCTCCACCCGGAATGGTGCTGGGAGCGCCACCTCCGACCGGGTAGATCTCGACTCCGTCGAAGCTCCGCAAGGCCACCCTGGAGCCATCGGGGGAAGGCACGAAAGGTCCCATGACCCCGGGGCGGGTGAGCGGACGCGCCTCTTTCGCTCCGACAGCCATGAGGTAGAGCCGCTCCCCCTTCCCAGGCTCGGTGCCGCTGATCAGAAGCTGCTTGCCATCCGGCATCCAGCGCGCCGAGGTCACGTTCATGGCCATGGGCGGCAGCGCCCGCGGCTCGCCGACGCCGGTCGGCAGGAGGGACAGACGCCTGGAGTCGGTGGCGCCGCGCGCCAGGGCCCAGCGCCCATCGGGCGAGAGCGCCAGGGCCCAGCCGTCGCCCAGCCGTACCGCGGGCGCGCCGTCGGTCCCCCGGAGATAGACCGACGTCCGCTCGCCGCCCCCCGGGCCGGATTCGGTGAACAGGACCCAGCGCCCGTCCACCGAGAGATCCGCCAGCTCGGAGCTCTCGAACCACGAGAGGCTCCGCTCCCGCGCCTCCCCCGGCGCCCGCGCCACCAGCGAGATCCGGCGGTTGACCTGGGTGAGGAGCACTCGGCCGTCGCGGGCCACGTCGTACAGCGCCAGCTCACCCGGGACGCGCAGGAGCGGCCGGACCTCGCCGCCGCGGGTGAGGGCATAGAGGCCGGCCTCCCGTCCTGGGCGGACGGCGGCGAACCAGAGCTCCTTGCCGTCCGGTCCCCACGCCACGCAGCCGCGGCGAATCGCCTCCAGGGAGGGGGGCGCGCTCCAGCCCTCGGACCGCGCCAGGACCTTGCCGGCACGATTCAGCATGACCACGGCCAGCTTCGAATCCCCGTGGTCCTCGCAGAAAGCCAGGGCATCCCCCGTCGGCGCCATCCGCAGGTCCCAGACGTAGCTCTCCGAGCTCCAGATCCCTTTGCCGCGCGGGTACTCGATCTGCGCTCCATGGTCGCCGAAGAGCAGGGTCGCGAAGGTCTCGCCGTCCGGCGCCCACTCGAGCCACTGCGGCACGTGCGACTCGAGGAACGGGCGCGGAGCACCGCCGGCCAGCGGCATCCGCGCGAGCGTGTAGCCCACGAGAGTGCTGTGTCTCACCTGGGTGAGGCCGATCAGCATTTCGCCCTGCTTGGAGATCGAATGAAAGAGGGAGGAGGGCAGCCCGAGCGAGCGCGACTCGGGGCTGTCGGTACGCGCCGTGAAGGTCTCCGTCCACCGCCCATCCCAGAACGCGGAGTAGACGATCGTCCGGCCGTCGGGAGCGAACCGCGCGTTTCCGACGCCGCCGCGGCGGAAGGTCAGCCGCTGGAAGCGCAGGGGATCGCTCCGGCCCCAATGCCGCTGCGCGAGGAGACCGGCGAGGAAGGCCGCCGCGAGGAGCAGGCCGGTCACGGCTCCGGCGCGCCAGAGGCCGCGGCGGCGGCGCACCGGGGCCGCTGGGAGCGCCGGGGCGGCCGCGGCCGTCGGCGCCGTCGACGCCGCGGCGAGGCTCTCCAGGTGAAAGGCCAGATCGCCCGCCGACTGGCAGCGGCGGCCCGGGTCTTTTTCCAGGCAGCGATGGACGATCCCCGCCAGTTGTGGGCTGACCGCCGGGCACAGCGTCGCCAGGGGCACCGGCTCCATGTCGATAACGGCGAGGTAGGCCAGCAGCGGGGTCTCGCCGGGGAACGCCGGCCGGCCGGCGAGCATCTCGTACAGCACCGCGCCCAGCGAGAAGAGGTCCGAGCGGTGGTCGCAGCTCTGGCCCTGGGCCTGCTCGGGCGACATGTAGCCGGCCGTGCCGATCACCACGTTGTTCGCGGTCAGGCGCACCGACACCGAGCCCTCGCCGGCCAGCGGCCCGGTGAGCACCGCGATGCCGAAATCGAGGATCTTCACCGGCCCGCCGGCGGTCACGAACAGGTTCTCGGGCTTGAGGTCCCGGTGCACGATCCCCTCGGCGTGCGCCACCGCGAGGCCGCGGGCCGCCTGCACGGCGATCTCGATCGCGGCCGCCACCGGCAGGCGGCCGTGCGCGAGGCGCTGCCGCAGGGTCTCGCCGGTCAGCAGCTCGGTGACGGCGTAGACTGTGTCGCCGTGCCGCCCGGCATCGAAGATCGTCAGGATGTTGGGGTGCGAAAGCCTGGCGAGCACCTTGGTCTCGCGCTCGAACCGCTTCAGGGCGGCGGCATCCTGGCTCAGGCGCGCGGGCAGCACCTTGACCGCCACGCGGCGCGCCAGCCGGCTGTCGAACGCCTGATAGACCTCGCCCATGCCGCCTTCGCCGAGCTTCTTCTCGATCTTGTAGGGCCCCAGGGCCTCGCCCACGGCGATGGCCGGGGCCGGGGTGGGCAGCCCGAGGGTCGGCTCGCCGTCCAGGAAGCCGTCGCTCTCGGCGGCGGCGAGCAGGGCCTCGAGCTCCCGCCGCAGGTCCGTAGCGTCGCCGCAGTGGCGATCGAGCCAGGCGGCCCGCTGGCCGGCCGGCTGCTCCAGGGCCTCGGCGAGCAGGGCCTTGACCTCCTGCCATTCCGCGGGCGTCAAGCCGCCGGCCCTCCATCGCTCAATCTCCGGTACAGCCAGGCCCTGGCCGTGGCCCATTCGCGCTTGACCGTGGCGGCCGAGAGGCTCAGGGCCGCCGCCGTCTCCTCGATGCCCAGCCCGGCGAAAAAACGCAGCTCGATGACCCGCGCCTGCCGCCCATCCAGCCGGCCGAGCTCGGTGAGCGCGGTGTCCAGATCGGCGAAATCGACGTCCTGGGACGGCTGGCTGGCGATCCCCTCGTCGAGCGTCACCCGCACGGCGTCGCCGCCCCGCTTGGCGGCGTGGCGCGCCCGGGCGTGATCGATCAGGAGCTTGCGCATCACCGTCGCCGCCAGGCCGAAAAAGGCGGCGCGGTCCGCGAACGAGAGGCCGCTCTGCCCGGCGAGCTTGAGATAGGCCTCGTTGACCAGCGCCGTCGGCTGGAGGGTGTGCCCCTGAGGCTGGCGCCGCATGTAGACCGCCGCCAGCCGGCGCAGCTCGTCGTAGAGCAGCGGCAGCAACTCCCCCATCGCCTGGGAATCACCCGCGCTCCAGCGCTGGAGCAGCCGCGTCACGTCCCCCGAGGAGCTCATGGTCGTCCCCCGCTCCCAGAAAGCCTGGCTCAGATCTTGTTGCCGCCACACAAGTATAGCGCGCTTGACACCCCCCGGACACCCCCTTGACCCTTTGACACCCCCTTGACAGGGGGTCCCGCCCGGGCTCCCTCTCTTTCCAATAAGCCATTTATTTACAATGCTTTCCGCCTCTCTCCATCGGTGGCACGGGGCGTGCTCAATAGGGCTGGCGTCACGAACTTTGGAGCATGAGCCCTTTCATGAGATTGCCAGGGAGGAGAGTGCCATGAAACTTTCACGGAAAGCTTTTGCAATCGTTCTTGCCGCAGTGATCGGCCTCTGGGCCGGTCTGGGGAGGGCCGCGGCGCAACCGCGGCCTTCCGCCGAGGTTCTGTTGCCCTATTTCGAGGTCGAGGCGAAGGCGAACGGCACCACGACGATGCTCGCCGTCGCCAACGCTCTCGACAAGCCGGTCGACATTCAAATGAATTTATATTCCAATTGGGGCATCGCGATCTCCCAGATGCCGCTCACGCTGGCGGCCCACGAGGTGCACACGTTCAACCTGAGCACCTGGGTGAACGGACAGATGCCCGGGCACTCTCTGACCGGCGCCGCGCTCGCCCATCTCAAGGCGGCCCTCTCCGGCAAGAGATCGCCCAAGGACAATCTCTTTTATTCGACGCCGGTCGCCGGCCGCTTCACCGGCTACGTGCGTATCGTCACCCAATCGCCGGCGCGCCCGGCCGCGCTGTGGGGGGACTACTTCTTCCTCGATCAGGCGCGCCACGTCACCTACGCCAACGACCTGGTGAACCTCGACACCCAGGTCGGCTGCCCGGGCGTGTGCAAACGCCACGCTCTGCGCTTCCTCGCCGGCACGCCGTTCGACGACGGCACGCGGGTCATGGTGTGGACCGGAAAGAACGGCCAGCCCTCCGCGTCACCGAAGCCGGGGACCCTTCTCGCCCAGGCCGACGCGACGATCTTCGACGAGGCGGGCACGCCGCAGGGAGGCTCGCAGAGCAGCTTCCTCTCCACCCAGAGCCTCACGCTCGCCGATCTCGGCGTGCAACAACCGTTCGGTTGGCTGGACCTGGAGACGGACTCGGACGTCTTCATCGCCGTCCAGTACGGCGCCTCGAACGGCCTGAGCCTCGGTCTGCTGGCCTACTGCCTGCCTGTTCCGCCGCCCGCGCCGCCGCCGTCGGGCGCCGGCATCCACCTGCGCAAGCTCACCAACGGCGCCGACGCCAATGACCCGCCCGGCCCGTCGATCCCCGTGGGAGACCCCGTTCTCTGGGAGTACGTCGTGGACAACACCGGCGGCGTCAAGCTGACCGATATCAAGGTCACCGACGACCAGGGGGAGCAGGTGACCTGCCCGGGCACGGCCCTCGATCCGGGCACGTCGATGACCTGCACCGCCCACGGCACCGCCAGGGCCTGCCAGTACTCCAACGTCGGAACCGCCACCGCCAAGGATCCGGACGGCATCGAGGTCGAAGCCTCGGATCCCAGCCACTACTTCGGCGATCAGAATCCGGCGATCGCGATCCAGAAGCTCACCAACGGCCAGCACGTCACGGCGGCGCCCGGACCGCACCTGACGGCGGGCTCGCCGGTCGCCTGGACCTACCTGGTGACCAACAGCGGCGACATCTACCTCACGGACGTCAAGGTGACCGACGACAAGGGGGTCGCGGTCACCTGCCCGAAGGCCTCCCTGAATCCGGGTGAAACCATGACCTGCACGGGAGCCGGCACCGCCGTCGCCGGCCAGTACCAGAACACCGGCACCGTCACCGCCTCCAACGCCTGCGGAATCCCGGTCTCGGCCCACGACGTCAGCTATTATTACGGCGATGGAGCGCCGCCGACGCCGCCGACGGCCTGCGTCAAGATCAAGAAGTACACCAACGGCGACGACGCCGACACGGCTCCCGGGCCCCATCTTCCGGTCGGCTCCCCGGTCGTCTGGGATTACGCGGTGACCAACTGCGGCCAGGCGGCCCTCGGCAGCGTCCACGTCACCGACAACCGCGGCGTCGCCGTCTCCTGCCCCAAGACCACCCTGGCGATCGGCGAGACCATGCACTGCTCCGGCAGCGGCACCGCCGCCGCGGGGCAATACGAGAACATCGGCACCGTCACCGCCAATCCGCCCACCGGATCGGCCGTCATCTCCTCCGATCCCAGCCACTACTACGGCGATATGCCGCCGCCTCCGCCGGCCGGGATCACGATCAAGAAGTACACCAATGGTGAGGACGCCGACACGGCGCCCGGGCCCCATATCCAGGTCGGCTCCCCGGTCGCCTGGGACTACGTGGTGACCAACTCCGGCCAGACGACCCTCGGCAGCGTCCACGTCACCGACAACCGCGGCGTCGCCGTCTCCTGCCCGAAGAGCACCCTGGCGATCGGCGAGACCATGCACTGCTCCGGCAGCGGCACCGCCACCGCGGGGCAGTACGAGAACATCGGCACCGTCACCGCCAATCCGCCCACCGGATCGGCCGTCACCGCCTCCGATCCCAGCCACTACTACGGCGATACGCCGCCGCCGACGGCCTGCATCAAGATCAAGAAGTACACCAACGGCGACGACGCCGACACGGCGCCCGGACCCCACATCCCGGTCGGCTCTCCGGTCGCCTGGGACTACGTGGTGACCAACTCCGGCCAGACGGCCCTCAGCAGCGTCCACGTCACCGACAACCGCGGCGTCGCCGTCTCCTGCCCGAAGAGCACCCTAGCGGTCGGCGAGACCATGCACTGCTCCGGCAGCGGCACCGCCACCGCGGGACAGTACGAGAACATCGGCACCGTCACCGCCAATCCGCCCACCGGCTCGCCGGTCACCGCCTCCGATCCCAGCCACTACTACGGCGATACGCCGCCGCCTG
>DASXJP010000569.1:0-4079 GCA_036497345.1 Thermoanaerobaculia bacterium
CCGGTCTGGATTTCCAGGGGGAGCCGCAGCTCTCCCTCGAACGGGCGCGGCTGGACGAGGGGGGGAGGAGACTGGACCTGGGCGGCTGGGTCGCCGTGCGCTCCGGCGCCATCCGCGGAATCGAGGCGATGCTCGACGGCGAGCCGCTGGCCGCGGTCTCGGATCTGGAGCCGCGCCCGGACGTCGCCGCCTTCCTGGGCGACGATCGCTATCTGCGCTCCGGCTGGGACCTCGCCTGCCCGCTGCCGTCCGGCGCTTCGCGCACCGCCACCGTCCTGCGGCTGCGGGTGGTGGACGGCCGGGGGCGTCCCCAACCCCTCTGGGCCGGCTCCATCGAATCGGCGCTCCTCGCCGGCTCCCGGCAGGAGGGCGAAAGGCTCTACCGCGAGCTGTGGCAAGCCCAGGATCTCCTTGCCGAAGAGAAGGCCCGCGCCGCCGTCGAGGCCGAGGCGCTGCGCGCCCGCATCCAGGCCATGGAGGCGAGCCGGTTCTGGAAGCTGCGCAACGCGTGGTTCGCGGTCAAGCGGGGGCTCGGGTGGACGGAGGAGCGGTAGGGAGCCTGTTCTACGCCCCCTTGCCCTCTGGGGCGTCCTGCCCTCCGAAGCCTCACCCTCGGTCCCTCTCCACTTCGTGGAGAGGGAGGGCCCGGAGATCGAAGTCTTTCCGATTCGGCAAATCGATTCAGTCAGGTTCCCCCTCTCCACGGAGTGGAGAGGGGGCCAGGGGGTGAGGGCAGGAGCTCCGAAAACCCCTACAGCCCTTGCCCCCTCTGCTATCCTCCTCCCATGGTCATCGCCGCCCCGCCCGAGGTCCTCGCGGAGACGGAACGCTCCTTGCAGACGTATGCGCGCGTGGTGCTGTGCCAGATCGTGCGCGCCGAGGGGTCGACCCCCGGCAAGATCGGGTGGAAGCTTCTGGTCCGGCCCGACGGCACGTTCGTGGGCAACCTGGGCGGCGGCGCGTTCGAGGCCCTGGTCAAGGGGGATGCCCTGGGAAAATTGAGCAGCGGCGCCGGTGTGGACGCCTCCGAGGTCAAGCGGTACTACCTGACCGAGGAGGCCACCAAGGGCGAGCCCACCGGCATGGTCTGCGGCGGCATGGCCGAGGTCTTCCTCGAGGTGATGGCCGCCGCTCCCGTGCTCGCCATCTGCGGCGGCGGACCGGTGGGGCAGGCGCTGGCCAGGGCGGCGGCGCTCGCCGGCTTCGAGATCCTGGTGGCGGACGACCGCGCCGAGTTTCGCCGCCCCGAGCTGTTTCCGGCCGGCACCCGGATCGCCGAGGCCGATCCCGACTATGGGGAGCAGACCGGTCAGGACGCCCTCGCTCCGGTGCGCCGCCGCGAGCTCTACGTCGCCGTGGTCTCCCGCTGCTGGGAGACCGACGCGGTGGCGCTGGCGTCCGTGCTCCGCGAGATCCCCGAGGGGTTGCGCTACCTCGGGCTGATGGGGAGCCGGCGCAAGGTGGCCCGGGTCCGCGAGGAGCTCGCGGCGCGGGGATTCGATCTTTCGGAGGTCCGGCTGCACGCCCCCATCGGCCTGCCGATCGGCGGCGACAGCCCGGGTGAGATCGCGATTTCGATTCTGGCGGAGGTCATTGGTACTCGCTATGAGAAGTGAAGATTGGATCGGACGGATCCGTCCGATCGGACAGATCGGTCGGATCAGCCGGATCACCCCCCTTCTCCTGGGACTCTTCTTCCTGCTCGCGGCCTCGTCACGGGCCGCCGTCTCGGACTGGCGCTATCTGCCGATCTGGGGGGGCGACGTGCGCACGGTCGCCGTCGATCCCGCGAACGCGGACGTGGTCTTCGCCGGCACGGCCTCCGGTCAGGTCTACGTCTCCCAGAACGGCGGCCGGACCTGGGCCAACGCCGGCCCCCACCTGCCGTTCCCCGGCTGGGTGGTGAGCAACCTCCAGCTCGACCCCAACCGTCCCACCCGCATCTGGGTGGCGCTGCGGGGGATCTGGGGGGGCGGCCACGTCGCCTCCTCGGACGATTACGGCAAGACCTGGATCTCCCGCGCCCGCGCCGGCCTGCCGGCCGAGGAGCCGGTCTATACCCTGGCTCTCGTCCCCGGCCATGAGGGGCGCGCCTACGCCGGCACCCTCTCCGGAGTCTATGGCACCGACGACGGCGGCGACACCTGGCGGCGGCTCACGGCCGATCTGCCCGAGATGCAGAAGGTCACCAGCCTGCTGGTCGATACCAGTCAGCCGGACACGGTGATCGCCGGCACCTGGCGCCGCGCCTATAGGAGCGCCGACGCCGGCAAGACCTGGTCCGGGGTCTTCGAGGGGATGGTCCTCGACTCGGAGGTCTTCAGCATGACTCCCGTCCAGGGGCAGCCGGGGACGATCTGGGCCACCACCTGCGGCTGGGTCTACCGCACCCTGGACGGCGGCGCCAAATGGGAGCGCTTCAAGGAGGGCTTCGAGGAGCGCCGCACCCCCAGCTTCGCCGCCCTCCCCTCCGGCCGCCTGCTGGCCGGCACCGTGGCCGGCCTCCACGTCTCGGACGACGGCGGCAAGACCTGGCGCCGCGTGGGGGACCCGGGGATCTCCATCCAGTCGATCGCCTTCCATCTGTCCCAGCCGAACCGGGTGATCTTCGGCACCGAGGGGTCCGGCACCTGGATCTCCGAGGACGGCGGCCTCACCCTGCGGCCGTCCACCGCGGGGATGATCAACACCCGCGTCTCCGCCTTCGCCGTCCACGGCAAGGAGCTGATGGTGGCGGTCAACGACGCCGGGCCGTTCTCGGGCATCTACTCCTCGCGCGACGGCGGCCGGACCTTCCCCGGCTTCATCCCCCTCCCCTCGGTGAAGGACATCGCGGTCCACCAGGGGCGGATCTTCGCCGCCACCGAGAAGGGGCTGTTCGAGCGGCGAGGCGAGGGGTGGCACTGGGTGCGCGACCTGGGCGAGGGCACGGTCGAGCAGTTCATCCAGGACGGCCCGCGCCTGCTCGCGCGCACGCCGGACCGCCTCTACGAGCTGAAGGGGAAGATCTTCACGCCGCGCCCCTACCAGCACGGCGCCCCCCGCTCGGCCGCCCTCTACGGCGACGCCCTGTGGGTGACCGACTCCCAGGGGCTCTACCGGCTGACGGCGGACGCCAATCACACCATCCCCACGCCCTTCGAGGGAGGAAGGCTGCTGCCTCTGCGTGACGAGCTCCTCCTCTGGGGACCGGGCGGCACCTACACCCTGACCAGCCCCGACGCCGGCTGGAAGCAACTGGTCGGCGAGCCCTCGCGCCTGCTCCCCACGGGGGACGATCGCCGTCCCGCCCTGCTGGTGAGCGGCGACGCCGTCCGCCTCTTCGACCGCCAGACCGGCAAATTCCAGGACGTGGACGTGCCCGTCCCCGCCCGCGACATCTCCGCCGCCGAGATCCTCGACGGCCAGCTCCTGATCGGCACCTCGGGGTATGGGGTGCTGGCCCGGGATCTGGGAGGGGAGGGGGGCGAGGTGAAGACGGTGGCGGGGAAATGAAGCCATTCGGGCCGTGCTGTCCCGGGAGCCGGGGTCTCCGGGCACCTTTTTTGTAGTGAATCTCTGGCGCCGGGCTTGCCGCCTGCGGCCGGCACCCCGGAGAAGTGTCGCCGCCTGAGGGCTTGCCGGCCCAACCCGAGGAGAGTAGACTTGCGGAAATTTTCGGAGCTGCTCCGAGCGACGTCGCCTCTTGGAGCCAGAGGTAAGTGCCGATGCAGCACTTCAGCTCCACCACGACAACGGTTCTCCTTTTTTCAACTCCGCCGGCGAAGTCCCGCGGGCGGGGAGGGGCTGACCTCAACCACCCATGTCCGATCTCGGAAGGGAAGTGCCGAGGGATTGTCGCCTGCAGGTGTTCTTCGCGCGGATGGCCAGGCACAGGCCGTTCACGAGCTTTGGAGACGCCGACCAGGGCATCACGACCATCCTCAAGGCCGTGGAAGACGAGCTCACCGACATTCCCCACGACCCCGATGCTTGGAAGACGGACGGCCGGCTCTATCCGGCGCAATCAGACCACTGGTACAACGGTCCGAGCTATCCGCATGTTACCCAGATGCGCACCAGGGGACACAGCATCTTCG
>DASXJP010000570.1:0-1932 GCA_036497345.1 Thermoanaerobaculia bacterium
GATCGGCTCAGATATGTTCCCCCTCTCCACGAAGTGGAGAGGGGGCCAGGGGGTGAGGCCTCGGAGGGCAGGCCGCTCCAGAGGGTGCAGATACGTGAAACCGGTTACCCCGCCCCCGGCACGCCCCTTGCTTTCCACCGCCGCGGAGACTGAGAGAGCGATGACCAAGCCATCCGACGTGGGAGAGACATCGGGCGCCGCTCAGGATCTGCGCGCCCTGCTCGAGGCCGGCGAGGGGTACCGGCTGATGGTCGAGGCGATCGAGGACTACGCGATCTTCACCCTGGATCCCGAGAGGAAAGTCGCGAGCTGGAGCTCCGGGGCGGAGCGCCTCCTGGGGTACACGGAGGAGGAGATCCTCGGCCGCGACGGCGCCTGCTTCTTCATCCCGGAGGAGGTCCAGAAGGGGGTCCCCGAGGCCGAGCTCCGGAAGGCGGCGGAGACCGGCCGCGCCGCCGACGACCGCTGGCACGTGCGCAAGAACGGCTCCTACTTCTTCGCCAGCGGCATCACCACCTCCCTGCGCGACGCCCAGGGGGCCCTGCTCGGCTACGTCAAGATCATGCGCGACCGCACCGACCGCAAGCGGCTCGACGAGGAGCTGCGCAACCGGGCCGAGGCGCTGGCGCGGGCGGACCAAGAGAAGGACGAGTTCCTGGCCGTGCTCGCCCACGAGCTGCGCAACCCCCTGGCCCCCGTCTTCTACGCCCTCCGCCTGCTCGACGAGAAGCCGCTCGACGATCCCAACCGCTGGTACATCCGGCGCATCGTCGACCGCCAGATGCGCCGGCTGGCCCGCCTGATCGACGACCTGCTCGACGTCAGCCGCATCCGCACCGGCAAGGTGGAGCTGCGCAAGGCGCGGGTCGATCTGAATACCGTGATCGCTCACGCTGTCGAGGTCGCCCGTCCCCTCGCGGAGGACCGCGGGCACGCGCTGTCCGTCGCCCTCCCCCAGGAGCCGGTCTGGCTGGAGGCGGACCCGGTCCGGCTGGAGCAGGTCTTCAGCAACCTGTTGAGCAACGCGGTGAAGTTCACCGAGGACGGCGGCAGGATCGCGCTCAGCGCCGAGCGCCAGGGCCAGGAGGTGGTCGTGGGGGTGCGGGATACCGGCGTCGGCATCCCTCCCGATCTGCTCCCCCGCATCTTCGACCTCTTCACCCAGGGGGACCGCTCGATCGACCGCTCCCGCGACGGCCTGGGGATCGGCCTGACGCTCTCCCGCCGGCTGGTGGAGATGCACGGCGGCGCGATCGAGGCCCGCAGCGAGGGCGTGGGGCGGGGGAGTGAATTCATCGTCCGCCTCCCCGCGTTCCTGCACCACGGGGCGCCGGCGGACGAGGAGACGGCTCCGGCGCGGTCGGTGGAGAGGCCCTCCCGCCCGTTGCGGGTGCTGGTGGTGGACGACAGCGAGGACACCACGGAGCTGCTGGGCACGCTGCTGGAGATGGCCGGCCACTCCATCCAGGTGGCCCACACCGGCCCCTCGGCGCTGGAGGTGGCTGCCGCCTTCCGGCCCGACGCGATCATCCTGGACATCGGCCTGCCGGGCCTCGACGGCTATCAGGTGGCCCAGCGCCTGCGCGAGGATCCCGCCCTCAGGAGCGTGACGCTGATCGCCGCCACCGGCTACGGCCAGGAGGAGGACCTCCGCCGCTCCCGCGAGGTCGGCTTCGACCAGCACCTGGTGAAGCCGATCGATCCCGGCGAGCTGCAGCGGTTGCTGGCGGAGGTGGCGGGGCGGCTGGGGTAGGCCCTCATCACCCCGGCCCTCTTCTCCCGTCCCCTCCCACCCTCCCTCACCGGGAGAAGAGGGAGAAAAACCCTTTTGGGTTTTTGGGGCGGTCGGTCCCCCTCTCCCGGTGAGGGAGGGTGGGAGGGGACGGGAGAGGGGCCAGGGGTGAGGGTTCGGGCGGGGGACGCCCGCGGGCA
>DASXJP010000571.1:0-8829 GCA_036497345.1 Thermoanaerobaculia bacterium
TTGCAATGGGCCGTTGCAAGCTTGCAACGAGCCGTTGCAGGCTCTTCTCTACGTCATGGGGTGGCGAACGCCGAGAATTTTTCCCCGGGATAGAGGTCTGTAGGGGCGGCCCTATGTGGCCGCCCTGGGTGGGTGGGGGAGCACAGTGGACGAGCCATCCCCCGGCAGAGCTTCAGTTGTCAATGAACCGCGCCGGCCTCATCGGGTGGATCTCGGAGCGAGCGGTTCGAGGCGTTCTGGGTATACGGACGGAGCGATAAGACCGTTGAGCCTACCCCCCTACCCCGCCGCCTTTCTGATAAACGCCGTCACGTCCTTCTTCAGCTTCTGGTGATCCGCCTTGCGGATGTACATCATGTGACCGGCCTGGTAGAGCTCGATCTGGACGTTCCCCCGCAGCTCCTGGGGGAGGCCCAGGTGATCGCGGGTGAAGAAGGTGTCGAAGAACGGCGTCGCCAGATCGTAGACGCCCGCCGCCATCAGCACCTGGAGATGGGGGTTGCGCGTCATGGCCTCGCGCAGGTACTCGGCCACGTTTACATATTGATTGTGGAAGGTCCAGTCCCAGGGCCAGACCTTGTCGGTCAATCTTTCGTAGACGAGGTCGGTCTCGTACTTGAGATCGCGCCGGATGTAGTCGTTGATCGCCGCCGCGAAGGGGCCGTCCGTGGAGGCGCTGGCGGGATCGAACTCGTAGCTCTCGCCCACCGAGTCGATGTCGTTGCCGGTGAAGCGGGTGTCGAGCCGGCCGATGGTCTTCCCCTGATCGCGCAGCAGCTCCTTGGTGAAACGATCGATATCCACGCAGAGGTTCGAGCGCTCGACGTAGGTCGGGGAGAGGCCGGCGTAGCGGGCGATCTTCGTCGCCAGCTCCTTGCGCTTCGCCTCCGGCAGGCGGTCCCCCTGGAGGAGGGCCGGCCCGTATTCGTCGAGCGCGAACGTCTCCACTTCCGAAAGGGTTTTGAACAGATCGCCGGAGAGCTCGGGCGGCAGCTTCTTGTGATACCAGGCCGCCGCCGCGTAGGTCGGCAGGTGGATGAAGCACGGCCGCTCGTTGCCCGGATGGAAGTCCTGGTCCTGCCAGTTGAGGACGGTGGAGATGAGCACGACGCCGTTGAGCATCATGCCGTAGCGCTGCGCGAGCTGATAGGCGAGCCCCGCCGCGCGGGTAGTGCCGTAGCTCTCGCCCGCCACGAATTTCGGCGACGCCCAGCGCTGGTTGCGGGTGACCCAGAGGCGGATGAACTCGGCCACCCAGTCGATGTCCTGCTTCACGCCGTGGAACTGTTTCGGGTCCTGCCCCGGGGCCGGCCGGCTGTAGCCCGTGCTCACCGGATCGATGAACACGAGGTCGGTGGTGTCGAGGATCGAGTCCTCGTTGTCGACCAGCTTGCCCGGCGGCGGCAGGCCGAACCCCTCGTCCGTCCGCGCCACCCGCCGGGGTCCGAACGCTCCCAGGTGCACAAAGAGCGACGCCGAGCCCGGCCCGCCGTTGAAGCTGAAGGTGACGGGTCGCGTGGCGGGGTCCTTCACGCCGTCCAGCGTGTAGGCGATGTAGAAGACGGAGGCCTTGACGGTGCCCTCGTCGTCCCGCAGCAGCAGGGTGCCGGCGGTGGCCGTGTAGGGGTAGGCCCGGCCGTCCAGCGTCAGCGAGTGCTTGGTGACCGAAGACTTCTCTTCGGGCGGCGGCGCGGGCTTCTTCTCCTCGGCCTTGGCATCCTTGCCGGAGGGCGCGGCGGCCGGCGGCTGGGCGAAGGTGGGGAGGGCGAGCAGGAGCAGGAATGGGATCGCGAGCGTTTTGAGCATGGGGCTAGCCATAGAGATCAATTTACGGAGCGGCCGTCCCTTTGTTTCCCACCTCCGCGTCGAACACCCCGGTCTGGACCTTGCCGCCGGTCTTCACCTGCACCCACAGCCGGTAGCGGCCGGGTCTGGGGAATTCGTAGGGGAAGGAGATCGTATCGCCGGAGCTCATGGCGGGCATCGTGACGGGGACGGCCTTCCCTTCCTCCTCCATCTCCTTCGCCGCGAAGGCCTGCTGGGCCGCCATGCTGACGGTGCCCATGGGGTGGAGGTGGATGAAGACCTGGCCGTCGTCCTTGCGATTGTCCCGGACGATGACGGCGTGGCTCGGCATCCCCATGTAGGGCTCCAGCGAAGCGGGCCGGCTGTCCGCCCCCCGGACCTCGAAGCGGAGCTCGGCCTCGCGGCCCGCCGCCAGGGGGCCCCGCTTCCAGACCATGGAGCCGCCGTCCTCCAGGGGGCTCGCGTCCGGATTCGCCGTCCGGCCCAGCGGCGCGGAGGCGCGCCAGGAGTCGTCCGGGTCCTGCGGCGGTCCGCCCGTTCCCTCGGGGATCTTCACCGTGTCGACCAGAGTCTGGGGGAAGCCGGATTCGTGGATCACGTCCGCGTAGACCCGGTAGGTCCCGGCCGGCAGGGACGGCAGCGCCACCAGGAAATCATCCGGATCTTTCATCACCGGATGGAGATGCGCGAAGGCGTCGAGGCCGGGCTCGCGGATCAGGAAGAGGTGCATGAGCTTGCCGTGATCCGGCATGAGCGGCGAAAAGTCGGCCCGGCGCTCGTCCTGGATGCGTAGAGCCAACGCCGGCCTTCCATCCGCGAGGACCGTCGAGGTCCGCACCTGGAACGGCTTGAAGATACCCTGCCGTGCCTCGCCGTCCACGCTGTTCCACCAATTCCGGGCCCCCCAGACGGCGAGCGCGAAGAGGGCCGCGGCGACGATCGACAGGACCCGCGCCCGGGCGCGGCGCTGGCTATCCGCCTCCTCGCCCGGCGCCAGCACGCTCTCGCGCACCGCGGCGCCCACGATCGCGACCGCGCCCACGAACAGGAACAGCCCGAGGAAGACCAGGACCGTGCCGAGCCCCTTGTCCATCCTCAGGACCTTCATCGGCACGGCGGTGACCGGCACCAGCGCCTCTCCCGGCCCGGCCGGCCCCTGGACCGTCACCCGCACGGTGTAGGAGGAGCCACGCATCAGCCAGAGCTGGGCGCTCCAGGTGTCCGGCGCGCCGGCGACGGGCACCGCCGCGTCCGGCGGCGGCGCTCCCTTGAAGCCCGCCTTGTATTGCACCGGCTGGACGGTGACCCCATCCACCTCGCGGCCGTCGCGCAGGCGCACCGTGATCTCGGCGAGACCCGGAATCACCACCGGCGGACGCACGATCACCCGCACCGGATAGGGGCCGGCGTCGCCATCGAAAAAGACGTTCGGGCTCCCCACGTGCGCCCGCGCCGGCCCGGCCGCCAGGACCAGGAGGAGGAGGACGGGAAAAACCTTTCTCAGTTTCATCGCCCTCATCGGCGCACCCGGGACATCCAGGCGCCCCACCAGAGGCCGAGCCGGGTCGAGGCGATCGCCCACAGCAGGGCGACCCCGAGCTTCGCGGGCGTCACCGGATTGGTGGCCAGGTCCCAGAAGGTGTAGCGCCGCGGCCCGGGATTCGACGAGTAGCTCCAGAACTGATCGCTCACGAAGAACCAGTTGCGCGACGCGGGCGCGAGCTGGAAGTCGGCGAAATACCAATGGATCACGAAGAACAGGGCCAGGAACGAGGCGCCGATCAGCGCGGCGTCCAGCCAGCCGGCGCGCTTCCCCTCGCGGCGCTGGAGGAAGAAATCGATCGCGAGCGCCGGGATCACCAGCAGCAGCGGGAACAGCGGCGGCGCCATGTGATCCACCGGATGATTGATCGGTCCCAGCTTCGGGTGGGCCGGAAAGCGCGGCAGGATCCAGCACATGGCGGCGGCGAGCAGCATGTAGAAGCCGGCGGTGATCGTGGCCGCCCAGCGCAGCCGGGAGGAGCGCGCCACCGCCACCAGCAGGAACGGGACGACGGCCGCCGTCACCTCGTAGAACAGGGCGCCGTGGCGGAGCTGCGCCTCGCTGTATTCAGTGAGGAAGACCAGCGTCATCACCATCACCACCCCGGCGCCGTAGAGGTGGGCGAGCCCGAGCGGCCGCAGCTCCGCGGCGCCGGCGCGGTTCTGCAGCGCCAGCGCCATCAGCATGGCGCCGAGCTGCACCGCGAGCATGCCGAAGCCCAGCAGGCTGTGCGGCGGCGAGAGGATCTTGACGTCCAGCCCATAGGCGTCGTGCCACCAGTTGTCGAACGGCGCCGAGGTGAGCATGGCGAAGGTGCCCCACGCGGCCACCCAGGCGCCGAACGGGGCGCGGAACCCCCAGAGGCGCACCGTCGAGCCCTTCTCCTCGGCGGTGCCGGCGAACGTGGTGCGCAGCGCCAGCCAGCCGCAGCAGAAGCCGGCCAGCAGGCCACCGAATTGGATGGCCAGGTGGGCCGGGGTCCAGAACGTGTCCCGGCCGATCGTCATGTGCCACGAGATGTCCCACAGCAGCCCGACCACGATGCTGGTCGAGCCCGCGAGCATCGCGGTGAGATACCAGGGGAGGACCGCGGCGCGCTCAACCGTCTGGGTGGCGGCGGTCCGGACGACGGATTCCATCGGGGTAGCCTCCCTCGCTTCGGTCTCCAGAAGGGTATACGGAATTGCCCTCCGCGATGTTCACCGGGTTACGATCTCCCGCATGATCCGCTCCTTCCGCGTCCCCACTCGCGTCCTCCTGGCTCCCGGCGCCCTCGGCCGGCTCCCCGAGATCGTCGCCGGCTACCAGCCGGGGCGGGTCCTGATGGTGACCGACCCGGGCATCGAGGAGACCGGCATTCCCGAGCGGGTCTGGCAGGCCCTGGCGGCGATCGAGATCGAGGCGATCACCTTCGACGACGTCGAGCCCAATCCGCGCGCCGCGACCGTGGACCGGCTGGCGGGCTGGGGGCGCGAGGAGGGGGTCTCGCTCGTGCTCGGCATCGGCGGCGGCAGCGTGCTCGACGCCGCCAAGGCCGCCGCCATGGTGATCCCCAACGGCGGCGCCGCCGCGGGCTACGAGGGGCGGGACCGCTACACGGAGAAGCCGCTCCCCTTCCTCGCCGTGCCCACCACCTGCGGCACCGGCTCCGAGGTGACCTGGGTCTCCGTGCTCACCGTCGAGGAGCGGCAGGCCAAGATCAGCGTCAAGGGCGAGACCATGTTCCCCGACTGGGCGATCGTGGACGCCGACCTCCTCCGCACCCTGCCGGGCCGCCTCGTGGCCTGGACGGGCGCCGACGCCCTCACTCATGCTCTGGAAGCCGCCACCTGCCGCCTCGCCAATCCGGTCTCCGACGCCCTGGCGGAGAAGGCGATCTCCCTATTGCTCAAATATCTCCGCCGGGCCGCCGCCGATATTTCCGGCGACGCCGAGGCACGCGAGGCCGTGATGCGGGCCTCCACCCTGGCCGGCCTCGCCTTCGGCAACGCCGACGTGGCCGCCGTCCACTGCCTCTCCGAGACCCTGGGCGGCCGCTGGAACCTCCCCCACGGTCTCGCCAACGCCGTCCTCCTGCTGCCCGTCCTGCGCTACAACCTCGCCGCCTGCGCGGACAAGATGGCGTCCCTGGAATCCGCCCTGTCGCCGGGGAACGGAGCCGGAGCTGAAGGGGTGCTCCAGGCGATCGAGAGCCTGGTGCGGGACCTCGGGATTCCGCAGTTCCGGGATCTCGGGATTCCGGAGGATACCTACCCCTGGATCGCGGAGCGGGCGGCGCGGAATGGATCGAATGGGTCGAACGCGCGGGAGATGGGGGTGGGGGAATACCTTGAGTTATTGAACGGATTGTAGGGAGCCCGTTACCGGCGCCCTTGACCTCTGGGGCGGCCCGCCCTTCGAAGCCTCACCCTCGGTCCCTCTCCACTTCGTGGAGAGGGGGCCAGGGGGGGAGGGCGCTCCGGCCGGCAATGCCCTATAAAACGTCTCCTGTTTCCCCCATCATCGCCCCCCGCACCAGCGGCACCGGCGGCCCGCCATACGACAAAAACCTGTCATGGAACTCCCGCCACGCCGCCCGCCCCCCGCGCGTCGCCGTCCAGTCGGCGCGCAGCTTCCGCACCATCAGCTTCCCCAAGGTGTAGTTGAGATAGCCGGGATCGAACGTTCCCCGGTTCGCCTGCTGGCGGGCGTTGGCGGGGTCCTGAAGACCCTCTTCGCGGAACATCCGCTCGGCCTCCTCCAGCGTCATGGTGCCGGTGTGGAGCCCCAGGGCCACCAGATAGCGGACGTTGCGCAGCAGCGCGTTCTGGAGCTGGCCGATGTGGAGATACGGATCGCCGTCGCCGAAGCCGGCCTCCCACATCATCTCCTCCGCGTAGTGGGCCCACCCCTCGGCGAAGCCGTAGGTCACGAACAGCCGCGCCATCTCCGACTCCGCGCGGTTCGAGTGGAGGAACTGCAGGAAGTGGCCGGGCCAGACCTCGTGGATGGTGACGAACAGGAGGTCCGCCTCGTTCGGAACGTACTGCTCCTGCTCCTCAGGGGTCCACGACGGGGCCGGCGGCGCGATGTAGTAGATCGACGGCAGGTGCCGGTCGTAGGGACCCGGGATGTCGATGTACGCCGAGTTCCAGCGCTGATAGGGGGGCGCCTCCTCGATCAGGGCCTCCTCCTCGCCGGGGATCGAGACCAGCCCGTGCTCCTCCACGAACCGGCGCAGCCCCGCGAGCTGGCGGCGCGCCCCCTCGACCGGCCCGCCGGCGGGCTTGCGGGCGCTGACCTTCGCCAGCACCTCCTCGCGCGAGAGCCCCGGCGCGAAGGCGGCGCAGGCCTCGCGGAAGGCGGCCAGGTTCCGTTCCAGCTCGCGCCGGCCCGCCGCCTCCAGCTCGTCCAACGGCACGTCTACCCGCTCCGTCTCCCGCAGCATGCGCGAAAAGAGGTCCGCGCCCAGGCGGAAATCCCCGGCGTCCGTACCCGCCGGCGGGTACTGCTCGTGGAACCAGGCGCCGAGATCGCGGAGGGCCCGCGCGGCATCGCCGACGGCCGTCCGGAATTCCTCCTGGAGCGCCGCGTCCTCCACGGCCGCGAAGAGAGGCGGGACGTCGGACTCCAGATAGCCGGCCAGCCCGCCGAAGGTCATCTCCCCCAACTCGGCGTGGGAGCGCGGCATCGGGGTGAGGAGGTTGGCCCGCACCTGCGCCGCCGCCTGGGGGACGGACCGGGCGAAGCTCACGAACGCCCGCATCCGCTGGGGGAGCGGCGCGTAGTCGCGGGTGAGATAGAGGCTGGGATCGATGGGTCCGGCGTAGTACAGGGGATTGCGGCGCGGCGCTTCGGCGGCCTCCAACCAGAAGAGGTCGGAGTCGATGACCACCTTCAGCATCTCGCGCTCGAAGGCCCGCCTCTCGTCGAGCGTCGCGGGGTCGAATTCCTCCGCCCGCTCCCGCTCCGCCTTCAGCCAGGCGGCCTCGGCCGCCAACCCCTCCGGGCTCCAGTCGGGCAGCCGCCCATCGAATTCGTGCCGGCCGGCCCCCGCGGCAAAGGTGGGGTGCCGCTCGAAATACCCATCGAGGAACGAGCGCACGAAGTGGTCCCACCCCCCGGCCACCACCGAGGTGTCCAGGCACTGCAGGCTTTTGGTCTCCGCGTCCATGGCCGGTAAGTCTACCCCGACCCCGGCCTGAGGTACGATGAAGACGTCAATTTCACGTCTCCATCCGGGAGGACGTCATGGCCGAGCAGAATTACGCGAACCACGCGAAGTACGTCCCACTCTTCCACTTCGTCACTGTCGGGATCCTGGTCATCAACCTGATCTGGTCCCTGGTCCGGCTGTTCTGGGCTCTGCCCGGGACCAACTTCTTCGACCGCCTGCTCAACGTGGCGGTGGCGGCGGCCCTGGGGCTGCTCGCCTGGTACGCCCGCATCTTCCCGCTGAAGGCGCAGGACCGCGTCATCCGCCTCGAAGAGCGGTCGCGGCTGGAGCGCCTCCTCCCGGTGGACCTCAAGCCCCGCATCGGCGACCTCCGCGCCAGCCAGCTCATCGCCCTCCGCTTCGCCAGCGACGAGGAGCTCCCCGACCTCACCCGCGCCGTGCTCGCCGGGGAGATCACCCGCCCGGACGAGATCAAGCAGCGGGTGCGGAATTGGCGGGCGGATCACTTCAGGATGTAGGGGGATATGGCTCCTATCGCAAAGGCTTTGGGAGCGGACGTCACGGAAGACGCGTTGACTGTCGCTCTTGCCGACGGCCGCACGATTTCGGTCCCCCTTGCCTGGTATCCACGCCTCTTGAAAGGAACGTCCAGGGAACGGGAAAATTGGCGGTTGATCGGTATGGGAGAAGGCATTCACTGGCCAGACCTGGATGAAGATATCAGCGTTGAAGATGTGGTCCTGGGAAAACCCTCCCGGGAAAGCCGGACATCGTTTCAAACATGGCTGCAGAGCCGTTCTTCTCGGAGCTGAGAGCTGATGCAACAAAATTTCAAATTTTGGATCGCCTTCCTTCTCCTCGTCGCTGTCGTCCGACTACCCGCCCACGCCCAAGCCGACCCCACCTCCCGCTCCTTGAATCAGCCGGTCGAGCCGTACCGCATCGTGGGCAACATTTATTACGTCGGAGCGAGCGACGTCACCTCGTATCTGATCACCACGCCGGAGGGGCACATCCTCCTCGACGGCGGGTACGTGGAGACGGCGCCGATGATCGAGGCGAATCTCAAGAAGCTCGGATTCAAGCTGGCGGACGTCAAGATCCTGCTCAGCAGCCACGCCCATTTCGATCACGTCGGCGGCCTCGCGGAGCTCAAGCGCCGGACCGGCGCGAAATTCGCGGCCAGCGAACGGGACGCCCCGCTCCTCGCCCGCGGCGGCAAAGGGGACTTCCTCTTCGAGACCCTCATGCCGCAAGCGGCACCCGAGAAAGGTGAAAATTCCGTAGGGGCGGCCCTATGTGGCCGCCCTGGGCGGGGGGCCTG
>DASXJP010000572.1:0-20622 GCA_036497345.1 Thermoanaerobaculia bacterium
GCTGCAGTATGCCACCCAGACTGTTGAGGACCATGGCGAGACTGCGCTGGTCGCCCATCTCTTCCGAGATCGTTCTAGATCGCTGGAGAGCGTCGGCTGCCTCCTCAAACCTGCCGAGTCGCTGCAGTACGCCACCCAGACTGTTGAGGACCATGGCGAGACCGCGTTGGTCACCTATCTCTTCCCAGATCGTTCTAGATCGCTGGAGAGCGTCGGCTGCCTCCTCAAACCTGCCAAGTCGCTGCAGCGCTCCTCCATAGGTGTTGAGAAACATAGCCTGAACGCGCGGACCGACTTCCGCAGTCTCGTTCAGCGTTCTGAACGCGGGGTGAAGAATATCCAGAGAGCCTTGAAAATCCCCTTCCAGCTGCAGGAACTTCCCTTGCTGGATTCTCAGATGGATCGCAGCTTCAGAATTGCCGCTTGCCTCTGCAGCAGTCAGGAATCGCGCAATTATGCCTATGGCTTCGCGCCAATAACCATGGCGCTCCAGCAAAGGTTCCAACGTCGTAAGGTAATGGTAATCGGGCGCACTCTGGGAAAGAAGCCAACTTGCAGCTGTCAGTGTTTCTCCAATGTCGGAAGCGAGCATTTCTGATCGGCGAGCATCTTTCGTATCTGTCGACTTGACGAGCTCGATAAAGTATTGTGCATGACGTTCTTCGGCAAGCTCCGCCAGAAACCGTTCTTCGGCAAGCTCTCGAGCAAATGCTCGTAAAAGGGGGTGTAGAACGAAACGATCGTTCGCAGTGGTGTCTGGCCGATTGACGAGAGAGAGGCGATACAAGTATCCGAGCCTCTCGACGGCCGTCTCTTCCGCGCAGCCGGCAGCGGCTGCCGCGGAATGCACCGCAAAGCTGTCCGCGTCGCACACGCTCAGGCATGCGAAGAAGTCGATCTCATCAGGACGCAGGAGCTTGAGGCTGGCATTGAACGAAATGCGGACATCGAGATGCGGGTCGCTCCGGATTGCCAACCTGGACAACCGTTCTCGCTCGAGCTCGAGGGCGTCAGCAAGAGAGGTGAGAAGACGCCACGGTGCCATTTCGAGCGAGGCGGCAACGATCTGAAGCGCAAGCGGCAGACCGCCGATGGCGGCGACGAGACGTCGAGCCGCATCGGGCTCGGCGTCGATCCGTTCTCCCAGACGCTTGCGCAGCAACTCCAGTGCACGCTCGACAGGAAGGACAGGCACGTCGATGCGCGCCGTTTCGGGGACTTCGAGCAAGATGGCCAGTCCGCGGTCGCGCGTGGTGATGATCACCGCCGAGCGGCCGCCGGGGATCAATTGGCGGATCCCCGGATCCTCAGCATTGTCAAAGATGAGAAGGCAGTCACGGCCGCTGAAGAGGGACTGCATGATCATAGAGGCGTCCCGATCGTCATCGGGATCGATCACATCGCCGGCGTTACGGGCGAACTCCCGGGCGATCGTATTTACATCTTTTCCATCCACCCGGATTCCGATGACGCCATCTGTGAAACTGCTTCGATGCAGGCTTGCGAAGTGAACCGCGGCCGCGCTTTTACCGATGCCGCCTGTTCCGCTCAGGCCGGCAATGGTACAGACGCGAGCCCCGCGGTCGCCGAGAAGGGTCTGCCCGAGCGACTCAATCTCATCCTCGCGGCCCGTGAAGCTGGTCGTCTCGTGCTGCGGAACAATGAAGGGGGCACTCCGTTTGGGTGGCCCCATCTGGCGCCGGAGAAACGCGGCGAGAAAGCGATAGGAAGCTTCGATGGCGTAGGATCGGAAACGATCGTCCTTGTCGGGGTCCGCATAGTCCTGAACCCCTTTGACCACCAGACAGTGGTCGACTCCCTCAATCTCGGCGACCGCCCCGATGGCGGCGCCCTCCATCTCCGCCGCGAGCGTCTTGCGAACGTATCGATGGATCGTCGGAAACAGCTCTTCGTCTTCCACGACGCGACCGCCTGTCGCCATGGGAGCCACATGAGATTTCGGCTCTCCGGGCTCACCTGGGTACCCATCCGGATAACGATCCCGGAGCTCACGGACCCACTGACGGCCTGCGTCGGTCAAGCGCAGCCCTCCCTGCAACGTGATCAGGCCTCGCTTTTCGAGCCGGGCGATAACGTCGGTCCAGTCGGGGCACTTTTGCGCCCTCTCAGCACGATCACGAGGTGGCGGCCCGAAGCCTGATTCCTGCTCGTCAAGCGCGAACAGCATCCAGGTTTCTTGGGCTCGATAGCCGAGCGGCCGTGGAACGACGCGGATCGTGCTGGTCCAGGAGGAAGGAAAGTCCTCAGCTTGCTGCCGCCAGCGTGGATCCAGATTGTAGGTGCGCAGATCGTGGAAGACGTCCTCTTTACGCTCCGCGCCTTCTCGGAACGCGCGCAACTTCCCGCTGTCGTACCGGAACAAGCGTTCCGCAACGATGACGTCGCCCAGGTGCACCTTTTCGCGCCAACCGGCACAGACTCCCACCATGGCCAGGCAGCGCGGCTTGAGGGTCGCCACCAGGCGGGTTGCGATGTTGGCGGCAAATTCCGAGCCCATGTCTGCTGCGCGGGCTAGCGCCCAGCGAAGCCCGTTCGGGTCCTGGCGTACGTGATAGGGGAAGCCGCTCTCGTCTGAACGTTCCTGCCAGTCCGGCTCCAGAGCTTGGACGATATCGCGCTCATCTTTGACCGCCGTGACGATGAGCACGTCCACGGCGGGAGACCGAAAAGAGGAGGGATTCGGAGTTGCAACGGTCATGGCACTCGCCCGTATAGTACAAGCCAAGACGCTCATCTCCCCCCATTCGCCCCCTTTCCCCGCCCGCTGGGAGAGGGATGCTCCGTTGGCACGCTTTCTGCCTACACACCTCTCACCGTGCGCATCTGGCTGAAGCGGCTCCTCTTCGCGATCCTCCTCCTGACGGGCGTCTATCTGTTGGGGGTGAACCTGTTCCTCAATTCGCCGCTGGCGCCGAAGGCCTTCAACCGCCGGCCGGCGAAATTCCGCATCGCCTGGTCCGCGGCCTGGACGGTCTGGCCCGGGCTGGTGCAGGTGCGGGGATTGCGGCTCTGGGGACACGTCAACAGCGTCACCTGGACGGTGGACGCGGAGCGCGCGCGCGGCTGGATCAACCTCGGAGCGTTCCCCACGCGCACCTTCCGGGTGACCCACCTCCACGCCGAAGGGGTGCGGTCCACGGTGCTGCGCGGCCCCGAGCAGGAGACGGAGGAAGACCGCAAAGAGGCCGCGGAGCCGGAGACCCCCGAGGACCGGAGCTATCAGCCCTGGACCCTGCGCTTCGAGCGGATCACCCTCGACCACATCCGCGAATTCGACTTCAACGATTTCCGGATCACCGGCGACGGCCACGGCGCCGGGTCGTTCTGGGTGGTGATCCGCCGGAATTTCCGGCTCGATCCTTCCCAGGTCACGATGCCCGCCGCCCAACTCGCGATGGGGAATGAGCCCATCGCCCGCAGGATCCACATCGAGGCCGCGGCGAGCATGGGGCCTTACGCTCCCCATGAGCATCCCGGGCTGGAGGGGTTCGACTTCCTCTCGGGCACGCTCCAGGCGCGGGGCGAGGTGCCGGACCTCCCCTTCCTGGAGAGCTCGGGGCTGGTGAAGACCGGCCATGGGGCGCCGGGGGCCTTGATCGCCGATCTGCGGGTCGAGCGGGGGCGGCTGGCGCCGGGGAGCCGCTTCGACGTCACCGCGCCCGCCGCGGACGGCGGCTCCCCCTTCGCGATCACCACGGCGGTCACCCGCGGCCCGCAAGGCACCCTCCTCCATTTAGGGGTCGACGCCAGGGGGCTGACGGCTGGCCGCGTCGCGGGGCATCCGCCGCTCTTCCGGGCCGCCACGCTCAATGTGATGTCCACCACCCCGGAGACCCGGCTCAGCAGGATTTTCGAGACCGCGCGCGATCTCAAGGACCCGGACAAGCCACCGATCCAGCTCCCGCTGTCGAGCGACGTGCGCGCCTCGGGGGTCCGGATCGAGGCCCCCGGCAGCCGGGCCACCCTGCGCGCCACCCTCGACCACGCCAGCGGCCGGGTCGACCTCGCCGGCCTCCTCGACCGCCGGATGGTCGTCGACGGCTTGCGGGCGGACGGCGTCTCGGCCCGCCTGAGCCTTGAGAAGCCCAAACCGCCTTCCGGCGAGGCGAGCCCGCCGTGGACCGTGCGGATCGCCGGCGGCCGCCTCACCGGCATCCGGGAGGTGGCCCTCGACGACTACCTCCTGGCCGGCGAAGCCCAGGCCGAGGCCACGTTTTCCTACCTGCCGGACGGCACCCTCGCCGTCCAGCGCGCCGCGCTCTCCATGCCCGAGGGCCGCTTCGAGGCCGGTGGCGAGACGGTCGCGCGGTCCCTCTCGGTGCGGGCCGAGGCCCAGGTCGCGCCCGCGATCCTGGGGAAGCCCCCCGGTCTCGCCTTCCTCCGCTACGTCAGCGGCACGGCCGGCGTGCGGGCCTCCATTTCCTCGCTGGGCTTCCTCCGCGACTATTTCAAGAAAACTCCCTGGCTGGCGCTCCAGGGCAAGGGAGCCTTGAGCGCGGACGTGCGCCTCGACCACGGCCGGCTCGTCCCCGGCAGCCGGATCGCGGTGGAGGCCTCGCCCGTCCAGGCTACCGTGTTCGACAGCCGCGCCACGGGCCGGGGCACGGTCACCGTCGCGGTGGCCCAGGAGGGCGCCGCGGCCCGGACGGCCCTGCGGGTACGCTTCAACCATTTCGTCTTCGAGGACCTGCGGCAGAAGGGGTGGCCCGACTACCTGCGCGGCCAGGGGCTGCGGCTCAGCGCCGTCACCCCGGCCGCCCTCGACCTCACCGGACCGCTGCCCGACTTCGACGCCACGCTCGACCTGCCGGACGCCGAGGTGCCGGACCTCACCGTCTACGACGCCCTGCTGCCCAGGGAGGGGGGGCTCTGGATCGTCTCCGGCCGCGGCCGCGCGCGCCTCCACCTCGAAGCCTCCACCGCCACCAACCGGACGCGGGGGTCGGCCCTGCTCACCTCGGACGCCGCGCGGGTCCGCTTCCAGAACCTCGAGATGGCCGGCCGCCTCGCCCTGCGCGCGCCGATCGCCAGCCCCGACCTCGCCGACCGCAAGCTCGATCTCAAGGGGACCCATCTGGAGCTGACGGACGTCTCCTACCGGAACGTGGAATCGAAGACCGAGGCGGAGCTCCCCGGCTGGTGGGCCCGCGCCGAGCTCAGCGGCGGCTCGATCGTCTGGGGCACCCCGCTCTCGCTGCGCGGCGAGGGACGAGTCGACATGCAGAATTCGGGCCCTCTCCTGGCGCTGTTCGCGGAGCACAGCCGCGTCCTGCGCTGGCTCAACGACGCTTTGACTGTCGAGAACGTCACCGCCCGGGGCGCGGTGCGGCTCGGCAACGGCGCCGTGGAGATCGAGTCCCTCCAGGCGACCGGCGGCCCGCTGGAGATCCGCACCCGGATGGATTTCTCGAAGACCCGCCGCCGGGGGGACCTCTTCGTCCGCTACGGGCACGTGGCCGCGGGGATCGAGCTGCGCGACGGCCAGCGGTCGGTCAAGCTGATCCATCCGCTGGAGTGGTATGAAGGGCAGCAGGGGGTGTGGAAGACCCCCGCGGCGCGGTAGCCTGATACTCTTCACCGCCATGGAAACGCTCAACCGCGACGAGGTGGCGCTCAAGGTCCGGGAGCTGCTGGCTGAGACCCTGCACCGCGACAGCGGGGAGATCGGCCTGGACGATCGGCTCGAGGACCTGGGTGTGGCCTCGATCGATCTGATCACCCTCGTCTTCGAGCTCGAGGACGCCTTCGGCCGCACGCTGGAGGACGAGGACATCGCGGGCCTGACCACAGTGGGCTCCGTGGTCGATTTCCTCGTGGCCGGCGGAGCCGGCGGTTGACCTCGCGGGCCGCAAGCCGGCGCGTGGCCCTCACCGGGGCCGGAGCGATCACCAGCCTCGGGACGGACGTCGACGGCTTCTGGCGCCGCTGTCTGGAAGGCGGGACGGTGGTCGAGGAGGTCCCCGCCGCCTGGGTCCGTCACTCCCCTCTGCGCTCCCGCGTCTGGTCCCCGCTCGGCGCCTGGGAGCGCGAGACCCCCCTGCTGACCCGGATCGAAAAGAAGCAGCTCGATCCGGTCAGCCGCATCGCCCTGCTCGCCGCCGAGGAGGCGCTGCGACGGGCCGGCCTCGTCCTGGAGAGCGCCGATGCGCGCCGCAACGCCTGGCGGATCGCCGGCGTCGACGGCGACCGCGCCGGGGTCTTCCTGGGCACGGGCGTGGGAGGGATCCACACTTGCCTGGAGAGCAACCGTTTCGTCGTCCTCGACCAGCCGCGCCGCGCCCTTCAGGAGCTGGAGGGGACCGAGGCCGTGCTCGCGGAGCTCGCGATCCCCCGCGCCTTCAATCCTTTCACCGTGGCGATGACGATGCCCAACGCCTCGGCGGCGGCCCTGTCGATCAAGCTGGGGCTCTGCGGGCCGTGCCGCACCTTCACCGGCGCCTGCGCCTCGGGCACCGTGGCCCTGGGGCAGGCCTTCCGGGCCCTGCGCCAGGGGGAATGCGATCTCGCCCTCACCGGCGGGGTCGAGTTCCTCGGCGATCCGTTCGGCGGCCCCTTTCGCGGCTTCGACGCCGTGGGCGCGCTCGCCGCCGGGTCCCTGGCTCCGGACCAGCTCAACCGCCCCTTCGACCGCGAGCGCTGCGGCTTCCTGTTCAGCGAGGGAGGCGGCGCCGTCCTGGTGCTGGAGGATCTGGAAGCGGCGCGCCGGCGGGGGGCGGACGTGCTGGCCGAGATCGTGGGCTACGGCGAGACCGCGGACGCCCACCATCTGATGGCCATGGCGCCGGAGGGAAGGCAGATCCGCCGCGCCCTGGACCTCTGCCTGGCCGACGCCGGCCTCGCGCCCGCGGACGTGGGCTACGTCAACGCCCACGGCACCGGCACGCCGGCCAACGACGACGTGGAGGCGCGGGTCCTCTCCGAGCTGTTTCCGCGAGAGACGCGGATCAATTCCACGAAATCACTGCTGGGGCACACCCTGGGCGCGAGCGGCGCCATCGAGGCCCTGGTGACCGCCCTGACCCTGCGCCACGGCGTCGCCCACCCCTCGCGCAACCTGACCGATCCCGAGATCCCGCTCGCCTTCGTCCGCGCCGCCGAGCCGGTGGCCGCCCGCTACGCGATCTCCGAGTCCTTCGCCTTCGGGGGGCAGAACGCGGTGCTCGCGCTGGCCAGGGCCTCGTAGAGAAACTCCAGCTGCAGCCGCATCTGATCGCGGATCGGCATCCCGCGCACGCCGTCCTTCGCCATCTCGCTCCGCACCTCCTCCGCGGACCGGCCGGCGATCCTGTCCAGGAAAGCGCGGAAATGGGGGGCATCGGGCCGGCCGGTCTCCCCAGGCTCCAAGGGACGCAGGAAGAGCGGCATCTCGGAGACCATGGTGAAGGGATCGCCGCCGAGGGAGCGGACGTATTCCATCGAGCTGGGACGGAATTTCGCCGCCGTCTCCGGATCGCCAAGTTCCTCGAACCAGCGGATCATCGATCGCGAATCCGGACGCGTGGTGAAGCCTTCGTCGATGCGGCGAAAACCTTTCTCTCCGCCGCGATCCACGTCGAAAGGTTGATATTCCATCGCGCGCACGCGGCGGCGGAGCGCCTCGCGCAACCCGGCAGTGCGATCGATCCAGGCCTCTTCGATCAGGAACCAGGGGCCCGAGGCGAAGGCGATCCCATGGAAGCTCGCGTGGAGATGGAACGGCGCTCCCGCGGCCAGAAACCGGGCCACGGCAAGGTTCTCGGGCCGGGCGCCGGTATCATTGGCGTCCCGGGGGAATCCAAACTCCATGTCGTCCCCCGGCTGCTCGCGCACGACGTGATCCATATACAGCGACAGATCGTAGGCGCGGTCTTCGCGGCCGAGATGATCGATCGCCGGCACCGTCGACGCGCTCCACGCCGCGTTGCGCGCCTCGCCGTCCGGATTGACGTGCGGCACCACATACCAGGTGATCGCGGTCAGCAACGGATCGTCCGCCCGCCGCTCGGCGAGAAAGGCCACCAGACGCCGCAGCATGGCGGGCCCTACCGGCTCGTCCGCGTGGCAGCCGGCGATCAGGCTGACGTGGAGAGGCCCGCGCCCCAGGAGATACCCCTCGATCGCCTGCCCCTTGCGCGAATGGCCGAGGACGCGGGCAGGGGGTGGAGGAAAGGGCGCGGTGGCGAGGATCTCTTCGATGGGGAGCGGCAGAGGCATCATCCTCCCTCCCGCGCCGCCTTGACCTCCTCTTCCGCCCGCTCCACCCGCTCCGCGGCGCGGTCGGCCTTCTCGCGCGCCCGGTCCGCGGCGATCTCGGCCGCCTCGGCACGGCGGCGAACGTCGGACGCGGTTTTTTCGGCCGCCTCGGCCACCTCGCGCAGCGTGTTCGCTTCGTTGCGGGCCCGCTCCAGCTTCGCCTCGGCCACCTCGACGAGACGGCGGATGCGCTCCGCCTCCCGCTCCTGGCGGGCCCGCTCGGCCGCCTCACGGTGCTCACGCTCCTTCCGCTCGCGCTCGGTCTCCCCCTTAGGCTTCGGCGAATGGGCCTTCCGCGGCTCCGGCGACGGTGGAGGCGCCTTCTTCTCCTCCCGCTGCGCCCGCCGGGCCGCGATGTCCACCACCGGCGCGCCGGCCATCTGAAGCCCGGAGAGCACCTCGAAGCCGGGAGGATCGAGATCGCGGTCCAGCCAGCGGCGGGAAACCTCCTCGGCGGCGGTCGGGCTCAGGGCCAGGGTCTGGAGATCGGTGCCGATGCGCTCCATCATGGCCTGGCTGGCCCCGTGGCCCGCCTCGGCCAGGATGCCCACCCCAAGACGCCGCAGCTCGTCGATCAGGCGGCGCACCGTGCCGAGACCCTCGCGCAACGCCTCGGCGCCGCGGCCGGACACCGCCTGCTGCTGGGCGGCGCGCGCCTTCTTCCCGGCCGCCAGCAGCGCGTCCATCTTCTCGCGGTCGCGCTCGAACAGGGCGTTGACGGCCCAGGCGGACGGCGGCGGCTTCGCCAGGGACTTGACGCGGTCGGCGTCCTCGCCCTGCCCGAGCTTGCGGAGCTGCTTGGCGAGCTCGTTGCGGGCCGCCGTGAACCCCTCCAGCGGCCCCCGGTAGAGGCGCGCCAGCTCGTCGTCGAGATCGTTCTTCTTCGATGCCATGCCGGTACCATCGTATAACGATTACAATCCCCTCCAGTGAAGCTCCCCATCGCCCTCTGCGCCGCCCTGGGGCTGGCCCTGGCCCAGGCTGCATCCCACGCCGCTGACCCGATCGTCGCCGCGGCCGGGGACATCGCCTGCGAGCCCTCGAACCCCTACTTCAACGGTGGGAACGGCACGTCCTTCGCCTGCCGGATGAAGGACACCTCGGACCTGCTGCTCGGAGGCGGCTACGACGCCGTGCTCCTGCTGGGAGACAACCAATATCTGGACGGCTCCCTCGCCAACTACCGGACGGTCTTCGCGCCGACCTGGGGGCGTCTCGGGCCGCTCCTGCGGCCGGCGCCGGGCAATCACGAGTACGTGACGCCGGGCGCGACGGGCTATTACGACTACTTCGGAGCGGCGGCGGGCGACCGTACGCAGGGGTGGTACAGCTACGACCTCGGCACCTGGCACGTGATCGTCCTCAATTCCAATTGCGGCGACATCGGCGGCTGCGGCCCGGGCTCGCCTCAGCTCCGCTGGCTGGCCGACGACCTCGCCGCCCACCCGCGGGCCTGCACCCTCGCCTACTGGCACCACCCCCGCTTCACCTCGGGGCCGCACGGCGACGACCCCACCTACGACGCCTTCTGGCGGACCCTCTACGACGCCGGAGCCGACGTGGTGCTGGCGGGGCACGATCACGATTACGAGCGCTTCGCGCCGCAGGCCCCCTCAGGCGCGGCCGACCCCGAGCACGGCATCCGGGAATTCGTGGTCGGCACCGGCGGCCGGGAGACCCGCCCCTTCGTCACCGTCGACCTCAACAGCCAGGTCCGGAACGACGTCGACCTCGGCGTGCTGAAGCTGCGCCTCCGCCCTGAGGGCTACGACTGGCAGTTCCTCCCCGTGCCCGGCGGCAGCTTCACGGACTCCGGGAGCGCCGGCTGCCACAATCCGCCCAATGCCACGAGCATCCCCCTCGACCGGGGGCGCTTCAAGGCCGAGGTGACCTGGCGCAGCTTCGACGGCACCACCGGGATCGGCAAAGCCGCCGGCCCCGCCGCGGACGGCTCCGGCCTCTTCTGGTTCTTCGCTCCGGGCAACTGGGAGCTCCTCGTCAAGGTCCTCGACGGCTGCCCGCTCAACAACCGCTACTGGGTCTTTTCCGCCGCCACGACCAACGTCGGCTACACCCTCACCGTGACCGATACCCTGACGGGAAAGACCGCGCGCTACGAGAACCCCCTGGGGCGGAGCTCGCCGGCGGTGACGGATGTGGGAGCGTTGGCGGTGTGCCCGTGACAGAGAGAGTCGCTTGACACTCCTCGGAACAGCAGACCATACTCACACCCATGAGTATGACCAAGCGTCTTCAAATCCCCGTCACCGAGCAGGAGTGCTCGCATTTTCAGGCCGCGGCACGCCGATCGCGCTTACCGCTGGCGGAGTGGGCGCGGCGGCAGCTCCGGGAGAAGGCCGACGAGGCGCTCGGGGAAACGGACCTCACCCCCCGTCAAGCCCTAGACCTGATCAAGACGCTGAACGCTCCGGTCGGCCCTGTAGAGACCATGATCGAGGAGTCGGTCGCAGGTCGCTACTCATGATCCTGATCGACACGAACATCTTCATGTACGCGGCCGGCAAGGAGAGCCCCCAGCGGCTACCTTGCCAACGCTTCCTCGAGCGGATCATTTCAGGTGAGGGTCCCTTGACCTGCACCGATACCGAGGTGTTACAAGAGATCTTGCATCGGTACCGGGCCTTGAAGACTCCCGAGGTTGGCTTCCAACTCTTCGACGCAGTGACTCATCTCGGGATTCCGATCCTTTCCGTCACAGATCGCGCCATGGCGCACACGCGAAAGCTGCTCGAGGATTATCCGGCCTTATCCACCCGCGATGGAGTACACCTGGGCGTGATGCAGGAACACGGGATCGAAGAAGTGCTCACATATGACGGTGGTTTTTCGGAGGTCCCCTGGGCTAAACGTCTCGAAGCGTAAGGACCCCAAAGGACAGAACGGACAAACACGGACACCATTCCTCTCGTCCGTGCTCGTCCTTGCGGTCCTTGCAGTCCTTTGGGTCCTTGCTGTCGGAACGATCGGGGCGGGCCGTCCAGAGCGCCGTCCTCCCCAGGAGACGGCGAGGAGCCCAAGAGGAGACATCACCTCCCGCTGGAGAGCGGCCTCTCCAGGGAGATCCCTCTGGCGACAGGATTGCAGAGAGCTCGCGGAGCCTATTGACCCACTTCAATGGGAGGTACACTTATGAGAATGAAGCAGCCCGCTCTTCTCCTGCTCCTCCTCACCGCCCTCCTCACGCTCACCGGCGCGGCCGCCGACCGGCAGCCCGGTTTCTCCCGCACCCGCTGGCTCGCAGAGCAGCAGGCCTGGGGCGCCCGGACCCCGGAGAACCTGGTGCCCGAGAACCCGCGGCGGCTCAAGGCGTTCCTCGCTCAGCTCGCCCACACCAAGCCGCCCAGCACGGGCATCCCCAAGGGGGTGGTGCGGGTGAGCGGCGACATCCTCGCTCCCGACGGCGGCATCGCCCAGCCGGAGACCGAGACGGAGCCGTTCTTCGCCGTCGATCCCGAGAATCCCAAGCACCTCCTCGCCGTCTATCAGGAGGACCGGTTCCCCGACGAGGGGTGCCGCAATCTGACCTCCGCCGCCTCCTTCAACGGCGGGCTCACCTGGCAGGAGAGCCTGCTGCCCAATCTGACGGTCGCCGCCGGTGGATCGTACGAGCGTACGTCGGACCCCTGGGTGGCCTTCGGCACCGGCGGGCGGGCCTACTTCGTCTCCCTGGGCTTCAACGAGACGAATCTCCAGAACGGGGTCTATCTCTCCTCTTCGGACGACGGCGGGCTGACCTGGAGCGATCCGGTCGCCGTCCACAGCGGCACCTCGACCTTCGACGACAAGGAGGCGGTCGTCGTCGACAACCGGGACGACAGCCCCTACAAGGGCCGGGTCTACGTCGGCTGGGACTCGATCACCACCAGCCGGCAGCAGCCGGAGATGATCACCTATTCCGACGACGGCGGCCAGTCGTTCCAGACCCCCGTCGCGCTCAGCAGTCAGGGGGCGAGCCTCGGCGTCGTCCCGCTCGTGGGGCCCGGAGGGATCGTCCACGCGGTCTGGCTCAACTACCAGGGGGGGGATGCGCCCTTCCTGCTGGCGTCCCACTCCACGGACGGCGGCCGGACCTGGAGCACGCCGGTCAGGATCTCCGTGGTCTACGCCTACGGCGTCGACGGGTCGCGCACGGGCGAGGGGCTCCCGTCGGCGGCCATCGACGGCCGCAACGGGGAGCTCTACGTGGTCTGGCAGGACGGTCGCTTCACGCCGGGCACCGATCAGATCGTCCTTTCCAGCTCGACGGACGGCGGCCAGACCTGGAGCGCGCCGCAACGGGTCTCCGACGGCCTCGACGACGCTCCCAACTTCACCCCCGCCGTGGCCGTGAGCCCCGAGGGATGGGTGGGGGTCTCCTACTACTCCATGCGCAACAACCCCGCGCACGTGCTGGTGGACGAATACCTCTCCGTGTCGAAGACCGGCGGCCAGACGTTCGCCAAGGGCCAGCGCCTGACGGCCTCCTCCTGGGACCTGCGGTTCGCGGCGACGTCGGCTGGCTTCTTCCTCGGCGACTACCAGGGGCTCACCACGTCTTCGAAAACGTTTTATCCGCTCTGGGTCGGGACCTTCGCCGTCTCGCGCCGCGATCCGCCGGCCCGCCAGCCGGACACCTACACGCGGGCGATCAAGCTGAGGTGAGAATGCCCGTCATGCCCATGACCAGCGGCGAATTCCTGATCGGTCCGTGGCAGATCCTGCTGCGCATGCTCGTCGCCACCGTCATCGGCACGGCGCTCGGCCTCAACCGCGAGATCCACGGCAAGCCGGCGGGGATGCGCACCCACGCGCTGGTGGCCCTCGGCGCCGCCCTGATCACCGTCATCAGCCTCGAGCTCACCACCCGGGACGGCGTGATCGACGGCGGCGCCGTGCTGCGCACCATCCAGGGGATCATGGCCGGCATCGGCTTCCTGGGCGGCGGGGTGATCCTGCGCGACGACTCCCACCAGAGCGTCCACGGCCTGACCACCGCCGCCTCGGTCTGGGTGGTGGCCAGCCTGGGGATCGCCTGCGGCGCCGGCCAGTGGCTGACCGCCCTGATGGCGCTCGGCCTCACCTTCATCGTGCTGATCGTTCTCGGCCGGATCGAAAAGAGATGTGTCGGCTGGTTCACCAGCAAGCAAGCCGCGGCGGAGCCCCCGCGCGCCGAGGGTCCGCGGCCGGGCCTGATGTAATCCTTTTTCCGTCTCCTCATTCGCTCCCCCACGCACCTTTTTGAATAGAGCGTGGACGTACGCGTGCTCCGGCGCCATCCCGGCGCGGGCGTGCGCCGTCCACGAATTCGAAAGGAGCGGACGATGAGAATTTTGATTCGTTCAGCTTTGATGGGGGCGGTGATCTTGATGTTGATCACCGGCTCACCCGCGTTCGCGGGCGACGTCATCCACAAGGGAGTCGATCTGTGGATGACCGTCGCCGGCTTCGCCAGGACGAGCTTCGCGCAGTAGCCGATCCCCGCCGGCTTCTTCTGCGCGGGCTCGCAACCCTTCACCGGCATGGTGACCTTCAAGGGGGCGCCCCTGGCGGCCGAGCCCGCCCGCAGCCTGGGCTCGATCGACACCGTGGTGCGCCGGCTCGACGACGTGGCCTTCAACGACAAGGGGGAAGGGGCCACCCGCATCCAGCTCATGGCCCTCTCGCTGGTGAGCGCGCAGCCGATCGAGACGAGCTGCGGCAAATTTGACGTGGCCGTCACCCTGGCCGGCGAGCAGCCCACGACGACGATGAAGATCATCCGCACCGACGCCCTGGGCGGCACCTACACGGCGCCGCTGGCCCTCAACGTCAAGGCCGTGTTCACCCCCGTCCAGGGGGACAAGAGCGCCCGGCGCGAGCTGACCCGCCGCATCGAGCTCGGCCCCGGCAGCCACTCGGTCTGGGCGTACGTAACCACGCCGCAGTACCCGGCCGGCGTCAGGATCGACACCAACGGCGACGGCAAGCCGGACACGGTCCTGCCGGCCACCTCGAACTTCCTGGCCGGCGTGGAGCCCGCGGTGCTCAAGGGACCGGCGATGAGCCCGCGCTTCGTCGATCTGACGCCGGGCGGCGGCGGGGGCGGCGGGACCGATCCCAGCGCGCCCTGCTGCCCGTCGCCGCAGTGCCCCTACCAGTCGTGCCACTGCGATCCGGACAGCACGGATCCGTACAACGCCGCGACCGGGTGCGACCATCTGCACTGCATCTGGACCTGCGTCCAGTACCCGGACCGGGCGTGCATCTGCGCTCTTCCCCCTCCGTAGAAGAGGGCTTCCCGGAGCGGCGGGCCCACCCTGGCCGCCGCTCCGTTTTCCATCGCGGCTCGCCTCGTCAACAAAACAGGTGCCATGGGCATCCACGAATTCGAAAAGGAGGGGACGATGAAAATTTTGTTTCGATCAGCTTTGATGGGAACGGTGATCTTGATGTTGATCGCCGGATCATCCGCGTCCGCGGCGGACGTCGTCCACAACGGGGTCGATCTATGGATGACCGTCGCCGGCTTCGCCAAGACGAGCTTCGCGCAGGAGCCGATCCCCGCCGGCTTCTTCTGCGAGAGCTCGCAACCCTTCACCGGCACGGTGACCTTCAAGGGGGCCCCTCTGGCGATGGAGCCCGCCCGGAGCCTGGGCTCGATCGACACCGTGGTGCGCCGGCTCGACGACGTGACCTTCAACGAGAAGGGGGAAGGGGCCACCCGCATCCAGCTCATGGCGCTCTCGCTGGTGAGCACCCAGCCGATCGAGACGAGCTGCGGCAAGTACGACGTGGCCGTCACCCTGGCCGGCGAGCAGCCCACGACGACGATGAAGATCGTCCGCACCGACGCCCTGGGCGGCACCTACACGGCGCCGCTGGCCCTCAACGTCAAGGCCGTGTTCACGCCGGTGGCGGGGAGCCAGGGAGCCCGGCGCGAGCTGACCCGCCGCATCGAGCTCGGCCCCGGCAGCCACTCGGTGTGGGCGTACGTCACCACGCCGCAGTATCCGGCCAACGTCAGGATCGACACCAACGGCGACGGCAAGCCGGACACCGCCCTGCCGGTCGCCTCGAATTTCAAGGCCGGCGTGGAGCCCGCGGTGCTCAAGGGCCAGGAGTCGAGCCCGCGCCTCGCCTACCTGGTTCTGAACGACTGCACCTGCCCGTCGCCGCAGTGCCCCTATCAGTCATGCCATTGCGACCCCAACAGCATTGATCCTTTCAACAAAGCCACCGGCTGCGATCACCTCCACTGCATCTGGACCTGCGCCAACGTGCCGGGACGGGCGTGCGTGTGCGGGCTTTCGCCCGACTGATCGCTCTGCTCGGGGCGGCCGCCTCCCGGCCGCCCCGTTTTCCATCAAGAGCCAAGATTCGCGCCTCGTCTCCCAAACAGTCCTCTCCCGGCACTCCCCTTATGTGGGGTGTGGGTCGCCCACCCTCTCGGCGGAGTGTGCTCACGGTCCACAATTTTCGAAAGGAGCGGAGGATGAAAGCTTTGATTCGTTCAGTAGCTCTGATTGCGATTGTAGCGGCGTTGCTCTCCGGCTCGCCCGCGTTCGCGGCGGACGCCATCCACAACGGAGTCGATCTGTGGATGACCGTCGCCGGCTTCGCGCAGACGAGCTTCGCCGACGAGCCCCTCCCGGCGGGCTTCTTCTGCGAGGGCTCGCAGCCGTTCACCGGCACCGTGAAATTCAAGGGCGTGCCGTTCGCGGTGACGCCCGCCGGCAGCCTGGGCGGCATGGACACCGCCGTGCGCCGGCTCGACGACGCGGTCTTCAACGAGAAGGGGGAGGCGACCACCCGCATCCAGCTCATGGCCCTCTCGCTGGCCAGCGTCAAGCCGATCGAGACGAGCTGCGGCAAGTACGACGTCGCCGTCAGCCTGGCCGGCGAGCAGCCGGTGACGACGATGAAGATCTTCCGCACCGAGGCCCTCGGCGGCACCTACTCGGCGCCGCTGGCGCTGAACGTCAAGGCCGTCTTCACCCCGGTCGACGGGAACAAGAGCAGCCGGCGCGAGGTGACCCGCCGCATCGACCTCGGGCCCGGCAGCCGCTCGGTCTGGGCCTACGTGCGGGCGCCGCAGTACCCCGTTGGCGTCAAGATCGACACCAACGGCGACGGCAAGCCGGACACCGTGCTGCCGGCCTCCTCGAACTTCGTGGCCGGCGTCTCTCCGGCCGTGCTCAAGGGGGACGCGCCCGCCCGGCCGCACCTGGCGGCCTCTCTGTCCGAGCAGATCGCGACGCCGAGATGCCCCATCGGGCAGTGCCCGTACCAGTCCTGCCACTGCAATCCGACCAGCACGAACCCGTACGAGCCCAACGGCGGCTGCGACCCCAGCCACCTGCACTGCGTCTGGGTCTGCGTGACCTGCACGGTTCAGACCCAACCCGCGGACCCGTACCTCAACCCCGCCGAGTAAGACCCCGGCCGGCGGCGGTCCCGTTCCGGGCCGCCGCCGCGCTGTCCGGCTCTTTCAGCGCTCGCTGATGCACCACTCCTTATATAGGTGTGGGTCGTGCGCCTCCACCCCGTTCCGGAGAGGAGCGCACCCGTCCACGATCTTTGAAAGGAGCGGACGATGACAGTGTCCAAGGCCTTGATTCGTTCAGCCGCAGGAGCCGCCCTGATCCTCGCTTTGCTCAGCGGCTCACCCCTCCTCGCCGGGGAACCCATCCACAATGGAGTCGATCTGTGGATGACCGTCGCCGGCTTCGCGCAGACGAGCTTCGCCGGCGAGCCCCTGCCGGCGGGCTTCTTCTGCGAGGGCTCGCAGCCGTTCACCGGCACGGTGAAATTCAAGGGCGCCCCTCTGGCGGTCGAGCCCGCCGGCAGCCTGGGCACCATCGACACCGTCGTGCGCCGGCTCGACGACGCGAAATTCAACGCCAAGGGGGAGGCCACGACCCGCATCCAGCTCATGGCCCTGTCGCTGGTGAGCACCAAGCCGATCGAGACGAGCTGCGGCAAGTACAACGTCGCCGTCAACCTGAGCGGCAAGCAGCCGGTCACCACCATGAAGATCTTCCAGACCGACGCCTTCGGCGGCACCTACACGGCGCCGTTGGCCCTCAACGTCAAGGCCGTCTTCACGCCCGTCGACGGCAGTCCGAGCGGCCGGCGCGAGGTGACCCGCCGCATCGACCTCGGGCCCAGCACCCACTCGGTCTGGGCGTACGTCAACCTGCCGCGCTATAAGCAGGGCGTCCGCGTCGACACCAACGGCGACGGCAGGCCGGACACGGTGCTGCCCGCCTCTTCGAACTTCCTGGCCGGCGTCTCTCCGGCCCTGCTGAAGTCGCCGCCGCCGCTCCCCCGCCGGGCGTCGACCGCCGGCTCCAGCGACACCACCACCATCGCCTGCCCGCCGGGCCAGTGTCCCTATCAGGCCTGCCACTGCGCCGCGCCGGACACCAATCCGCCGTGGAACCAGTCGGCCACCGGCTGCGACCACGACCACCTCCACTGCATCTGGACCTGCGCCCCGTCCGGAGGCAGGGACGCGAACGGCCTGGCCATCGAGTGCGCGGCCGTCGAGCAGCCGGTCGGCGGCCTCGACTGATTCCTCACCGGCGGCGGTCCTCCCGGGCCGCCGCCGCGCCCTCCGGTCTCCTCCGGGCCTCCTCGACGCACCACTCTTTGTAGCTGTGGATCGCGCGCCTCCCCCGTTCCGGAGGAGCTCCGCCGTCCACAATTCTTGAAAGGAGCGGACGATGACAGTGTCCAGAGCCTTGATTCGTTCGGCCGTAGGAGCCGCCCTGATCCTTGCCCTGATCAGCGGCTCACCCCTGCTCGCCGGAGAGCCCATCCACAATGGAGTCGATCTGTGGATGACCGTCGCCGGCTTCGCCCAGACGGGCTTCACGAACGAGCCCCTGCCGGCCGGCTTCTTCTGCGAGGGCTCGCAGCCGTTCACCGGCACCGTGAAGCTCAAGGGCGCGCCCCTGACGGTGGAGCCCGCCGGCAGCCTCGGCGCCATCGACACCGTCGTGCGCCGCCTCGACGACGCGAAATTCAACGCCAAGGGGGAGGCCGCGACCCGCATCCAGCTCATGGCCCTCTCGCTGGTGAGCATGAAGCCGATCGAGACCAGCTGCGGCAAGTTCGACGTCGCGATCAGCCTGACCGGCAAGCAGCCGGTCACCCTGATGAAGATCTTCCAGAGCGACGCCTTCGGCGGCACCTATTCGGCGCCGCTGGCGATCAACGGCAAGATCGTCTTCACGCCGGTCAACGGCGACCCGAGCGGCCGGCGCGAGGTGATCCGGCGCGTCGACCTCGGGCCCGGCACCAACTCGGTCTGGGCCTACATCAACCTGCCGCGCTACAAGCAGGGTATCCGCGTCGACACCAACGGCGACGGCAAGCCGGACGCGGCGCTGCCCGCCGCCTCGAACTTCCTGGCCGGCGTCTCTCCGGCCATGCTCAAGGAGGCGCCGCCGCTCCCCCGCCTGGCCGCGACGGCCATCCAGGCGCAGCCGATCATCGCCTGCCCGGTGGGTCAATGCGCCTACCATTCCTGCCACTGCGCGCCGCTGGATTCCGATCCGCCTCCCCAGTGGAACCAGTCGAGCAACGGCTGCGCCTCCGACCACCTCCACTGCATCTGGACCTGCGCGCCGTCGAGCGCCTGCGGCATCGTCGCCGAGCCGGTCGACCCCGTTCAGCAGAATTGACCCTCCCCGGCGGCGGCCCATCCGGACCGCCGCCGTGCTTTCCCCCTCTGCTAGACTCCGCACGACATGGAATTCCAGGGAACCGAACGCTACTACCTCGACCCCGAGCTCGGCGCCATCGTCAACATGGCGATGGCGATGGAGAAGCCGCTCCTGCTGACCGGCGAGGCCGGCACCGGCAAGACCCAACTCGCCTTCGAGATCAGCCGCTCGCTCGCCATGCCGATCGAGACGCTGCGCTGCAAATCGACCATCAAGGGGGAGGAGGCCTGCTACGTGCAGGACACCGTCCTCCGCCTCAACGACGCCCGCTTCGGCACCTCGGGCACCGGCCGCGACGTCAACCACTTTTTCGACTACGTGATCTGGGGCCCGATCGGCCGCGCCTTCCGCAGCGACGAAAGGGTGGTGCTCCTGCTCGACGAGATCGACAAGACCGAGTCCGACGTGCAGGACAACCTCCTCGACGTGCTGGAGGATTGCGAGTTCACCATCCGCGAGGTCAACCAGACGGTGAAGGCGAGGATCCGGCCGGTGATCGTCCTCACCTCGAACGCCAAGCGCGAGCTCTCCGACCCCTTCCTGCGCCGCTGCTTCTGCCACCACATCGCCTTCCCCAACCCGGAGCAGATGCGCGAGATCGTCAACCTCCACTTCCCCGATCTCGACCACGGCTTGCTCGACGCCGCGCTGGGCATCTTCTACGAGCTGCGCCAGCGGGGCTACGAGAAGCCGCCGGCCACCAGCGAATTGCTCAACTGGCTGGGCGCCCTCAACCACGCGCGCATCACCCCCGACCGCCTGAACGTCCCCTTTATCGGCACGCTGCTCAAAAGGACCGAGGACATCCTCTCGTTCCGCAGCGGCGGCAAGCGGATGAGGGTGAACTGATTGGATTGGTAAAAGCCTCATGTTCCTCGACGGCTTTATCCTCCTGCTGCGCGACTACGGCGTGCCGGTCAGCCTGACCGACTCGATCGACTTCTATCGCGGCATGGAGCGCGGTCTCGCGCCGGACCTCGACTCGCTGTTCGTCTTCGCCCGCCTCTGTTTCGTGCGCCGGGTCGAGCACATGGACGCCTACGAGCGGGCCTTCGCCTTCCACTTCTATGGCATCGACATCCCGCGGGTGGCCGAGGGGGATCCGGAGCTGCTCAACACCCCCCAGTTCCGGCAGTGGCTCAAAGAGGCGATCCGCAGGGGGGAGCTGTCGCCGCAGGCGCTCTGGACCTTCCCGCCGGGCGAGCTGATGAAACGTTTCTGGGAGACCCTGCGCCAGCAGATGGAGGAGCATCACGGCGGCAGCCGCTGGATCGGCACCGGCGGCAATTCGCCGTTCGGCCATTCGGGGAACGCCAAAGGGGGCGTGCGGGTGGGCCTCGCCGAAGGCGAGCATGGCGGCAAGCTCTCCGCCACCAAGGTGATCGGCGAACGGCGATATATCGAGTATTCCGACGCCAACACCCTGAGCGGCGCCAACCTCTCGCAGGCCCTGACCTCGCTCAAGAAGCTCACCCCCGCGGGCCCGCGCGACCAGCTCGACCTCGACGCCACGATCTATCAGAGCGCGCGCAACGGCGGCGAGATCGACCTCGTCTTCCGGCGCGACCTGCTCGACCGCATCGAGGTGGTGCTGCTGATCGACAACGGCGGCACCTCGATGCTGCCGCACGTCGACCTCACCCGTCTGCTCTTCGCCAAG
>DASXJP010000573.1:0-19335 GCA_036497345.1 Thermoanaerobaculia bacterium
CGCGGCTGCGCGACCTGGAAATTGACCGGGAGAAACGACCATGAACACGAAAAAGACTCGTATCTACCTGTTCGGCATCCTGCTGCTCATCGCGTTCGCGGGGTTCTCCTTCACCGCGTTCAAGGACTCGATGACCCCCTACGTCTCCTATGAGAAAGCGCGCGAGGGGGGGCGGATCGTGCAGGTGGCCGGGGCGCTCGAAAAGGGGAGCTACTCCTACGTGTCGGCCCGCGAGTCGCTGCTCTTCACCCTCCAGGACCCCAAGACCAAGCAGACCCTCCGGGTGCGCTACAAGGGGCTCAAGCCGGCCAACTTCGAGGACGCCATCAGCATCGTGGCCATCGGCCAGTATGACCCCAGGGCGCAGGAGCTCGAGGCCAACAAGCTCCTGGTGAAGTGCCCCAGCAAGTACCAGGGCGCCGAGGTCGAGAAAACGTACAGCTAGCCGAGGTCGCAAATGGACTATCTCTCGCACGTCTATCTGCCTGGAGCGGTCGCCCTCTGGAGCGCTCTCTTCTTCGCCCTCGCCACGATGTGGGGGTACGCGCTCTCCTTGACCGCCGGGGCCGCCGGCGCGGGGGACACCGGCGCGCTCACCTTCGCGCGCCGCTCCTACAGCTTCTTCGCCCTGTCGATCTTCCTCACCGCGTTCGTGCTCCTGTCGCTGCTGATCGCGCGCGACTTCCGGGTGGAGTACGTCTACCAGTACTCCGGGATGGACCTCCCCTGGTTCTACCAGCTCGCCGCCTTCTGGGCCGGCCAGAAGGGGAGCTTCATGATCTGGCTGTTCTGGGGGACCATGCTCGGCCTCCTGGTGCGGCGGACCACCGGCCGCAGCGAGCCCGCGGTGATGGGGATCTACACCCTCACCCTGCTCGGCCTGCTGCTCATCCTGGTGCGGGAGAACCCCTTCCTCATGCTGCGCCAGACCCCGGTCGACGGCCAGGGTCTCAACCCGCTGCTCCAGGACAACTGGATGGTGATCCATCCGCCGATCATGTTCATCGGCTACGCGGCGAGCGCCATCCCCTTCTCCTTCGCCATGGCGGCGCTCTGGCGCCGGAAGTACGACGGCTGGGCGGCGCGCGCCTTCCCCTGGGCCCTCGGCGGCTTCCTGGTGCTCGGCACCGCCATCCTGATGGGCGGCTACTGGGCCTACAAGACCCTCGGCTGGGGCGGCTACTGGGGGTGGGACCCGGTCGAGAACGCCTCGTTCATCCCCTGGCTGTTCGGCACGGTGCTGATCCACGGCCTCTACATGGAACGCACCAAGGGGCGCTTCCGCCGGGCCAACTACATCTTCACCTTCCTGACCTACATCTCGGTGCTCTACGGCACCTTCCTCACCCGCTCGGGCGTGCTGGCGGACTTCTCGGTCCACAGCTTCGTCGACCTCGGCATCTCCGGCTGGCTCACCTTCCTGCTCGGCGGTTTCATGCTGCTCGGGCTCTACCTGATCGTGACCCGCTGGAAGGAGATCCCCACCGCGCCCAACGAGGACCCCATGCTGTCGCGCGGCACCTTCCTGGTGATGGGGAGCATCACCATCCTGATCGCCGCGCTGGTGATCACCGCCGGCACCTCGGCGCCGCTGATCACCCGGCTGATGAAGGAGCAGAGCCCGGTCGGCCCCAGCTTCTACAACCGGGTGAGCCTGCCGATCGCGATGCTGGTCGCCTTCCTGCTCTCCTGCGTCCCCTATCTCACCTGGAAGGGGACCTCGGCCGGCGAGCTGCTGCGCAAGCTGATCGCGCCGCTCGGCTTCGCCGTGGCCGTCACCGTGGCGGCGGCGGTCTGGCGGGTCCACGACGTCTTCCACCTGGTCTTCATCCTGCTCGCGGCGCTGGCGCTGGCGACCAACCTCCAGAAGACGGTCGACAAGTACCGGGCCGGCGGCCTCAAGGCCCTGGGCGGCTACCTGACGCACGTCGGGGTGGGGGTCATCCTGCTCGGCATCATCGCCTCGTCCGGCTACGACCAGAGCACCAAGGTGACGCTCATCCAGGGGGCGCCGAAGCAGGTGGACGACATGACGCTCACCTTCAAGCGCTCCATCCCGCGCCAGGGGCGTGAGAAGGAGCGCATGGAGATCGAGGTGGCGCGCGCCGGCCGGGCGCCGTTCATGGTCTACCCGAAGCTCTTCGTGAACGACCGCACCCGGCAGATGATGGTCAACCCCGACATCAAGAGCTCGCCGTTCCAGGACCTCTACGTGTCGCCGATCGAGCTCGATCGCGGGCAGCCGGGGATCGAGCTCGCCCAGGGGCAGTCCGGACAGATCGGGGACATGCAGGTGCGCTTCGTCCGCTTCAATCTCGATCTGGAAGGCAACGCCGTGGCGGCGCTGAACGCGGGACACGCGACCACGGTGGGCGCGGAGCTGGCGATCACCCAGGGAGGGCGGACCTTCACGGTGACGCCGATCTACCGCCTCAACCCGGTCACCGGCACCGTCGAGACGCCGCCCACGTCGCTCCCCGGCGGCGGCACCGTCACCATGGCGGGCATCAACACCGGCAGCCACGCCGTACAGCTCCTGACGACCGGTATCGCCAACCCGATGAAGCTCTCGATCGACGTCACCAAGAAGCCGCTGATCCAACTCGTCTGGGGCGGCCTCTACATCGTGCTGCTCGGCGGGATTCTGACGATGATCCAGCGGTTCCGCCAGGCGCGGGTGCTGGAGGGGCTGGGAAAAACTTGAGCCGGACGTGCTATACTTTGGTATCCTGGCAGGAGGCTGCCCTTATGGAACGCCCAGCGCCCACCGGTTTCTCCAAGAAGAAGAGGCCGGCAGTAGCTCTTATGGGCGTGCGTCTTGCATTGCGGCGTCTTGACCCGCAACCTGGCGGGGCCAACTTCGTAGGTATCGATTGTGAGGACCTTTATGGCAACTGAAACCCTGTCCCCTCCAAAAATGAGTGTTAGAGAGGAGATCTTCGATCTCCTGAAGCGGCGCGGTCCTCTCTGCGCCAGCCAGATCGCGGTCGAGATGGGACGTTCGCTCAGGGGTGTGACCACGACCCTGGAAGAGATGGGTGTGGAAGGGCTCGTCGAGCCCCGGCCTGACCGTGACCGGACGATGCCCTATGACCAGTATGAGACCCCCTGGGGACTCGTGAGACCTTCCTGGCTCCGTAAGAAGAAGAGCTAGAGAGCCCCTCCTTAAGGCGACGAAAAACCTTGCGACCCGGAGTCGTGTCGTCCCTGAGCTCTCCTGCCCTCCTGCTTCCCTTATCTGTCCTTTTTTCTCTAATCTTCACGATCGTTTCGACGGAAAATCCGGCGCGGGTCCCTTTCGGCCGGGTTTTCTGGCGCTCCTTGCCAGGCATGCTGCTGTTCATCGTCTTCTGGCTACCCCTCTCCTTTCTGGGATACGAGCTCCTGGCGCACCTCTTCGACCTGGAGAGCTCTCTCCCAGTCAGGATGTGCCTCCTGGTTCTTACAGGCCTGATCGTTCCTCAGAGCGGCCGGCTGAAGGATGCCTTTCTGACACCCCGTGCCGCCAAATATTTCAGCCTGTTCCAGGCGATCGACGAACAGACACGGCTCTATGTGGCCCGGATCATCAACCGGGAAGAGCGCAAGGTCAACACGTCGTTCATGGGCAAGGATCGTGAGCGCAGGCGGCGGGCGCTCGACCGGGTATTCGAGCAGCACAACCTCGAGATCGCACGCGAGGAGGCGAAAAAACGCCGCCCTCCCGAGACCGCGCTCGACATCTGTAAGATCCGGCATCCAGCGGTGAAATTCAAATATCTGCTCCACCACCTCGGCTACTCGGAATGCCTCCGGGTTCTGCGGGCCGTCTCCGTCAAGCCGGAAATCATCCTGCCGACCTGGCCCGTGGACCAGGGAGACCGTCGGGAGGGCAGAAGTGGTCCCGCCCTTGGCCGGCGCAAGTACGAGCAGGCCTCCGTCCAGGCCTACGTGCTCGATATCGCGAAGATCAAGAAGAAGTACCAAGTCTTCATCAGCTCGACGTTCCTGGATCTGAAAGAAGAGCGGCAGCAAGCCCTCCGGGGGCTGCTCGCCGCGGAGTGCATCCCGGCAGGCATGGAATTCTTCCCCTCCTCCGACGAGGAGCTCTGGACCTTGATTCGAAACGTCGTGGACGAGTGCGATTACTACCTGCTCCTGATCGGCGGCCGCTACGGCTCGACGACCCGGGAAGGGGTCAGCTACACGGAAGCCGAATACGAATATGCCGTAAGCAGCGGAAAGCCTGTGCTGGCCTTCCTGCACACGAGCCCGGCTCCCGTGCCCGGAGTCGACGAGGAAGGGCCTGACAAGAAAGCCCGGCTACAGGCGTTCAAGGACAAGGTATGCCGGGCTCACGCGCCGGGCTACTGGAATAGCAAAGAAGAGCTCCCGTTTCTCGTGCAACAAGCTATTGAGCACATGAAACGCTCAAGTCCGGGGGTGGGCTGGATTCGCTACGAGCGCGCTCAGGGGTGACAACCGGCCAGTACTGATCCCCCTACGCCCCCACCGCCAACCGGTCCGCCAGGCTGTTGGGCAACCCGACCTTGCGGATGCGAGCCTGGGCGTCGCCGATGGCGTAGGGGATGCGGTGCCAGGTCACCACCCGCTTCCTGCTGTCGTAGATCATGTAGGAGGCGCGCGGATCGCGGTCGCGGGGCTGGCCGATCGAGCCGGGGTTGATCAGGTAGCGCCCGCCGGGGGAGAGCACGATGCGCCCCGAGGTGCCGCGCAGGGCCTTCACCCCCAGCAGCTTCCCCTCCAGCCAGAACAGCGACGGGATGTGCGTGTGGCCGAAGAAGGTCACCGGCATCTCGTAGCGGGAGAAGATCTCCCAGGCATCCACATCCGAAAAGACGTAGGTGTCCTCGTCGAGCGGCGAGCCGTGGCAGATGGCGACCCCCTCCTCCACCTGGACCGGCCCCTGCGGCAGATCGCGCACGTAGCGGAGGTTCCCCGGCGTCAGGCGGCCGGTCGTCCACTGCGCGGCCGTGAGGGCGGTCTGGTTGAAGTTCCCCCCGGAATCGATTCCGGCCACCACCTTGTCGTGATTGCCGCGCACGGTGTAGAGCCGGGGCCCCATGCGGCGCACCGCCTCCACCACCTGGTTGGGAGCGGCGCCGTAGCCCACCAGGTCGCCCAGCACCAGCACCGCCTCGTAGCGCTTGCGCCGAGCCCGCCGCAGGACGGTCTCGAACGCGTCCCAGTTGGCGTGCATGTCCGAGAGGATCAGATAACGCACTATCGATTCCCGATCAGCAGGGCGATTCTCGCCGCGATCTCCTCCGGCCCCTCCTCGGGGGCGATGTCCACCGTCAGGTCCGACCGGCGATAGACCGGCAGCCGCTCGCGATAGAGCGCGAGCGCTTGGACCTCGTCCCTGAACAAAGGCCGGTCGGTCTTGCCCCGCCCGCCGATGCGCGACGCGATGGCCGCGAACGGCAGATTGAGCCAGACCGACAGCCCGTTGGCGCCGACCAGCCGCGCGTTCCCTTCGAACGTCAGCGTGCCGCCGCCCAAAGCCACTACAACGTCCGGCAGGTCCAGAGTCCCTCGCAGGACCTCGGTCTCCGTCTGACGGAAGGCCGGCTCGCCCTGTTGCGCGAAGATCTCGCGCACCGTCATCCCCGCCCGGCTCTCGATCTCACGATCCAGATCGACGAACGGCGCTCCCAACCGCCGGGCCAGGAGCGGGCCGACCGTGGTCTTGCCGCACCCCATGAAGCCCGTCAGATAGATCCTCATCCTCCCCGGCCCGCCGCCTCGGCCGCGGCCATCAGCCGCAGGCAGTTGGCCCGCACCTCGCGGACGCCGCCGCGGCAGACCGCGCCCAGCACGGCGGCGGCGTCCACTCCGGCGGCCAGCACCTCGGCCACGTTGCCGGCGCCGATGCCGCCGATGGCGACCAGCGGCTTGCGCGTGCGCTCGCGCGCCCAGCGCACGAGCTCGAGCCCCACCACCGGATCGGGATCCTCCTTGCCCGTGGTGGGAAAGACCGGCCCGACGGCGATCACGTCCACCTCCGGGTCGGCGTCCGCCGTGGCGAATTGACCCTCGTCGTGAGTCGAGAGACCTATTTTAACATTCGCGCCCACCACGCGCCGGGCCGCGGCCGGCGGCAGGTCCCGCTGGCCGACGTGGACCCCCTCTACAGGCAAAAGCGCTGCCAGGTCGGCCCGGTCGTCCACCCAGAGCCGGACGCCGCTCCCTTCCAGCGCCCGGCAGCAGCCCGCCAGGGCCGCGTGCCAGCCGCTCCCGGAGAGGCGCTTGGCGCGCACCTGGATCCAGCCGATGCCCGCCGCGGCCATCTCGGCCACCGCCGCGGGCAGGTCCTCGGCGCCGAGAACCCCGGCGTCGGCGATGGCGTAGACCACGCCCATCTCCTAGCTTTCGCCTTCCGCCCGCGCCTCGCGCTGCTGGAAACGCTCCATGAAGCGGGTCGAGAGCCGGCCGGCCACGAAGTCCGGGTCCCGCAGGATGCGCTTGTGGAGCGGGATCGAGGTGTGGATCCCCTCGACCACGAAGAAGTCGAGGGCCCGGCGCATGCGGGCGATGGCGTAGTCCCGCGTGCGGTCGTGCACGATCAGCTTCGCCACCAGCGTGTCGTAGTACGGTGGGATGACGTAGTCCTCGTAGCCGTGCGTGTCCACCCGCGTGCCGGGGCCCCCCGGCAGGTGGAACGTCCTGAGCGGCCCGGGGCTGGGCGCGAAGGTGTCCGGATGCTCGGCGTTGACGCGGCACTCGATGGCGTGGCCGCGGGGCTTCATGCCGTTGGGGATCTGCAGCTTGCGGCCGTCCGCCACCTCGATCTGCATCTTCACCAGGTCCATGCCGGTGACCATCTCGGTGACCGGATGCTCGACCTGGATGCGGGTGTTCATCTCCATGAAGTAGTAGCGGCCGTCGCTGTCGAGCAGGAACTCGATGGTCCCCGCGTTCTCGTAGCCGACCGCCTCGCAGAGCCGCACCGCCGCGGCGCCCATCTCCTCCCGCAGCTCGGGGGTGAGGGCCGGCGAGGGGGACTCCTCGATCAGCTTCTGGTGCCGGCGCTGGATGGAGCACTCGCGCTCCCCCAGGTGGACCACCCGGCCGTGCGCGTCGCCGAAGACCTGGAGCTCGATGTGCCGCGGCTCGACCAGATACTTCTCCAGGTAGACCGAGCCGTCGCCGAACGCCCTCTCCGCCTCCTCGCGGGCGGTGGAGAGCTGGCCGGCGAGGTCTTCCTCCGCATGCACGATCCGCATGCCGCGCCCGCCGCCCCCGGCCGAAGCCTTGAGGATCACCGGATAGCCGACCTCCCCCGCCAGCAGGGCGGCTTGGCTCGCGTCCTCCAGCGGCTCCTGGCTGCCGGGCAGCACCGGCACGCCGGCCGCCTTGGCCGTCTGCCGCGCCTTGGCCTTGTCGCCCATCAGGCGGATGACCTCGGGACGGGGGCCGATCCAGCCGATCTTGCACTCGGCGAGCACCTCCGCGAAGTGGGCGTTCTCGGCGAGGAACCCGTAGCCCGGATGGACCGCGTCGGCGCCGGTGATCTCGGCCGCCGAAATGATGCTGGAGATGTTCAGGTAGCTCTGCTTCGACGGCGGCGGCCCGATACAGACGTCCTCGTCCGCGTAGGTGACGTGCAGGCTGTCGCGGTCGGCCGTGCTGTAGACGGCGACCGTCTGGATGCCCAGCTCCTTGCAGGCCTGGATGATGCGGAGCGCGATCTCGCCCCGGTTGGCGATCAGGATCTTCTTGAACATCGGCGCTCTCGGCTCTAGCTCGTCTTGATGGCGAAGAGCGGCTCGCCGAACTCGACCGCCTGGGCGTTCTGGGGATAGATCTCGGCGATCACCCCGTCGACGTCCGACTCGATCTCGTTCATCAGCTTCATCGCCTCGATGATGCAGAGCACCTGCCCCTTCTTGACCCGGGAGCCGACCTCGGTGAACGGCGGCGCGTCAGGGGACGGCGCCTGATAGAAGGTGCCGACGATGGGCGAGGTGAGGACATGGGACCCGGCCGGCGGCGCGGCCGCGGCGGGCGCGGCTGGAGCGGCGGCCGGCACGGCGGCCGCGGCGGCGGGCAGGGGTAGGGTGACCGGCGGCGCGGCGCTCGCCGCGGCGCCTCCTCCGGCGTCGGTCTGGACGGTCACCGCCACGGCCTGCTGGGCCTGCTGGCCGTCGATCTTGAGGCGGAAGCCCGAGCGCTCCAGCTCCAGCCCCTGGAGCCGGTTCTCGGCCACCAGCCCGATCAGCTCTTTGATCTGTTCAAAAGTCAGCACGTAGACGCCCCCTTGGCATGCTTCCGCGGCGCGGCGTCCACCGCGCCCGGCTCAGGAGAGATCTTCCTCCAGGAGCAGACGCGCTCGCCGGAGCTCGAACCGGGCCTTCCCGTAGTTCCCCTCCGGGCCCAGGACGAGAAGCAGATAATAGTCCGCGGCGACGGAGCTTACCATCAGCGTCAACCGGTCGGTCATCACCGAAAGCTGCTGCACCTCCCCGACGTCCAACGCGCGGTGGTTCTCGCTGATCGACCGCGCCTGGGCCACCAGCTCGGCCGCGAGCACCTCCAGGTCCAGATCGGGGTCCGAGCTCACCGACTCGACCGGAATCCCGTCCTTCGCCACCAGGGACAGAGCGACCGCGCCGTCGATCCGGTTGCTGATACGGCTGAGCTGGTCAAGAAACATGGCTCTGGCTCCCCCGCCGCAGGCGCTTCAAATAGCTGTTGAGCAGGAACCTCTTGCGGGCCTTCGTCTCGGCCTCGCCCCCCTCCTCCCCCGGCTCGTAGTCGGCCAGCAGGTCGCGCGCCATGAGCGGGCGCTGCCGCGCGGCGAGCTGGGCCAGCGCCTCGCGCGCCGCGGCGTTGTCCGGCTCCCGGCGGAGGACCTCCTCGAAGATCCGCTTCGCCTCGCCGGGATGGTCCTGCCGGAGATAGAGCTCGCCCAGGGTCACGGTGGCCACCGGCGTGGCGGCCGGCGGCGGGGCCGGAGCCGGCGGGGGCTCCAGGATCGCGGGCTCGGGGGCAAATTCGGGGACGATCTCGGGAACAAATTCGTGGGCGGTCTCGGAGACGATCGGCTCCGGCTCCACGGCCCAGGGGGTCTGCTCCTCGATCTCGAAGACCGGTGCCTCCAACTCCGGCTCAGGGGTAAGGGCCGCCGCGGGCGCGGGCTCCTCGACCACCTCCCAGGTGAACCCGGTCACCACCGCCCCGGGCTCCTCCAGGACGGGCGCCTCCAGAGCGGGCGCCGTATCCTCCAGGGGATGGAGCGGCTCTTCCACCTCGACCGCGCTCTCCTCGTGGAAAGCCAGGATCGGCTCGGGCTCCGGCGCGGGCTCCGGCTCCACGGCCGGGAACGGCTCGGGCTCCAGGACGGCGGGCGCCGCCACGGCGATCGGAGCGGGGGGCGGTGGCGCGGACGCCGCGGCGGCCTCGGCCGTGAGATCCGTGAGATCGAAGGCGAAGAGCCCCTCGGCGGCCAGGGCGCGCAGGTACCGGCTCCGGCTCTCCCGCGAGGCGAGGCCGGGGAAGATCACGTCCTCCGGCTCCGGCTCCTCCTCGAGCTCGGCCACGGCGGCGGGAGCGGCGGCGGGCGCCGCGGCGGCGGGGACCGGAGCGGCGGGGGCCGGAGCGGCGGGGGCCGGAGCGGGAGCCTCGGGCGCCGGAGGCGTCCAGAGATCCGCGAACGGCTCGTCCGCCAGCGGGATGGCCACCGGGCGCGAGACCCGCGGCGGCAGGCCGCCGAGATCGAAGATGTCCTCCCGCCCGCCCGCGGCGGCCCTGATGGCGGTCCTGGCGGGCGCCGCGGCCTCCGCGCGGGGCGGCGCCGGCGGGGCCAGATCCGGGAAGGGAGCATCCGACGTCGGGGGTGGCTGGGGGGGTTGTTCCATCGCGCGGAGCCTCCGGCGCAGCTCTTCGATTTCGGGGTCGCTGTCGTTCAGCAGGCTGTAGAGGTCGAGCCGCTCGCGGGCCCGGTCCGGCTCGCCGGTGTCGAGATGGGCCCGCACCAGCAGCTTGTTGGCCACCATCTGGGTGGCGTCCTGCTTGACCACGCGCTCCAGCACTCCGCGGGCCGGCTCGGGCTCCCCCAGCTCCAGGTGACACCGCCCCTTGGCCACCAGGGCGGAGAGGTATCCGGGATGCTCCTTGAGCCCGCGGTCCAGCACCTCCAGCGCCTCCTTGACCCGCCCCTGATGGCGGTACTCCTCCGCGAGCTGAAGGAAAACGCGGGAGGTCGGGTCCGATTCCCAGCGGCTCTTGAGCTGGGTGAGGCGGTCGGAAAACGCGCCGTCGCTCATTCCGCCGACACCTCGTCTGGAGCTTGGACACGCGGGAACCGGGCGGGAGGCGTCGTAAAGTACGGCAAAGTGGCCGCATTATAGCAGGCTGCGGAATCTGAAGGCGGCACAAGATTTCCGCAAACCTCGGCGCCGCCGGGGCTCTCCGCCGGGCATCCTGCACACTACACCCGCAGCAGGAAGCTCCCTGGGCGCCGCGGCCAATCCCGGTCCGCCCGAGCGCGCCTCGGAGCGAGGAGGGAATTCATGTTGTCAAGGAGAGGAACCCATCGGATCGTGATCGCGCTCGTCCTCGCGGCGGCGCTCCTGGCCCCGGCGGCCTCGCTCGCCGCCGGGCCGTCCGGACCCGCGCCCGCGTCCCCCTGGCGGCTGGGCCTGGACGCCTTCTGGGCCTGGGCCCACGTCTGGCTCGGGCTCCCCGCCGCGACGCCCGATCCGGCCCCCAAACCCATGACCCGGAAAACGGCGTGCGACGGAGGAGGCAGTATCGATCCCAATGGCAGCACGGTCTGCCACCCGGCGGCCGGCACGAACAGCGACGGGGGCTCGCACATTGATCCCAATGGCACGAACGACGACGGGGGATTACAGATCGATCCCAACGGCTAGCAGCCCGGATTCCCGGGGCGGTATGCGCCGCCCCGGTGTTTCGGAAAAGGAGTATACGTTCCCCTCCGGTTGTGCAACAATATCGCAATCGTGCCGTGATTTCTCAGGGAGGGGGAACCTTGACGCATCTGGACGACAGCGAGGTCGAGCGCTTCCTGGATGGCGATCTCCCGCCGGACGAGCGGCGGCAGGTGGTGCGCCATCTCCTGAAGGACTGTGAGCCCTGCCGAGCGAAGCTGGCCTCGCTCAGCGAGGTGCTCTTCCGGGCCGAGGATCTGCAGGAGGACGCTCGGGGTATCCAGTCGTTCTCCTATGACGCCGCGCTCGCCCGGGCGGCCAACCGGGCCCATCTCTACCAGACCCGGCACCGGAAGGAACGCGAGCTTCTGGAGCAGGCTCTCGATACCGCCCCTCCCGGCGCCAGAGAAGACGAGGAGATCTACTGGCGGCCCTTCGAGGCTCTCCGGGGGTGGTCTCGTGTGGAGGCGCTGTTGCAGTTGAGCTTCGAGGAGCGGTACCGCGATCCCGGGCGGATGCTGCTGCTCGCCCTCGCCGCCCGGCTGGCGGCCGAGAAGTTGAGCCCGGCAGAGCTTGGCCCGGGGCTGGTTACCGATTTCCAGGCCCGAGCCTGGGCAGAGGTCGGAAATGCCTATCGGGTCAACGAGCAGTTTGATTTTGCTGAAGCGGCCCTCGCCCATGCCCAAAACCTCTTGGAAGAGGGGACGGGAGACAGCCTGCTCATCGCCCGCCTGGCCGACGTCAAGGCGTCTCTGCGTATTGACCAGAGGCGGCTGAGTGAAGCCATCGACCTGCTTCAGGTGGTCTATAGCCTTTATCACCAAGCGGGAGACCCCCATCTCGCCGGCAGGGCTCTCGTATCCGAAGGAATTGCTACGCACTATAGCGGTCTTCCACGAGATGCTACGCAACTCTTGCGAGAAGGATTGAAGTTGATTGATTCCACAAGAGATCCTCAACTCGCGGCAACCGGGAGCCAGAGTCTCGTCCATGCCTTGACGGACTGCGGCGAGTTCCAGGAAGCCGGCAGACTGCTCCTGAGCGCCGGCCTGCGGCAGGCTTTTGTAGAGGATCCGCTCAATCTCCTGAAGCTTCGCTGGATGGAGGGCAAAGTCCTCGCCGGTCTCGGCAAGCTCGGACGGGCCGAACGGACGTTCGAGCAGGTGAGGGAGGAGTTTTTCTTGCGCGAGCGGGAGTACGACGCGGCCCTGGTGGGCCTGGAGCTCGCGGCGGTCCGGCTGCGGCAGGGGAAGACCGCGCAGGTGCGGGAGCTGGCCGAGGAGACCTACGAGAGCCTGCGCGACCTCGGCGTCCACCAGGAGGCGTTCAGGGCCGTCCTCTTCCTCCGCGAGGCCTGCCGCCGGCAGGCGGTGACGGTGAGCCTTCTCCGGAAGGTCCATGGATTTCTGGTCCGTCTGGAGTGGAATCCACAGCTTCGCTTTGAGCCTTGAGGGCCGCGCGCGCCTTCTCCAGCAGATCCCGCGTCGAGCCCCGGGCCGTCATCCGCCCGGGATAGGCGAGGTAGAAAAACTCCCCCGGATGCATGCCGAGGGCCTCTCCGAGCCGGAGGAGATGAGCCACCTCCAGCCGGATCTCGCCGCGAAAGATCCCGCCGAGCTCCTCCGGGCTCAGCCCCGCCCCCTCGGCGACCTCCTCGGCCGGACGGCCCGACAGCTCGACGAGCGACCCGATCAGCCTCGCCAGCCGGCGCGTCTCCTTCTCATAGGGATCGGTCACGGGGAAAGTATAACGACATTCCGCGACGATCTTCGAGAGAAAGCACCCCGATGTTCCCGATGGGCGTGCAACAGGTGCCCGAGACGGGCGGCTCCCGCTCCCCCGCGGCCCAATGCCGGAGCCGCGGGGGACAGGATCAGAGAGCCCCCGGATCAACGCTGGGTGGCGGTAGCGCCGGTCACGGTGATCTGAGTGCTCGACGACAGTAGCGCGCCGCTTCCGGACGGCGTCTTGGCGGTGACATTGACGACGGAGGCCCCGTTGATCTGTGCCTGCGTCAACGACAACATGTTCGTCGCGACTCCGGTCGTGTCGGTGAAGACGGTCCCCGTGGTCGAGAGGGTCCCCCGATCGGTCGAGAAGGTCACCGGAGCGCCCTGGAGAGCCAGTCCCTGAGAGTTCGTCACGAAGGCGGTCAGAGTGATCGGCGTCGTACCGGTACCGGATGAAGGTACCGTCGACGGGTTGGCCTGCACGCTGATGTCGGTCGCGGCGTCACGGATCGTCAACATCGCCGTCGCCGCGTCGCTGGAGCCGAAGATGGCGGTGATGGTCGCCGTGCCGGACTGCGCGCCCGCGTCCAGCTTCGTGGTCGCCGTGCCGTTGGCATCGGTGAGCGGTTGCGAGTTTCTGAGCATGCCGAGGGTGGTGGTCAGAATCACCGGCTGGCCCGCCGCCGCGGGCGTGCCGTCCGCGTTGCGGGCGATGACCGTCACCGTCGCCGTGCCGTTGACCGCGACGTTGTTCGGGCTCACGCTCACCAGGGGGGTCACCGGCTTCGAGCCCGACCCCGAGCCGACCTGGATGTCCGCCTCGGCCTTGGCATCGCCACCGCCGGTGGTCGCCATGATCTTCGCCGTCCCCGTCCGGCTGTCCGCGTGGAAGACGGTGGTCGCCGCGCCGCTGCTGTCGGTGGTGACGATCGAGGCGATGGTGCCGATGTCCGACGACAACCGGATCTCGGTGCCGGGGTTCAAGGGGTTGCCGTCCGGCTTGCGGCCGACGACCGTGATCGTCGAGGTGCCGTTCAGGGCGATCTGCGAGGGGTTGGCACTGATGGTGAGGATCGTGCCCGTGGGCGCCACCGGCGTGGCCTTGTCACAGCCGGCCACCGGGAGCAGCGACACTACGAGTAGGAGACAAGCAACAACGCGGTAATTCATAGCAACCCAGTATACGGATCGGGGCGGCCATCCGTCCAGATGGCCGCCCCGGGGGAAAACCGGCGGAGGTGGGTGGGGCCCCGCCTTTACGGCACCGAGAACGTCTGCACCGACTGCGGGGAAGTCCCGCCCGCGCTGGTCACCGTCAGCCTGACGCTATAGGGGCCCGCCGCGGAGAAGGTGTGGGCCGGATTCTGCTGGCTGCTGTTGTTCGCCGCACCGCTCGCGGGGTCCCCGAAGTCCCACGACCAGCCGATGATCGGGGAGCCGTTCCCGGTGGATGTGTCCGTGAACAGCACTTTGAGCCCGCCGCCCGAGTTGTGGGTGAAGGACGCCGTCGGCAGAGTCGAGTTGCGGCAGTTCACGTCCGTCGGCGCGAGCAGGAGCCCGTTGGTGAACGCCGAGGAGCAGCCGGTGCTGAGGTCAGTCACCGTCACCGTGATGGGCGTCGGGACGTCCTTCGTGCCGCCGTTTCCGCACGGCTGCGTGTTGAAGGTGAAGCCCTGCGGCGGTGTCGGCACGTTCACGTTGAGGGTGGTCGGCGAGCCGCTGTTCACCTGGGCCGAGCTGCCGCTGCTGCCGCTGCCGAAGGTCACCCCCATGTTCTGCGGCAGGCCGAAGTCGTGGCCCTGGATCGTGACCGAATCGTTGACGTTGACGCCGGTCGGGAAACCGTTCGGGGAGATACCGGAGATGATGGGCGTCGGCAACTGGAAGTTGAACCCGATGTTGGCCACGGCGCCGTCGCCGGTGTTGATGTTGACCACCGACACCGAGTTGGCCGAGACGAGGCCGTTCTTCGGGCAGGTCGTGGGCAGCGGCGCCGGGCTGGTGAGGATGACGATCTGGCTGCCGCTCACCGAGAGCACCTGCTGGGCCACCGAGACGTTCGGGTTGCTGAAGCTGAACGACACCGCGACCGGGCCCTCGAAGCCGGAGCCGTCGATGGTCACCCGGGTGCCGCCCAGATAGGAGCCGCCGCCCGGACCCATGGCGGTGATCTGCACGCTGGTCCCGTACTTGAACTGCTGCGAGCCGACGCCGCTGAACCCGCTGTTGACGTTCTTCACCAGGATGTCCACCACCTTGTTGTCGAGGTTCTGGCCGAAGCCGCGGGCCGCCGGCGTGATGGCGACGATCTGCGTCGGCGTCACCGAGACCACCGTGGCCTCGACGCCGTTGAAGTTGCTGGCGCTGCTGCCGAAGCCGAACAGCACCTGCACGGGGGTCTGGAAGCCGGTGCCCGTGATGGTGACCCGGGTGCCGCCGTCGTTGGTGCCCGAGGCGGGGTTGACGGCGAAGACCGCCGGCTGGCCGCCGCCACCGCCGCCGCCCACCGAGTAGGTGAAGCCGCGGTCGATCGAGTCCGTCTGCTGGTCGGCCTGGTTGACGTGGTTGAACACCTCCACCGAGACCGAGGCGGTCTGGCCGACCTGGACCGGCGCTCCCGCCGCCGCCGCCGAGGGGGTGACGACGACGATCTGGCTGGGGCTCACCGAGCGCACGGTGGCCGCGGCGCCGCCGAAGGTCACCCGCACCGGCTGGGAGAAGCCGCCACCCAGGACGGTCACCGTCTGGCCGCCCGCCGCGTCGCCGTTGTTCGGCGACACCGAGGAGACGAAGAAGGTGGCCGCCGAGGTGAAGTGCACGTTGGCCGCGCCCGTGGCGCCGCCGAAGCTGGCGGTCACGGCGGCCGTGCCCACGTCGAGGCTGCTGAACAGAGCGGCCGACGCGCGGCCGTTGACCAGCGCGAGCGTCACGCTCTGCTGGCCGCTGGTGGCCGAGTTGAAACTGCCGAGCGAGGTGTTGAGCGTGATCTGCGAGCCGTCCGGCGGCGGTTGGCCGGTATCGGTCTGGCGCACCTCCACCGTGATGGTGCTCGAGCCGCCGCTGCCCGCGGTGACGTTCTGCGGGTTGGCGGTGACCGTGATCGCGAAGGTGGTCTGCGGCACCGGCGGCTTCGGGGTGACCGGCGGGCTCTTCGGCTCGGTCGGCGAGGACGTGCAACTGCCGAGAGCAGCCGCCAGCAGAGACGCGGCCAGCAGGGCTGTGGCGTTCCGGAAGAGTCTCATACGCATGGCTCCTACATCCCTCAAGGCGTGACTTCAATCGTGAACTTGGACGGCTCCGAGGCGATGTCGTCGCCGGAGATCGTGCGGCCGAAGAACCGCAGGGAGACATCCAACGTGATGACTGTGGTGCCGGTCTCGCTGTCCCGGCCCATCGTGATCAGATCGTGGATCGGCGGATTGCCGATCTGATCGCTGGTCATGAAGGGCAGATTGAACAGGTCCAGCGTCCCCTGGGGCGGCACCAGGCCGAAGATCGACTGCACCGACGGCGGCGGCACCCGAGTGCCCTTGTCGCGCCGCGTGTAGGTGATCTCGTAATTCCGCAGCTCGATCCCTTCGAGGGTGTGCCCGGTGGGCGACTGGACGGAGGGATCCTTGAAGAAGCTCGACAGGGTGATTTGGTCGATCTGGAACGGCCCATTGGTCGCCGAAACCGAGACCGGCAAGCCGTTGAAATGCGACACCGAAAGGATGACGGTGCCCTCGCTCTTGTCGGTCCGGCTCCGGCAGCTCGTGACCGCCAGGATCAGCGCGATCAGCAGGAACAGGAGGATGCGTTGAGTCTTCATGGTCCGCTCCCAAGGGTTTAGATCTTGATCACTCGCGGCGTGATGAAGATGAGCAGCTCATCGTTCTCCTCGTCGCGTGAATGGTGCTTGAACAGATGGCCGATGATCGGGATGTTGGACAGCCCCGGCACACGGTCCTCCGCGTTCTGCCCGGTCACCTTGTAGATGCCGCCGATCACCGCCGTGCCGCCGTCGCGCACCACCAGGCGCGTGCTCGCGTCCTTGGTGGAGATCGGGGCGTTGGAGTTGCCGGCCACCAGGAAGGCGAGTTGGACCTCACGCTTCGAGATGTTGATGTCCAGCAGCACCGTCCCTTCCGCCGTGACCTGCGGGATCACGTCGAGCCGCAGGGTGGCGTTGATGAACTGCACGGAGAAGGTGTCGTTGAAGATCGTCTGCACCGGGATCTGCAGACCGCTCTGGATGGAGGCGCGCTGGTTGTTCAGCGTCGCCACCTTCGGCGCCGACAGGATGGTGACCAGGCCCTCGCTCTCGGCCGCCTGCAGCGCGGCGTCGAGGTTGAAGGTGCCCAGGAGGTTGGAGAGATGGATCCCCAGGGTGCCGTTGTTGCTGTTGCCCGGCAGGTTGACCCCGCCGTTGAGGGTGCCCTGCGCCGGGAAGACCAGGCCCGTGGTGTTGCCGTGGGCGGCGTCGGAGATCGCCGTGAGCCCCCATTTGACGCCGATGTCGCGGCTGAAGCGCTTCGTGGTCTCCACGATGCGCGCCTCGATCATCACCTGCGGCTCCGGCGCGTCGAGCAGGTTGACCACCGAGAGCACGGCGTCCATGTTGGACGGCAGCTCCTTGATGATCAGCGCGTTGGTCCGGCGGTCCACCACCACGCTGCCGCGCTGGGTGAGCAGGCCCGCCTGGCCGGTGCGCAGCAGGTTCGCCACCTGGGTGGCGTTGGCGTAGCTGAGACGCTGATAGACCGTGCGCAGCGGGATGGCGAGCGCCTTGGCCGCCGCCAGCTGCTGCCGCTCCTGGGCCTCCTTGCGCAGCACGTCCGTGGGCGCGATGCGCATCACGTTGCCGTCGAGCTCGTAGTCGAGGTTGTTGATGCGCAGCACCTCTTCCAGCGCCTGGTCCCAGGGGACGTTCTCCAGCTCCGCCGTCACCGTGCCCTGGACCCCCGGCTGGACGATCACGTTCAGGCCGCTGATCTGGGCGAAGGTGCGCAGCACGTCCGTCACGTCGGCGTTGGTGACCTTGAGGTCGATCGGCTCGCCGAAATACTGCTTGTCCCGCTGATTCAGGTTGGCGTTCCGCTGCGCGAGGCCCTGCAGCGGCGTGTTCGGCGGCGAGACGTCCACCGGCTTGCCGATCGGCGCCTTGACGCCCGGCTGCGAGCCCACCGAGCTGGCGGTCGGCGCCGCGCCGCGGGCCGGCGCCACCGACACGGGGGCGGTCGGCGAAGGCGGCGCCGCGGCCGGCAGGGGCGAGACCTCCTCGGTCTGGATACTCCCCTTGGACGTCTTCTTGTTGCCCTCGGCCGGCGGATTGCGCTGCGCGAGCGCCAGGTCCGAAGGCTCCGGCCCGGTGGTGGTGGTCGTGGTGGTGGTCTGGACCGGCGTGGTGGTGGTCGTGGTCGTGGTCTGTGTCGTGGTCCCCGGAGCCGGCTCCACAGCCTTCGCCTTCGACGTCTTGGCCGGGATCGGCTTGGTGGTCTTGCCGGCCGTCTTGGCCGGCTTCGACGGCGCCGGGGCGGGAGCCGCCGGAGCGGGCGCCGGGGCCGCCGCCGCCACCGACGGGGTCGGCGCCGGGCCGCCGCCGGCGGCCGGGAAGGAGATCACCAGCGCGTCGCCCGTGCGCTCGATCGTCGGCACCGAATCGCCGCGCAGGTCGAAGACCACGCGGGCCACCGGCTTCGGAGCGGGCTTGAACTGCGCCACCCGCACCCGCTCGACCACGCTCCCCTCCACCGACACGGTGGAGCGCTGGCTGCGGTTGAGCACGCCGGTGAGATCGACGACGAAGCGCCGCGGCTCGGAGAGCACGAACGTCGAGTACGGCAGCTCGCCGTCGCCGGAGATGCGGACCACCGCGCCGCCGGACGAGGAGAGCACCTCGACCGCGTTGAGCTGCGTGGCCGTGGCCCCGGTGGGCGCGGGGCCCGCCATCGGCTTGTCCGGCGTGCCGGCCGCGGTCGTCACCGTGGACGGCGTGGACGTCCCGGCGGCCGGCGCGGGGGCCGGAGCCGCCGTGGCGGGAGCCGGAGCGGCCTGCGCCGCGGGCGGCTCGGCGGCCTTGGCATTGGGATTGGGAGCGGCCACCGGCTCCTCATGGAGCGGCTCGAAGGCCAGCTTGCCCTTCCCCTCCTTCCCCTGACCGTCCATGGGGAGGAGCTGGATGCGCAGCTTGGTGCCGTCGGCGCTCACCGAGTGCTCCACCTCCTGGCGGGTGGCGATCACCAGCCGGGTCAGCGGACGGGAGCCCTCCTCGCTCCGCTGCACCGACAGCGAGGAGACCAGCCCCTCCTCGGGCGCGAGGTCGACGACTTTCGGCCCCGGCACGGCGTTGGGCAGCTCCACGACCACGCGGCCGTCGGCGTTGCGGAAGCTGGTCCAGACCAGAGGAGCGCTCGCCTCGAGATCCACGAAGACGTCGGGGGCGCCCTCCCGCAGATCCAGCGAACGGATCTCGGCGGCGCTCCCCTGCGCCGGCTTCACCTCGGCCTGGTTGGAAGTGGGGGATTGTTTCGAGGCCCGGGGTGATGCCTCGGCCCCCGGGGCGGACGTGAGGGCGGTGCCGTCGGCACCGAGCAACACGCTGAATACCGCCGCCGAGGCGATCCATCGCCGCCAGCCAGCACTCGCACTTCTCATGACCACATCTCCCATGTCAGCTCGCCTCCCTTGCGGGCCACTGATTCCCTGACGCCTCGCATCTTGACGCTGCT
>DASXJP010000574.1:0-22840 GCA_036497345.1 Thermoanaerobaculia bacterium
GGCCACATAGGGCCGCCCCTACAGAAGAGCCTCCTTGCCCGCGTGATAAGCTCTGGGGATCTGAAAAGCTTTGGATCTCGCGGAGCGCTCGCGCGCGATGAGGAGCGTGCCGGATGGATGCAGGTTGCCTGGGTTCTCTCGGTCTCCTTGCCCTGATCGTCGTCGCCGCGCTGGTCTGGCGCCGGATCCAGGATCTGGAAGGACGGATCCGGGTCCACCAGAGCGCCCATGAGGACGTCCTGCGCCGGGTCACCGTTCTGGAGAAGAAGGTCTCCCGTCCTCCCGCCGGCGCTCCTGCCGTCGAGGCGGCACCCGCTCCCGCTCCCGCCGCGGCTCCCGTTCCGCCTCCGGCACCCGCTCCCGCCGCGCCACCTCCGGTCGTAGTGGCTGCCGCGCCGGCGCCGGTGCCGTCCGTGATCCGCGCGCCCGAGCCTCCGCCGCCGCCTCCTCCTCCCGCTCCACCCAAAGCCGCTCCCCCTCCGGAGCCGCCGCCGCCGAGGCCCCAGGCCCCCGCATGGGCCACGCCGCCTCCGCCGCCGCCGCGCAAGCCGTTCGACTGGGAGAGCCTGGTGGGGGTCAAGCTGTTCTCATGGATCGCCGGCATCCTGTTCGCGCTGACGGTGATCACCTTCCTCCGCTACTCCGTCGAGCACGGCTGGCTGACGCCGCCGATCCGCATGGCGTTCGGGCTGGCGACGGGCGCCCTGCTGCTGGTCGGCTGCGAGTTGCCGCAGGCGCGCCGCTACGCCATCACCGCCAACGCCCTGGGCGCGGCGGGGATCGTCGCCCTCTTCTCGACCTTCTTCGCCGCGCACACCCTCTGGCACCTGCTCGGCTCGGGGACCACCTTCGCCCTGATGGTGCTGGTCACGGCCGTGGCGGTGGGATTGTCGATCCGCCACGACGCCCTGTTCATCGCCCTGCTGGGCCTGGTGGGCGGCTTCGCCACGCCGGCCCTGCTGTCGAGCGGCGAGGACCATCCGTTCGGCCTGTTCGGCTACCTGCTGCTCCTCAACGCCGGGCTCGCCTGGGTGGCGCTGCGCAAGTCGTGGCCGGTGCTCTCGGCGCTCTCGCTCGCCTTCACCGTCCTCTATCAGTGGGGGTGGGTCTTCAAGTTCCTCGACGCCTCGAAGCTGCCGCTGGCGCTGGGGATCTTCCTGATCTTCCCTGTCCTCGGCTTCCTGGCGCCGGCCATCGTCCGGGGATCGGAAGAGGGGAAGGACGCCTTCGCCCGGACGGCGGTGGTGGGGTCCCTCCTGCCTCTCTTCTTCGGGCTCTATCTCGCCTCCGTCCCCGCCTACGGCGCGCGCTACGGCCTCCTCTTCGGCTTCCTGTTCTTGCTGCAGGCCGGCCTCTTCGCCGTGGCGGTATACCGTGGGATGGGCATTCTTCACGCCATCGCCGCCGGGGGGACTCTCCTCTCCTTCGCCATCTGGCTCGCGACCTCGTACGAGAAGGCAGGCGCCTGGCCGGCCATCCTCGGTTTCGTGGCGCTCTTCCTGCTCTTCGACCTCGCGGCCCCCTGGCTCGCCGAGCGCCTGGGCCGGCCGCTGGGGAAGGACGGCCGCGCCGGTGCCATCCTCGGGACGCTCCTCCTCTTCAGCTTCCCCTTGCTGCTCCTGATTGAGCCGGCGGCGGCCGCGCCGGGATTGCCGTTCGGCGTGCTCTTCGTCCTGCTGGCGGTGACGGCCGGCTTCGCCCTGCTCTACGAGGACGGCTACCTCCACCTGATCGCCGCCTTCTTCGCCGTCGCCGCCGAGGCGGTCTGGTCGGCGCGCTGGCTCGCTCCGGAGCGGCTGCTGGCGGGGATCTCGATCTACGCCGTGTTCGGCCTCTTCTACCTCGGGGTGCCGATCCTCGCCGGCCGTCTCGGCCGGCGCCTGCGGCCGGAGGGGCAGGGGGCGCTCCTGCTCCTGCTGGCCCTCGGCCTCCTCTTCTTCCTCACCGTCGGCCCGCTCGCCCAGGCGGCTCTCTGGGGGCTGGCGCTGCTGCTGGTGATCCTCAACGCCGGGCTCTTCCTGGAGTCCGGGACCCTGCGCCGGCCGGCGCTCACCGTCCTCGGCGCGGTCCTCTCGTGGGCCCTGATCGCCGTCTGGTGGATCACGGTGCCGCTGGCCTCCAGCCTCGTCCCCGCGCTCTTCCTGGTCGCCGGCTTCACCCTCCTCAGCCTCGGCGGCAACCTCTGGCTGCGGCGGCGGACGGGCGAGGGCGAGGCGGGCGTGATGGACCCGCTCGGCGGCGGCCTCTACCTGGCCCTGGTGGGGCACGCGTTCCTCCTCTTCGTGGCGGCGCAGCCCCGGCTTTCGGTTCCCCCCTGGCCGTTCCTGGGGGTGCTGCTCGTGCTCGACCTCGCCGCCGGGGTGGCCGCCCTCTGGCTGCGCCGGACCTCGCTGTGGATCGCGGCGCTCGCCGCCTCGGACGTCATCCTCTTCACCTGGGTGGTGACCACGGGGCAGGCCCCCTGGCCAACGGTCGCCGTGGGCTCGGCGCTGGGAATCGCCGCCCTGGCCCTCCTCTGGATCGCCCTGGCCCGGCGGATCGCCCCGAAGGACCGGGATCTCGGGGAGGGGATCACCACGGCGGCCGTGACCAGCCTCTTCCTGGGCCAGGTGATCGCCATCGTGGCCGCGATGGCGGCCGCTCCGCCCCCGCTGGCCTTCACCATCGCCGCGCACGTGGCGTTCCTCCTCGCCCTGCTCGCGCTGTCGACGCTCGCCGGCCGGCCGTGGCTCGCTCCGCTGTCGGTCCTCTTCACCACGGTCGCGATCTGGGGTTGGCGGGACAACGACGCGAAGAGCCCCTGGTGGCAGGAGCTGACCTTCGCCGTGGCGCTCTATCTGCCTTATCTCGCCTTCCCGCTGATCCTGGGAGAGCGGGCGCGTCGGCTGCGCCAGCCCTTCCTGGCGGCGGTGCTCGCCAGCGTCAGCTTCTTCTTCCTGGCCCGGCACTCCCTGATCGACGGCGGCCTCTCCTGGATGATCGGCGCCCTGCCGGTGGCGCAGGCGATGGCGCTCGCCGTCCTGCTCGCCCAGTTGGTCCGGATGGAGCGCCGGGCGCCCGAGGGCGTCGCCGCGGAGCGCGACCCGGGGCGGCTCGCCCTGGTGGCCGGCGCGGTGCTCGCCTTCATCACGGCGGCCATCCCGCTGCAGCTCGACCAGGAGTGGATCACCATCGGCTGGGCCCTCCTCGCCGCGGCGCTCGCCGCCCTCTACCTGCGCATCCCCCACCGCGGGCTGCTCTGGTGGACGGCCGGCCTGCTCGTCGCGGTCTTCGTCCGGCTGGCGGCGAACCCCGCCGTCCTGGGCTATCATCCGCGCGGCTTCACGCCGATCTGGAACTGGTATCTCTACACTTACCTCGTGCCCGCCCTCGCCTTCTTCCTCGCCTCCTGGCTGCTGGCGCGCGGCGACGACCGCCTGGTCCCGCCCCTGCCGCGCCTCTCGGGGATCGCCGCGGGCGGCGGGGTGGTGCTGCTCTTCCTGCTGGTGAACATCGAGATCGCGGACTTCTTCTCGTCCGGCTCCAGCCTCACCTTCGGCTTTCTCAGCGGGCAGGCGACGCTGCCCGAGGACCTCTCCTACACCCTGGGCTGGGCCCTGTTCGCCATCGCCCTCTTCATCGCCGGGATCATCCTGCGCAACCAGGTGGCGCGGGTCTCCGCCATCGTCCTGCTCCTGGTGGCGGTGCTCAAGGGGTTCGTGCACGACATGGCGCGGCTGGGCGGCCTCTACCGGGTGGCCTCCTTCGCCGGCCTCGGCATCTGCCTGGCGCTGATGGCGGTCCTGATCCAGAAGTACGTGCTGCCGCGGCGGGAGGAGAGATGAGAAGCCGGGCGGCGCTCCTCCTGGCCGGATTGCTGGCGGTGTCGGCCCTCGCCCGTGGCGGCGACCGTGAGCCTCATTTCCGCTTCGAGCGTCCGGTCGTTCCCGGCGCCGCGGGGCCCAACCGTCTGGAGCCGGACGTGCCGCTCCTCGCCCACGCCGCCGGCCGGATGGCCGACCTGCGCCTGTTCGACGCCGGCGGCCGGGAGGTCCCCTATCTCCTGGTGGACCCGCCGCGCCGCGAGCCCGAATGGCGCGCGGGACGGCTCCTGCCCATGGCCGCGACCAAGACCGCGAGCGGCTTCGAGGTGGATCTGGGGACGGGCGCGACGATCGACCGGGTGCGGATCGCGGGCCTGCCCGCCCCCTTCCTCAAGCGCTTCCGGCTGGAAGGGGGAGGGGACCGCAGCCGCTGGACGCTGCTGGTGCCCCAGGGGACCCTCTTCGACCTGCCCGAGGAGAAGCTCTCCCGCCTCGACGTCGACGTCCCGGCCGGCGACTTCCGCTACCTGCGCCTGACCTGGGACGACGCGTCGAGCGCCCGCCTGCCGCTGCCGGGCGCGGTGACTGCCAGGCTGGTGCGCGCGGCCGATCCGGGGCGGCCGGCGCGGGTCCCGGTGGCCTTCGAGCGGCGGCCGAGCGAGCCGGGGAAGAGCCGCTTCCGCCTCCGCCTGCCGGCGGCCAGGCTGCCGCTGGTGGCGCTGGACCTCGACGTCTCCGGAGGCCCAGGCGGCCCCCTGCTGCGCGCCGCCACGGTATCCGAGGGGCGGCTGCGCCAAGGGGACGGCGGGGAGATCGCCCCCGTACAGCTCGGCGAGGCGACCTTACGGAGGGCGGTGCGCGACGGCCTCTCGGCCGCCGACCTGCGCATCCCTCTGAGCGCTCCGGAGGGGGCGGACCTGGAGCTCACGGTCGACGACGGGAGCAATCCGTCGCTGGAGCTCGCCGGGGTGGCCGCCGAGCTGGCGCCGCTCCCCTGGATCTACTTCGAGGCCGCCGGCACCGCGCCCCTGACCGCGCGCTTCGGCGATCCCAAAGCAGTGGCTCCCCGCTACGACCTCGAAGCGCTGCGCGACCAGGTGGCGCAGGCCCGCACGGCCGCGGCGCGCTGGGGGGAGGCCCGCGACCTCCAGCCGCGGGAGGAGGTGGCCGCGGCGGCCCCGTTGCCGGCCCTGGGAGCGCCGCTCGACGCGGGCAAATTCCGCGAACGGCGTCCCATCCCGGCCAGCCCGCCGGGGCTGACCTCGCTCCTGCTCGACGCCGCCGTCCTCTCCCGCAGCCAGGATCTCGCCGACGTCCGCATCGTCGACGCCCAGGGGCGCCAGGTCCCCTATCTCCTGGAGCGGCGGGACGAGCCGCTATCGCTCCCCCTGCCGGCCCTGGCGCGGCGGGCGGAGAAGGGAGATCCGCCGTCCCTCTCCCGGTATCGGATCGAGCTGCCGTACCCCTCGCTGCCGTCGGCGCGGCTGGTCCTGGCCACCTCGGCGCGGGTCTTCGACCGCGAGGTCCGGCTGGTCCAGATCCCCACGGCCGGCCACCAGGGACGGGAGCCGGAGGAGCGGACGGTGGCGCAGGCCGCCTGGCGGCACGCCGATCCGGAGACTCCGGCACCCCAACTGACCCTGGATCTCCCGGCGGGACCGGCGACCCGCTACGACCTCCTGGTGGAGGAGGGGGACAACGCCCCCCTGCCGCTCGAACCGCCCCGGCTGCTCCTGCCGGCCAACCGCCTGCGCTTCTTCTATCCCGAGGGCGCCTCCCTCGAGCTCCTCTACGGCCAGCCGGACCTGGCGCCGCCGCGCTACGACCTCGCCCTCCTGGCCCCCCGCCTCCTGGGCGAGTCCGCGCACGAGGTCACCCTCGCCCCCGAGGGTCACCGGGAACCGGAGCCGGATACCGAAGCCACGGGAAGAAAGATCTTCTGGGGGGCCCTGGTGGGGGCGGTGGTGGTGCTGTTGCTGGTTCTGGGGAGGATGCTGCGGGGGCAGGGGGAAAAGAGCTGAGGGACAGCAGGGACTCCAGAGACAGCAGGGACATCAGGGACAGAAGAAGAGCTATGGGAGCGTGTTTTTTCTGGCGTCCCTGTTGTCCCTGGCGTCCCTGGAGTCCCTTGTTGCTTTCCGCAGGCCGCACGGGCGCTCACCCCAGCTCCGCGATCTCCCGATCCAGGAAAGCCAGCGCCTGCTCCAGCGAGGCACGGCGAGCCTCGGAGCGGGTGGCCTCCATTTCCTGGAGGACCCGGCGCCGCGACATCTCGAGGCTCTCCCGCTTCTGCTTCCGCTTGAGCTCCTCGCGCGTGACCGCCTCCCCCCGGTCCTGGGAGCCGGCCTTCTCGACCTGCTGCGACTCGACGGATTTGCTCTCCCAACCGCGCGCCATGACCAAATCATGATGCAAAAACCGTGCGGCCCGCTATACTCTTCGCGCACGAATCGAGGAGCCTTATGATGAGAAAAGTACCGAGCCTTCTCCTGCTGCCGATCCTCCTGCTCACCCTGACGGCCGCGAGCGCGGTGGAGCCGCCGGCGGACAAGGCCGCCGGCACGGTGGACGTCCACCTAAGCGAGTACGCCATCAAGATGCCCGACACCCTCCCCGCCGGGCCGACCACCTTCGTGGTCCACAACGACGGCAACAAGACCCACAGCTTCCGGATCGAAGGACCGGGGCTCTCCGACGCGATCCTGGCCAAGCCCGTGCCGCCCCAGGAGACGGAAAACCTCCAGGTTACCCTCCAGCCCGGCGAATATAAAGTTTATTGCCCGGTCGGCAGCCACGAGGTGAAGGGGATGAAGATGACGCTGAAGGTGACGGCGAAGCCGTAGGGCTCACCCGACGGCCAAGGGCGGCCCGAGGAGCTCCATACCGTGGGCGCGCCAGACCTCCGGGTCCTGTGGTGGCATCACTGGAGGCGCGAGGCTGGCCCGAGCTCTCCTCCAGACGCTACCAGGTCGCCGTCTATGGTATGATGAGCTTATGCGAGTTATTGAAGCCCGTTACGAAGAAGGTCTGCTCAAGCCGGAAACACCCTTGGCACTCACGCCGGGAGAGCGTGTGGCGCTGATCGTGGTTCGCCACCCAGATCCGAGGCGCTGGGACCTCGAGAGGTTAGCCAAGAGCGGGGCAGGAGAAGATCGGATGCTTGCCGAACAGGGGCTCACCGAGTGGGCCGATGCGCTAGACCGGGAGGACCCATAGTTGAGGCGGGGTGAGGTGTGGTGGGCAGATCTTGGCCCCTTCCGACCGCGTGAACAGACCGGTCGTCGCCCCGTAGTCATCTGGCAGAGCAACGCGCTGACGAGCATCCTCCAGTCAGTTCTTGTGATACCCCTGACCACCAACTTGGATCGCGCCAATCTGGCGGGAACTGCAACCGTGCATGCCTCGCCTGAGGAAGGCCTCCCTGAAGACTCGATAGCTCTCGCGTTCCAGATGAGGGCTGTTCCAAAGGACGCTCTCGACACTCGAGTGCGAGCCCTCACGGAGAAGGAGCTCGCTGAGCTTGAGTTGGCCACCGACGAGGCTCTCGGACGGATAGAATACGAGGCCGATCTCTGAGGCGACCAACTTGCTCCACAGCTTCCGCATCGAAGGACCGGGGCTCTCCGACGCGATCCTGGCCCGTTGGGCCGGTTGTGCTCAAGGCACGCCTTGCGAACGGGGGAGGCAAAGGGCCTTGGCAGAGAGCTCCGCAAGGCTCATAATTGCTTCACGTCAGCCTGATCCTTTGGCGACAGGCGCAACATGGGAATAGCAACGACGAGGAGAATCGAAGCCAAAAGATCGATCGGCCTCCATATAGCTCTATCTAGATAAACAGGTATAAAGGGGTTGAAAATCAAAGCCATCACGCCGAGGATCCAGACGAGGCCTTTTTTGCTCCTTCCATAAGCTTCCAGTGCGCTGTACATGGCGACAGCACAGACTACCCATCTGAGAAGGACATAGAAGCCGTAGGGGTGTGCCCCCAACGCCCAGAGAAGCAGGAAGGCCGCTATCAGGCGAGCACTGTCAGAACCGAGTGAGGTATACAATTCGTGTTCCTGCCACTCAACACGCTCGACCGCTTGTGTTATACGACCCAAATTCACTGTTCATGCTCGGAATCATCTGTGTCGGTCGAGCCAAAGTCCTCTGAAGCAGACCTCCGCTTCTTCAGCTCAGCTATATAGAGACTGAAGAACTTATCGCCCGATGATTTGTAAGCTTGCGCCCGTATACCTGCTGATTCGCTAACCCTGTATGCCTGCCCCTCCTTGAGGTACCAAAGTCCCTCATTTGAGGGGGAGATCGCATACGCGCTACCGTCCACTGTTGGAGTAATTTCCAGAAGATCTAGCTTTGCACTGTCTCTATTCTGAGAGCCCGGATCGTTGAAATGTACCCGAACAGCCTCAACTCCACGCACATACCAAAGGCCCGCGTCAAGGGTGGCAATGTACGCGCCACCATCAGCAGTTGGTGTCACTGTCTCGATAGAGGCCTTCGCAAGAGGCAGAGGCGTAACTGGCCGACTGGCCTGATGCTTGGCCCCTTGACTACATGCTGCCAGCAAGATAGCCGCAAAGATTGAGTTTCGCAGTGTCACGAGAATATAACCCTTCCTATGGGTTCCGTTCCGCTTGAGCTTAGGCCTGCGTCATTTCGCCTTCAGCATCTCGTTTATCACAACGCTATTGCCGTATTGCCTCGATTCTGTAACCGCGATCGATACTGTTCTATTGGGATATAACAACTCGATTTCGCTTATAGTGATACCAGGCTGTCGAACTGAGATCTTTGAATTTACCACAATGGTAGCCGACTTCTTATCGGCCAAGGTACTCAACAACGAAAAAAGATCCTTCCCTAGATTCTGGGCCTCGTCGCCACTGTAGGAGCCCCACTCTTTCGAGATCGAGGAAAGCCTGCCATTAGTGAAACCAACACTGCCGACCATTTTATATGGTGGTCCCGTCTTTTCGAGGACTACCCAGCCGTGCTCGCCAGCATTAGAGAGTAGGTAGTTTTCCTTGAGCTTCGCGATAAGCGGCTTCTCCAGCATGCCGAGCCTCATCTCAGTACCCGCCATAAAGAACTCTGCCTCTTCGGCAACAACTTGGGGCTCCGGCGGGTTGTTCTGTGGAGTTGCCGATGCGCGCTCTCCAACCCCTCTGCCACAGGATAGGGCCAGCAGACAGATTGAAAGAACTAGCAAGAGGTCGAAGAATTTTATCTTCATCGTAAAACCATCTTGATCCGTACGCATAACGTCATCATCCCTCAGCGGCGTTGTCAGACGTCCACTGCAGGGGTTGGTCAGCGGCCACTCACCTCGACTATAGGTGACGCGGTATGGGGATCTTACCTCCCTCCCACAGTTCAAAGAGATGAAGCCCCATGGTATTAACCAGTCGGGATAGCGTGGCATTATAGATCTCCGGCAGAGTTCCCTTCCTTTCAACTATCGTACCATACTGCAAAACCCTGTCTTCTATGCAGCGGCCGATGAAGGCCCGGTGTTCTTCGTAACTAAATGCAAGCAGACAAGCCCCTCTGCAATTTAAAAGGCCAGCAGTAAGTAGCATATCAACGGCAGGGAGAGGGATGTCGGTCCACAGTTTATTAAGTTGTTGTATCTGATCAAGGAGAAGCTCGGCCAACTCCTTATACTCAATAGCTTTCTTGCACTCGGTCAACCGGTGTGTGCTTGACGATAAGGAAATCGACGGTCGCAGTTGCATCAGGTACTCTTCAGAGAGTAAGAGCTTATCAATGCAACTCACGGACTCAACATGGCCGTTGCGAAAGACTTCAGCCCTGAACCCAACCCCTTCCGAAAGACGTCGAAAGTCCTCGTTCAGCAGACCTCTCGCACTTGGCTCAGTGTTGTTGCTGTTCAGAATGGTCCCAAGAGTATCGTGATATCGTCTTGGCATCGGAAGAGAACTCAGAAGGTCTTGGATTGACTTAGCAACGGGATCTACTATCTCTTCTCGAACTTCCAGAGGTGTCAGAGAGAGGAAGAGCCACGCATGTTGTTCTATCGCTTGCCATGCAGACACACGTTCTTCAGCGAAAGCTGATGCTTCGACTTCGGACACTCGAATTGCGCCTTGCTCAAGTCGCTTTTGGACCCAGAGTTCGTGCTCAGCTTTGATATCTCTGAGCCGGGAAGCAGTCCACTCCTTCGGGTTGCTGTCGACAGTCGAATGGTCGTTGGGGCATAGAAGTACAAGATTCTCATAGAGGTCTCTCTGCTCAAGTGGCAGTGGGGAATCACCTCTCGGTCCATCTAGGCTTCTTGCCACAATATGGGCTATTTCGGCACCACCCTCCCTATGGCAGACAGAGCATCGTCCTCCAGCTCTTCCCCATAACTTCCTAGCATCTGAAGGTCTTATCGCCATCGTTTGTCTACGCTGAGCCCGCCTACCGCGAATGGCAGTTTATCCGTCACCCCCACAAGCGCCTCGGCTGCTTATCCGACATCCTCCGGTTCTCGCGGAGTGAATGGCGGCAAAGGTTCATGCGGGTGCTATCCCACTCATATCTTAGTATTTAGCCATCCTACTCCCGTTTCTACCTTCGCGTCAATACGGCAGAAGCGGCCGGATCAGTAACGAAGCCAAAGACGGGAACTGACCAGGACTCTTGAGGGTGGATACGTTCCGTGCCACAGGGCGGAGAACGCCCGAGAGGGGCACCCTCTTATACACAGGTCGCACTTCTGGAAGTTGGGCTCCGTAGGAGCCCAGGCATGTAGCCTGGGGCGTGAGCCCCAGGAAGGAATGGTCCTCTAATTCCCGAGAGCCCCATAGGGGCGACAGCAGTTTTCTCGACACTATGAGCTGCCGTCGCCCCTCCGGGGCTTTGGGGTGTGTTTTGGCGCTCCTTCTGGGGCTCACGCCCCAGGCTACATGCCGTTGCCCCTAACGGGGCAAGATTTTACCCTCGACGAGGGAGATGTATATAAGAGATTGGGTTAACCCTAAGTGAGCCGCGAGGCGCGGGGGCCCCGCGCAGGAGCCCTTCGGTCGAAAGGTCCTCGTCGACGTCAGGCCAGTGAATGCCATACCCAGCCCCAGCGATTTGCCAGCTCTGGCGCTGCTCGGGCGACGCGTGAAGCAACCGCGGGAACCAGGCGAGGGGAGTCGTGATCGCGCGGCCATCCATCAGCTCGACGGTGAACGAGTCCTCGGAGAAGGACACGTCGCGGACTCGCTCGTCAGCTCTGATCGCCAAGATACCCATACCAGATTTTTCTACAACCCCGTCACCCGCACCACCTCCTCGAAGGTGGTGATCCCTTCCGCGAGCTTGCGCAGGGCGGACTGGCGGAGGGTGCGCATGCCGTTCTTGGCGGCTTCGCGCTTGATCTCGGGGGAGTCGGCGCCGTTGATGATCAGGCTCTTGAGGGCGTCGTCGATCGGCATGATCTCGAAGATGCCGGTGCGGCCGAAGTAGCCGGTGTTGCGGCACTCGAAGCACCCCTCCCCCTCCTTGACCTTCACCCGCTTGCCGGGCGGCACGGAGAGGCGCAGGGTGGCGATCTCGTCCGGCTCCAGGAAGCGCTCGGTGACGCATTTGGGGCAGATCCGCCGTACCAGCCGCTGCGCCATGGCCCCCACCACGGTCGAGCTGATCAGGAAGCGCTCGACGCCGAGGTCGGTCAGGCGGGAGATGGAGGAGGGAGCGTCGTTGGTATGCAGGGTGGAGAAGACCAGGTGGCCGGTCAGCGCCGCCTGGATCGAGTACTGCGCCGTCTCGTTGTCGCGGATCTCGCCGACCATGATGATGTCCGGGTCCTGCCGCAGGATGTGCCGCAGGGCGCCCGCGAAGGTGATCCCCACCTTGATCTGCACCTCGGTCTGGTTGAAGTCCTGGTAGACCATCTCGATCGGGTCCTCGATCGTGGTGACGTTGACCTCGCGCGTGCAGATGGCTTTGAGGGCGGAGTAGAGGGTGGTGGTCTTGCCCGAGCCGGTGGGGCCGGTGACCAGGACGATGCCGTGCGGGCGGGTGATGAAGTCGTTGAAGGTCTGCAGCTCGTCCGGGTAGAAGCCCAGCCCCTCGAGGTCCTGCATCACGACCTGGGGGTCGAAGATGCGCATCACCACCTTCTCGCCGAAGGCGACCGGCAGGGTGGAGACGCGCAGCTCGACCTCGCGGCCGCCGCGGTTCATCTTCACGCGGCCGTCCTGGGGCCGGCGCTTCTCGGCGATGTCGAGGCGGGACATGGTCTTGATGCGCGAGGTGACCGCGGCGTGGACGATTTTCGGCATCTTCTGGATGTCGTGCAGGACGCCGTCGATGCGGAAGCGGATCAGGCTGTCCTCGCGCTTGGGCTCGATGTGGATGTCGCTCGCGCGGCTCTCGAAGGCGTGCTGGAGCATGAACTCGACGGCGTTGACCACGTGCTGGTCCGACGACTCGATCTCGGTCTCGTTCTTCATGCGCACGAGCTGCTCGAGGTTGCCGAGGTCGATGCCGGAGCGGAGGTCCCGCTCGGCGCGCTTGACCGAGTGGCGCAGGCCGTAGAACTCGGTGAGCGCCTTGAGGATGTCGGGCTCGGAGGCGACCACGAACTGGACGTCGCGGCCGGCGATGCGCCGGAAGAAGTCGATCCCCTCCATGTCGTAGGGGTTGGCGAGCGCCACCCGCAGCTTGCCGTTGGTCATGTCGAGCGGGATCATGCGGTGCCGCTTGGCGAACGGGCGCGACATCCGGGACTCGATGAGGTCGGCGTTGAGGGAGAGCGCGTCGATGCGGATGTGGTCGAGCTTGGCGTCGCCGGCGATGGCCTGGGCGATGTCCACCTCGGTCAGAGCGGCGCCCGAGTCGCGGCCGTTGGGCAGGCGGAGCTGCAGGATGAGGTCGTAGGCGAGCGCCTTCTGCTCGAACGCGCTGGCGTTGCGCATCCGGCTCGGCAGGCTCTTGGCCTCCGCCTTGATGGTGTCCCCCTGCTCGGAGGTGAGGTAGCCCTGGCGCACCAGGATGTCGGAGACCAGCTCGGGAGTGAGGTTCATGGGACGTCCTTCGGGAAAAAGCGGAGGTGCGGGGGGTAGTTTAGCATCCCCCGCCCGGAACCTCACCCTAGGAAGCGGTTTAAAAAAGAGGCCATCCGACCGATCCGTCGGATCCGACGGATCAGACCGATAACGCCTAGGGAGGGCGATGGGCATGGTGAGGTTTCGGGCGGGGGGATATACACTCCCCCCAGCCCATGTCCCTCCCGCTCTCCGTCCTCCTCCTGGTCGTCGCCTGCAGCCTCGGCTGGGCGGGGGTCGACCTGCTGCGCAAGCTGCTGGTGGCGAAGGTCTCGCCGGTGGCGCTGGTGTTCTTGTTGACCGTTGGCGTGGCGCCTCTCTTCGCCGCCTGGATGGCGATGGCGGGGACGTCCTGGCCGCGGCCGGGGTACTTCGTCCCCGCCTTCGCCTCGGTGGTGCTCAACGTCGCGGCCAACCTCCTGTATCTGGAAGGCATGCGGATCGCGCCGATCTCGGTCACCGTGCCGCTGCTGTCGCTGACCCCCGCCTTCGCCTCGCTGCTGGCGATCCCGCTGCTCGGCGAGCGGCCGTCCCCGCCGCATACCCTCGGCATCCTGTTGGTGGTCGCCGGGGCGATCGCGCTGCACTGGCGGCGGAGCGTGGACGACGGTCACCATGGCACGGTGAAGGGGGCGGTGCTCGTCGCGCTCACCGCCCTGTTCTGGTCGCTGGCCACCCCGCTGGACAAGCTGGCGGTGGAGCAGGCGGACGCGCCCCTGCATGCGTTCGTGCTCACCGCCGGAGTGGCGGTGGGAGTGCTGCTGGTGCTCGCCGTCCGGGGGAAGCTCGGGGATCTCGGCCAGGTGCGCCAGGTGCCCGGCGTCTACGTCCTCGCTCTGGTGGTCAGCGCGCTCGCCCTCGGCCTGCAGCTCCTGGCGCTCCCCCACGTCTACGTGGGCACGATCGAGACCCTGAAGCGGGGGATCGGCAACTTCATGGCCCTGCTCTCCGGCTGGGTCTTCTTCCGCGAGCCGGTGACCCCGCGCAAGCTCGTGGCGGTGGCGGTGATGGCGGTGGGGGTGGGGCTCATTCTGACTTGATTTTGGATTTCGATTTTGGATTTTGGATTGAGGAAGAGGCGGCGAGGGTGCATGATTCTTGCGAGTGTCGAAGGGTAGAAGGGAGTGTGCGCGCATGAGAATCCGCAATCCAAAATCCAAAATCCAAAATCTAAAATCGGCCCTGCTTCTCTCCGCCGTCCTGCTCCTCATCCCCGCCTTCGCCTGTCTGGCGCCGGCGGCTCCGATGGGGGGAATCCATCTCGATCAGATCAAGCTGCCGCCGGGCTTTGCGATCAGCGTGTACTCGGACAAGGTCCGGGGGGCGCGGTCGCTGGCGCTCTCGCCCAAGGGGATCGTGTACGTGGGGACCATGGGGTCGAACGTGTACGCCGTGGTCGACCGCAATCATGACGGCGTGGCGGAGGAGGTCCATACGATCGCCTCGGGGCTCAACACGCCCAACGGGGTGGCGTGGAAGGACGGCGCGCTTTACGTGGCCGAGATCTCGCGCGTGCTCCGCTTCGACGGCATCGACGACCGGCTGGCCAATCCGCCCAAGCCGGTGGTGGTGAGCGACGCCTACCCGGGGGACCGGCACCACGGATGGAAGCTCATCCGCTTCGGCCCGGACGGCACCCTCTACGTGCCGGAGGGGATGCCCTGCAACATCTGCGAGCAGGCCAATCCCATCTACGGCACCATCACCCGGCTGGTTGTCCAAGGTGGGGCCCAGGGGAAGCCGGAGATCGTCGAGCGGGGGATCCGCAACACGGTCGGCTTCGACTGGCATCCGAAGACGCACGAGCTCTGGTTCACCGACAACGGGCGCGACATGCTGGGGGACGACGTGCCGCCGGACGAGCTGAACCACGCGCCCAAGGCGGGGATGAATTTCGGCTTCCCGTATTGCCACGGGGCGCGGATCGCCGATCCGGAGTATGGGAAGAAGCACGCGTGCTCGGAATTCACGCCGCCGGCGCGCGAGCTCGGGCCCCACGTCGCGGCGATCGGCATGCGGTTCTACACGGGCACGATGTTTCCGGAAATCTATCGCGATCAGATCTTCATCGCCGAGCACGGCTCCTGGAATCGCTCGACGCCGATCGGCTACCGGGTGAGCCTGGTGCGGCTCCAGGGGGACAAGGCGGTCTCTTACGAGCCGTTCGCGCAGGGGTGGCTCCAGGGGAGCGAGGCGTGGGGGCGGCCGGTGGACGTGCAGGTGATGCCGGACGGCGCGCTGCTGGTCTCGGACGACCGGGCGGGGGCGATCTACCGGATTACGTACGGGAAGAAATGAGGCCCTCACTCCCCCAATCCCCTCTCTCCCAGCCCTCCACCCAGCCTTCCGGGGAGAGAGGGGGCTCTGTAGGGGCGCCCCTGCGTGGGCGCCCTGTTTTCGCTCCCGGCAGGTTGCAGGGCGGCCACATAGGGCCGCCCCTACGAAAACCTCCGCGCGGCTTTTCTCCCTCCTCTCCCGGGATGGGCGGCCCTTTTGCCATCATCTCCGAGAGAAGGGGGAGGTTCGCGAGGTCGATGTCCACAAACTCCTTGTGGATGGTGATCCGCCGGAGGAAGCTCTCGACCACCCGGCGCTTCTCCGGGATGTCCATCGTCTGCCACTTGTCGGCGAGGTCCCGGGTCTGCGCAATGATGTCCTCCTCCATGACGGTCCGGATTTTCAGGAAATCGATCTCGCCCTGAAGGCGGGCGATCTCCCCTCCTAAGGCGGCGAGGCGTTCTTCCATGGGCCGGTGCCGTTCGCGGAAGCCATCGACCGAGAGGGCATCCTCCTGGTAGAGGCGGTAGAGCTTGTCGGCCTCCTTCGTGAGCCGCTCCCGCTCCCGGAAGAGCGAGTCCAAGAGTTCTTCCCGCCCGGCGAGTACCTCCGCGCCCTGGGCGAGCCAGGCGGCGATGGCCTCCGGAGAGAATGTGAACTCCCGGAGTTCGTCCCGGAAGAGGGTATCGAGGTCCACGATCGGGATCTTCATGCGGCATTTCTTGCAGACGTACTTCGGGGTGTTCGAGCACACGTACATCTTCTCGCCGCAGGCGCAGTACATGTAGCCCGCGAAGACGTAGACGGCCCGCTTCGCGACGGGTTTCCGGGAAGCCCTGCGCTTCAGAAGGAGCGCGTTACACTGCTCCCAGAGTTCCTCGGAGACGATCGAGGGACACGGCACCCAGATCCACTCCGCCTCCGGCTTCAGGACCCTCTGGCCCTTCACGAGCTTCGTGTAGTTCACGCGGCGGAGGCCCTTCGGGGTCGGGTCCACGATGAGCTTCTCCACGGTCGTATCCCGGAAGGGCCTGCCGTTTTGCCCCCGGTGGCCAGCCGCGTTCAGGATCTCCGCCACGGTTTTGAGGCGCCGGTGTTCCTTGAAAAGCTCGTAGATGAGGCGGCGAAGCGGGGCCTCGTCGGGGTTTATCTCCAGGCGCTTGTCTACCCAGCGGTACCCCAAGGGGGCGATGCCGCCCATGGGCTTCCCGAGCCGGGCGCGTACGGGGATCGAGGCTATGACCCGGGAGGCGATCTCCTCGCGCTCCCACTCGGCCATTGCCGCGATCATGGTGTAGAAGAGGCGGCCGTGCGGGGTCGAGGTGTCGATCGACTCCTGGAGGGAAACGAGATCGGCGCCGTGCTCCCGGAAGAACTCGGAAAAGTCCAGAAGCTCCTTCGTGTTCCTCGCGAGTCTCGCGAGCTTCGAGAAGATGAGGCCCGCGATCCGCCCGCGGCGCACATCCGCCATCATCCGCCTCGCCTCCGGGTGGTCCATGACGGACTTGCCCGACACGCCTTCGAGGCGGTAGACCTCGCGGACCTCCCAGCCGCGGGACTCCGCGTAGCTTTTGCCCCGCATCTCGTGGTGCTGCGGGCTCTCGCCCTGGGCTTGGTCTTCGGTCGAGACCCGAATCCAGATGCCGACGGGCTTTGTCTCGCCCGGCGGATCTTTCACGCGTTCCATGGGGATTCCTCCTTGGGTTCTTGAGTTGCTTCTTAAGGGACTCCCGTCATGATGGAGGTCATGCGCGCCCGAGAAAAGGCGGCAGAATTCGCCCCCTTCCGCCCTACGGCTTCTCCTTCTTCCCCATGCGCCGCAGGCTCTTGCCGATCACATCTTTGAGCGCTTCGTAGCGGGCGGCCTCTTCGTCAGGTTCAACCGGCGTGCGGCGGACCCTCACCTTGTATCCGCCGACGACCTTTTCCTTGGTCACGGGCCGCATGGAGAGCATGGCGAAGAGTTCCTCCGGCGAGACGAGATGCACCCGGGCGAGATCCGAGGGCGGGAGCTTGGCCTTCAAGGCGGCCTCGATCTTTTGAAGGCGCGGACGCTTCAAGGCCAGGATCGCGACCTCATGGAAGCCGGCGTCGAGGCACTTCAGGGCATTTCCGACTTCTTGGGCCACGGTGGAGGTGACCGAGATCTCGCAGGCGAGCGAAAAGTCGTCGGTGCGGAGCGCCACATCGACCTTGCCTTTGCCCTCCGGGATCTCCTCTTCAATCGTGGCGCGGTAGCCGTGGGATTCCGCCCACCGCTTCACAAGATCCTGAAGGTATTGGTGCTCGGGGCCGCCGCGTCCCAAGGGTGGGATGGAGACATCCTCGCGCGGGACTCGCTTCGGAGGCACAGGCGGCGCCACCGTGGGAGGTGTCGGCGGTGGCGCGGGTGCGGGTGGGACGGGAACCCGCTCGCGAGGGACGGGCGCCGGCGGCGTCGTTTGATCCTCTTTTCGCGGCTCGGGCGGCGGCACCGGGAACCGCTCGCGCATGAGGGCGAGGAGGCGCTCCCGCCGCGCGCTCGCGTCCTCGGGTGCCACGGCGGCGAGTTCCCGGGTCCGGAGGTTGAAGTCCGCTTCAGACTGTCCCGCGCGGACGATAGCCTCTCCCACCTTGAGGCGCACGAGATCCTCTGCCGCAAACGAAGAGAACCCCCGCTCCAGCTCTCTTGCGTCAGCTTCGCTCACCCGAAAGACGATCCGCGTCCCGGGGTTCGCGAGAAGGGCGGAGAGCACCGCGGGGTCGCGTGCCCGGAGTTGGCCCAACTCCTGGTGCGCGGCGCACAAGGACAGGCGGTATTTCCGCGTGCCGGAGAGGAGCGCGGCCATGGATGGGGTCGCGAAGTGGTGGCACTCGTCCACATAGAGGGAGAACTGGCGGCGGGCTCCCGGTGCGAGATCCTGGCGGGAGAGGGCCGCTTGGTGGAAGGCGGAGACAAGGAGGCTCCCCAAAAGCGCGGCGTTCTCTTCCCCGATCGCGCCCTGGGCGAGCTTCGCGAGGAAGACCTTGCCATGGTCCACCAGCTCCCGGAAGTCGAGGCGATTCTTTCGCTCCGTCACGACCGCCCGGACGAGCTTGGAGCGGAGGAAGGTATCGAGCCTTGTGAGGATCGGCCCCTGGGGGATGCCTTTGAGGAGCGGGAACTGACGCTCGAAGTAGTAGTGGATATCGGGGTCCTCAACCGTCCTCAGGAACTCGGCGCGGAAGTCGCGCTCCAGAAGGAAGCGCCGGAGGTCGAGGAGGGTCCCGCCTGAATCCGATTCCACAAACGCCTGGATCGTGTTCCCCAGGACCGAGGTCATCTGGTCGCCCCAGGAGGTCGAGAGCCGCCGGAAGGCGGCGACGAGATCCGAGGAGAGGATCACCTTCTCGATTTCCGTCCGGGCGTGGAGCATGTTCCAGCCGACTCGGAACGAGGTGTCCGAGGGATCGAAGAGGATGAGATCGTCCTCCTGCTCCTCGGGATAGCGGGCGAGGATCTCGTCTATGAGGTCGCCGTGCGGGTCGAGGACGGCGAGGCCCCCGCCCGCCTGTAGATCTTCAAGGATGAGGTTTACGAGGAGCGTGGACTTGCCCGTCCCGGAGGCTCCCACGAGGTGCGTATGCCGGGTGCGGAGGTCGGGAGGAAGGCGCACCTCGGCCGTGCGCCCCTCGTGGAGGTTCTCTCCTATGAGGAGCCCCGCGCCCATGACTTCCCGAGGCGCGGCCCTGGTGCGCCGCATCTCGCGAGCGAGCGCTTCGAGACGGACACTCTCGCCGGGGAGGTGCACGAGCCCCGCGAGTTCCGGGGTCGTGAGGAGCATCCCCGAGCGGTGCGAGGTGCGCGAGAGGAGATCCTCTTCGAGGTCGATCTCCTCCTCTTCGGCAAGCGGCGTGAATTCGTTCGCGTGACCTAAGAGGTGGAGGGCGCTCGTCATGCCCCGGAGGAGGTCCCAGGCCCTTACCTCGTTTTCCGTCCTCACGCCCATCCGGACGGCGACCGCGAAGAAGGGGTGCATGACTTTCTCTTTGGCGAGCTTCGTGAACTCCGGGTCGTCGGTGAAGAAGGGTTGCCCTTGGGGGGTGTGGACCGCCCGCCAGATACTCTCGCCCCAGGCGCATACGGCGGGCGTAAAGAGCACCTGGAAGAGCCCCACCTCTCCCGCGTGGAGCTCGGCCAGCGCGGCGTAGATCGCAAGCAAGGGATCGGGCCGGAAGTCGCGGAAGGTGCGCAGCGGCAGCATGAACTCCCGGGCCAACCCGAACTCAAGGGCTACGCATGCCCCTCCTGCGCTCCGCCACGCGGCCCGGAGCGGCTCGGGTGCTTCTCCTACGATCGCCTCAGGGAAGTGAGCCTTGAGGAATCCTGAGACGCGCTCGCGGTCGGGCGTGCGGCAGGCGATACCGACGCGCAGGGAATCCTGGAGGCCCACCACCTCGAAGGCGAGCGGGAAGCGGCAAGCGGCGAGCGCGACGAGGAGGTTCTCGGTGACTCCCGGAGAGACAGCGGCCCCCGGCGGCAGGGTGACCACGATCTCGGAGAGCGGGTAGGGCGCCCGGAAGATCTCCGGTTCCGGTTCGAGGACCGTCTCCTCCTCGGGCTCCGATCTCCGCCCCGGATCTCCCTCCCGCTTGAAGAACCACCCGGCGAAGGAGCTAGCCTTCGTTTCGATTTTTCCTTCATCGGATGCCCGGCGCTTGGGGAGGACATGCCCCAGGAAGGGCCGGAAGGGTGGCTCAAGGCACACTGCCCGGGTGTACGCCTGCCACCCCCGGCCCCGCAACTCCCAGGCGTAGAAGTTCCGGGTGATCGCGTCGCTATCGGTCACCCTCTCACCATGCTACTCGGCAAGGCGTCGGATCTCAGGCTTCCGGTACTCGGGTGCCAAGGCCCGGAGCCCCTTCGCCTCAAGCGTCCCGTCGATCACTTCGAGGACCGCCGCGTGGACCATCTCCCGGTACATGGTCCGGGTGTCTTCTTTGTAGAAAGTCTCGGGATCGAAAAAATATTCATAGATGGCACCAATATAGGGAGTGTCGCGAATTATGTCTTCCGATAGGAACCACCCCTCGCGGACGCCCATGACGAGGATGGCCATCGCCGCGAGTCCCAGGAGGAAGGCAAAGAAGCATCCGGCCACGCCGTATTTTTGGAGAACGATGTTGGCGAAAGCGAGGAAGAGCAGGAAGGCGAAGCAGCCGAGCGCCTTGTACGATTTCTTGGGCTCGGAGAGCCACCAGGAGAAGAAGAATCCGGTGCCGAAGGGGGCGGCGCAGACATCGAAGGCGAGCTTCTTCCGTTCGATCCGCTGGTAGATGCGCAGGGCGGAGAGGACCCCGGATTCGTGGTACTCGACCCGCGAGAAGCGGAGGTCGGGGATCTCCCGTTTCCGGACTGCGGCCTCAACTGCTTCGTAGAACTCAAGGGGCGAGGTCTGGAAGTCCTCGACGAGCGTGTGCCAGTGAGCGAAGACGGGGGTTGAGAACGAGCGTGTCCTGCCGGTGAGGAAGGAACCGATTGACATGGAGAATCCCCTTGTTGCTATGCGGTAAGCAGCACCGTAGAGTGACGCCCCAGGGCGGTGTGATCTGAGTCGCACCGCCCTGAGGGGCATTTCCTCAAAGATCAGTTCACATGGAATGTCGCTGAGACGGTCACGTCCGTTCCGCCCGCCTGATGGGTGTTCGTAACCTGCAAGGTATATGTTCCGGAAGGCAGGGAGAAGGCGCTAGTGATGATCTGAGTCCATGGCGGCGGTCCAGAGGGGTAGCTCACTGCCGTCACGATCGTGTTCGTTTCGGCGATGAGGAAGTTTGTATCTCCGTGGAAACTGAATCCGCCGCCCGTCACAACGAGCTGGCAAAGCTGATTCGCCGTGCAGGGTTGATTGGTATTGTTGAGCACGGCCGCGACCGAGGTGAGCGTCGGCGGAGGGTTGTAAATCGCAAGGTTGACGCTCGACAGACTGATGTTCGAGTATGGCTCAATCACGCTTTGCGCGAGAGGAGAGCCAGCGTCGAAGCAGGTAGTACCGTTCTGATTTGCGCAGAGCGGACCCGGGTAGTTGGGATAAAGCGTGAAGGACAGCGCGTTCGGCCCGATGTATGTTGTGGGTAAGGTGGCACCGCCGTTGGTGACGATGTAGGACGTGCTCCTGAAGTTGCCACCGTTCAGGGTGATCGTGTGGTTCTGACCGTCGATCGTGATTGACGGCGGACTGTCCGAGGACACTTGGGGCCGTGGGTAATAAGAGACCAGGCAGAGCTGCTTCGCGCTGCTCTGGCCGGCGGCGTCCGTGACGATCACTTGGAAGTACGTCGAGGGATATCCCGCGCCCACCCAAATCCCGCCGAGGTGGTCCGAAGAGCCGGTTGGGCAATCATTCGTATTCTGAGTGATGCCGGTGAGCGTTCCATCCTGCGAGATCTGGATGCCAGGATCGGGAGCTGAGCCCACGAAACTCCAGCGGTACGGCGGCGTGCCGCCCGTGGCGCTCAGGGCCGCCGAGTAGGAAGCGCCGATCGTCGCGGTCGGGAGTTGAGTAGTCGCGATGGAGGGCGGCGTCCCGGAATTCACAACGATGGTCGCCACTTGGCTCCCATGGTCATTCAGAGAATCGTTCACTGCTACGGTGAACGTGTAAGTGCCCGCGAGTGTCGGTGTGCCGGTGACTTCCAGGGAACAATATGTCGGGCAGCCCGGGCCATTTTGGGCGGTCAGGCCAGGAGGAAGATTCCCTTGCGAGATAGACCACGTATAGCCGGATTGACTGCCACCTGCGGCATTGAAGAAGAACTGATAGCTGGTGCCCACCTGGGCCGGCGGCGGGCTAGGCGGCGTGTGCCCCGACGAGTCCGTGATGATGATGGCCGTCTTGCCGACCGTGATCACAGTCGAGAGCGACCCGGTTTCTCCGGTCGCATCCGTGGCAGTGATCTCAGCTTGGGAGCTCCCGGTTTGGGTCGGCGTACCGTAGAGGAACCCACCCGCCGCATCGATCTGAAGACCCGGCGGCAGGCCCGTTGCCGTCCAAGAATATGGCGCTTGTCCTCCAGTCGCCAGATAGGTCAGGGAGTTCGAGATTGTATAGGGCGTTCCGACGTAGAACACATAGTTGCTGGGGCCGTTCGACAGAATAGTGAGGCCACTTGCCGGTAGGACGTACAACGAGAACCGCCGTATCGTGGAGTTGCTGCCAGAATCCCGGACACCAATCGTAAACTGGCTCAACGTACTCGCCTGCGTCGGCGTGCCGCTTATGACACCGGTGAGGGCATTCAGGGTAAGCCCTGCGGGGAGGCTACCGTCCTCCAGGCTCCAGATATATCCGGCGCCGGTGCCTCCCGATGCGGCGAGTTGCGTCGAGTAGGGTTGATTCGGAGGCGCGTCGGGCAATGATGTAGTTACGATGGTAAGATTCGAGCCACATGGTGAAGTATCAAAGGTCTCTCGAGGCCCCGGGGTCGTTCCCGCGCTGTTCGTCGCGTTGGCGTAGTACGTATACGTTGTTCCGCAGGTAAGGCTCCCGATATTCGCCGAAAACGGAACGAATACCTGCCCGTTGCCTATGTTTTGTGGCGGCGTTGAGACGAATAAAGGCGGCGAGCCACTACCGTAGTCAAAGGAGACGGTTGTTGGAAGCCCATTCGGATTCACGGTAGCGTGCAGTGTCGCGCTGTTGGCAGTGATCGCGTCAGCGCTGCCGCCTGTTACGGAGGGAGCACCGTTGCCAC
>DASXJP010000575.1:0-6523 GCA_036497345.1 Thermoanaerobaculia bacterium
TCAGCCGGGGCGGAGAGTACTTGCGGCCCTCTTCGCCCCGCTAAACAGTGCAATTGTGCCGGCCGGCCGGCAGTGCTATACTCCAAGCGTAACCCGGGCGAAAGACCGGGCTCTTATCTTTGGGGGCGCCATGGCCGAGAGCAGACCGAACGACCTTCCGCCCAAGTTGAAGGCCGTGCTAATACGGCTCGGTAAAACGAAGCAGCTCAATGTGACCCAGGCGGTCAAGCTGCCCTATCTTGTCGATGTCGTCGCAACGCATATCCTGGGGCGCAAAATTACCGAGGGTCACCACAAAGCGTGGGATCACGGCGTAGTGACGCGCGAGGTTTGGCATTACCTGAACAAGTGCGTTGATTCCCCCGTTTTTCATCTGGAGTCGGTGCCGTTGTCCGAGGAGAGGCGGGTGGTCATTGATGTCGATGAACCGGCGGTGTTGAGCCCGGAAGAACAGGCTGTCGTTGACTTTGTTGCCCACGAGCTTGTTCTCAGGGCTGGCGAGCTCGGGCGGCTGACGAAGCTCATGAATCCCGGCATCCCTTCTTGGGGTCAACGCGACTATGCCGCCAGCGTCGGCGAGGACGCTTTTGAGCGTCTCAGCCCAGAGTATAGAGAGATGGCGGAACATGTTGCCTCTCTAACTCTTGACCAGCTACGCAGCTCTTCGGTGCCGGTTGAAGACCTAGAGGATGCTATTGCCTAACATCAGGCAGGCGTCCTCCTGGACCGATCCTCGCTGGCAGACGACCCTTAGCAGACTACCCTCCGGCCAATAACTCGTCCTGAAAAACAGCTTGAGGGAGCTCTTGCAGGCTCTCTCGGTATGCCGTGACCCGCTAAGAGACAAGGAATTTCGGAAATGGGCTCCTTCGCGGTGGAGCGTCCCGCAGTCACAAACAAGGGAGGGAGAATGGGTCGAGTATCGACTAGGCGACGCCGACAATAGGGCCCGAGCGATCGTTTGTTTTGACCGCACAGCGGATACCATCTACCTCGTTGCAAGGACGCCCATCCATGACCATGACTCACTTCGAGAGCTAATAGCTAGGTTTCGCAGATAGAAGAGCCCTGGTCGGCACTTTAGGCCCAGGGCCGTAGGGCCGCAGAGGGGAACCCGATGAAGCGCACGTGGACGATCATAGGGGTAGGCGACGTGCCGGGCAGCTTCAAATGGTACCAGGCGCTGTTCGGTCAGCCGGCTACGCTTCCCGCCCATGACCACTTTGGGCAAATCCTCGATTCAGATGGAACGGTCTTGCTCTGCCTCCACGAGTGGGGCGCCCACGAGCATCCCTCACTGATGAGCCCCGATCGCGGGACACCCGGCAACGGCCTCCTGTTATTCTTCCGTGTCGATGATTTCGACCTGGCGCTTCAAAGGGCACGCGCTCTCGTCACTCGGCTCGAAGAGGAGCTCCACGTGAATCCGAACACTCAAACCAGGGAATTCTCACTGCGAGATCCAGACGGATACTACGTCACGATCAGTGCGCTCTCCGCGGACTAACTCATCCGCGTTTCGCCCCAGTCAACTCGACGACGTCGAGCTCGCCGTTGGCGTACCGCGCGCGCAAAACCTTTTTGTCGAATTTCCCCACCGAGGTCCGCGGGATCTCCGGCAGGAAGGCCCAGCGCTCGGGGAGCCACCACCCCGCGACCTTGCCGTCGAGGAAGCCGCGCAGGGCCTCGGCGTCCCGGGCGGCCCCCTCCCGGAGCACCACGCAGGCGAGGGGTCGCTCGTCCCAGGTGGCGTCGGGCACGCCGATCACCGCCGCCTCGGCCACGCCGGGGTGGCCCATGAGGAGGTTCTCGATCTCGACCGACGAGATCCATTCGCCGCCGGACTTGATGACGTCCTTGGCGCGGTCGGTGATCTGGATGAATCCCTTGGAATCGATGCAGCCCACGTCGCCCGTGCGCAGCCAGCCGTCGTGGAAGCGCTCCGGCGCGGGATTCCGGTAGTACGAGCCGGTGACCCAGGGGCCGCGCGCCTCGATCTCGCCCACGGCCTTGCCGTCCCACGGCAGCTCGTTGCCGGCGTCGTCCACGATGCGGATCTCGACGCCGGCGAAGGCGCGGCCCGTCTTCGCGCACCAGGCCGGCTCCTCCCCCTCGCGAGCGCCGCGCGGCGGCCAGGCCAGCGCCGCCACCGGCGAGGTCTCGGTCATGCCCCACCCCTGGGTGATCCAGATGCCGGTCTTCTCATGGAAGCGCTCGATGAGCGCGCGGGGCACCGCCGCGCCGCCGCCCATCACCATCCGCAGCGAGGAGAGGTCGGTTTCGTGCCCCTCCGCGTAGCGCAAGAGATCGCTCAGGATGGCCGGCACGGCCGCGGCGTAGGTGACCTTCTCGGACGCGATCATGCGGGCCAGCGGCTCCGCCTGGAGGAACGGGCCGGGCATCACGAAATCCGCGCCGCACGACCAGCCCAGATAGGGGAGCCCCCAGGAGAGCGCGTGGAACATCGGCACGATCGCCAGCACGCGGTCGTGCTGGTTCAGGGGGATGGCCGCGCCCTGTCCCACGCCCAGGGTGTGGAGGAAGATCGAGCGGTGGGAGTAGACGACCCCCTTGGGATCGCCGGTGGTGCCGGTCGTGTAGCACATGGCCGCGGCGGCGCGCTCGTCGAGATCGGGCCAGGCGAATCCGGGGCCCTCAGCGGCGATCAGCTCCTCGTACCGGAGCACGTCCCCGCCCAGCGCCGACGCGTCGCCCTCCCCGGCCACGACGATCCGCTCGACGGTGGTCAGCCGGTCCCGGATGCGCGCCAGGACGGGGATCAGCGAGCCGTCCACGATCACGACCTTGTCCTCGCCGTGATTCACGATGAAGGCGAGCTGGTCGGGAAACAGGCGCAGGTTGAGGGTGTGGAGCACCGCTCCCATGCCCGGCACGGCCAGATAGGCCTCCAGGTGCTCCTGGTCGTTCCACTGCAGGGTGCCCACGCGGTCGCCGGGGCCGACCCCCAGCCGCTTCAATGCCGCCGCCAGGCGCTCGGCGCGGCCGGCCACGGTCTCGAAGCTCGCGCGGCGGGGCTCCGCGCCCGTCCAGGTGACGACCTCGCTGTCGCCGTAGATCCTGCGGCCGTGGCGGAAGATGTGCTGCACGGTCAGCGGGAAATCCATCATGGTGCTGAGCATGAGCGGTGCCTCCTTGGAGGATGGAGCTGGGGAGGACTATATACGGAGCTCCCCCTCGCCCCTGCTATCCTTCCCCTCGATGGCAACCCCGGACACCGCCACCACCGACCTCCGGCGCGAAGAGGAGCGGATCGAGGCCCGCAGCGGCGTCTTCCGGAAGGAGCTCGGGCTGGTCGACCTCGCGCTCACCCAGGTGCTGTTCATCGTCGGGCTCCCCTGGATCGGCGTGGCCGCCAAGCAGGGGCCGTCGCACGTCGTGCTCTGGCTCCTCGCCATGGTCTTCTTCTATCTCCCCTCGGCGGTGGTGGTGATCTATCTCAACCAGGTCATGCCGCTCGAAGGGGGTCTCTACCAGTGGGCCAAGCTCGGCTTCAACGAGCTGCTGGGCTTCCTGGTGGCGTGGAACCTCTGGCTGTTCGCCATCCTCAACACCTCCGAGATCGGCCTCCAGGTGACGCAATACCTGCGCTACATCTTCGGACCGTCCAGCGAAGGGCTGACCAGCAGCAGGTGGTTCATCGGCCTGATCAGCCTGGCGATGATCGGCGTTCTCATCCTGCTGACCACGGTGGGGCTCGGCGTCGGCAAGTGGGTCCACAAGGCCGGCGGCGCGCTGATGATCGCAACCTTTTTCGCCATCCTGATCCTCCCCTGGCTGAACCTGGCGCACGGGTCCCTCCCCGCCTACCATCCGCTGGCGATCGAGATGCCCGCCGTCTCGATCCTGAGCCTGAACCTGCTCGGCAAGATGGGGTTCGGCGCCCTGGGCGGCTTCGAGTACGTGGCCATCCACGCCGGCGAGTGCCGGGACCCCGTGCGCTCCATCCGCCGCTCGGTGGCGCTGGCGGCGCCGCTGATCGCGGGCATGTTCATCCTCGGCACCAGCTCGGTGCTGGCGCTGATCCCGCGCGACCAGATCGATCTCATCGCCCCCATCCCGCAGGTGCTGAGCGAGGGGTTCCGCTCGCTCCAACTGGTGATCCCCATCGCCACCCTGACCATCGTGGCCCTGCTGGGGATCCGCATCGCGCAGTCGAGCGTGACGTTCGCGGGCAACACCCGTCTGCCCATGGTGGCGGGATGGGACCGGCTGCTCCCGGGCTGGTTCACCCGGCTGCACGCCCGCTACCGGACGCCCGTCAGTTCGATCCTCTTCGTGGGAGCGGCCACCCTCGTCCTGGGCCTGGCGGGGCTGATCGGCGTGGGCAAGCAGGAGGCCTTCCAACTGCTGTGGAACGCCTCGGGCCTCTTCTACGCCCTGACCTATCTCGTGATGTTCGCCATCCCCCTCTTCGGCCTCCGGGGCGTCCAGCCCCGACCATCCCTCTGGCTGAGGCTCTGCGCCCTCTCCGGCCTTCTCATGACCCTCCTCTACGTGGCCGTCTCGATCGTCCCCCTCATCAACGTGGAGAGCCCTCTCCTGTTCGCGGTGAAGATCTCGGGGCTGATCGTGGTCACCAACGTGCTGGGGCTGGGGATCTATGTTGCCGCGGCGCGGCGGCGGGCAAGGACATAAAGGACCCAAAGGACTGCAAGGACTCCAAGGACAGCAGACACGGACAGGGGATCCCAAGGAGATTTCGTCCTTGAGGTCCCTGGAGTCCTTGCAGTCCTTTGGGTCCTTTTCCCCTCGTTGTCATATGCTCTCGGGTTGGCGGGAGGAGCCCGCAGGAACCGAGGGAGGCAACGGGAATGAGCAAGCCGTATCAGGCTCCACTCAACTGGTACACGGGTGGAACGGCGGATACCGACATCAACGAGACCGAGGAGTGGCTGACGGCGTTCGAGCAGGTCGTCGAGATCGAGGGACGGGAACGCGCCTGCTTCCTCCTCAAAAAGCTGCTGGAGAAGGGGTACGAGAAGGACGTCGTCCTCCCCTTCACGGGCAACACCCCCTACATCAACACCATCCCCAAGAGCGAGGAGCCCCCCTACGGCGGCGACCGCGCCCTGGAGCGCCGCATCAAGAGCATCGTCCGCTGGAACGCCATGGCCATGGTGGTGCGGGCCAACAAGCAGTTCACCGGCCTCGGCGGCCACATCTCGACCTTCGCCTCGGCGGCCACCCTCTACCAGGTGGGCTTCCACCACTTCTTCCGCGGCCGCGGGGAAGGTGGGTTCGACGGCGACATGGTCTACTTCCAGGGGCACGCCTCGCCGGGCATCTACGCCCACGCCTTCCTCGAAGGGCGGATCTCGGCCGGACAGATGGACAACTTCCGGCGTGAGCTGGAGCCGGGGGGCGGCCTCGCCTCCTATCCCCATCCCTGGCTGATGCCGGGCTTCTGGGAGTTCCCCACCGTCTCCATGGGCCTCGGGCCGATCAGCGCCATCTATCAGGCCAAATTCAACCGCTATCTGCGCAACCGCGGCCTGCGCGATCCGCAGAAGCGGAAGATCTGGGCCTTCCTGGGCGACGGCGAGACCGACGAGCCCGAGACGCTCGGCGCCATCACCCTCGCCTCCCGCGAGAAGCTGGACAACCTGATCTTCGTCATCAACTGCAACCTCCAGCGCCTGGACGGCCCGGTGCGCGGCAACGGCAAGATCATTCAGGAGCTGGAGACCGCCTTCCGCGGCGCCGGCTGGAACGTCATCAAGGTGATCTGGGGCAGCGATTGGGACCCGCTCATCGAGGCGGACAACACCGGCCTGCTGATCCAGCGGATGAACGAAACCCTCGACGGCCAGTACCAGAAGTACGTCGTCGAGTCCGGCGCCTATCTCCGCCGCGAGTTCTTCGGCAAGTACCCCGAGCTGCTGGAGCTGGTGAAGGGCTACTCGGACGAGCAGCTCCACGCCCTGCGGCGCGGCGGGCACGATCCGGCCAAGGTCTATACGGCGTTCAAGGCCGCCGTCGAGCATGAGGGGTCCCCCACGGTGATCCTGGCCAAGACGGTCAAGGGGTACGGCCTGGGCGAGGCGGGCGAGGGGAAGAACGTCACCCACCAGCAGAAGAAGCTCACCGAGGACGAGCTGCGCATCTTCCGCGACCGCTTCGACATCCCGGTCTCCGATGCCGAGCTCCACGACGCCCCCTACTACTGCCCGCCCGAGAGCAGCCCGGAGATCCAGTACGTCCGCGAGCGCCGGCGGGCCCTGGGCGGGCCGGTGCCGGCGCGGCGGGTGCGCAAGGAGCCGCTGGCGATCCCCCAAGGGGACGACGTCTGGGGGCGCTTCTTCGAGGGGGTGGACCGCGACGTCTCGACCACCATGGTGTTCGTCCAAATCCTTACCCAGCTCCTCAAGGACCAGGAGATCGGCAAGAAGATCGTGCCCATCGTGCCGGACGAGGCGCGCACGTTCGGCATGGAGTCGCTCTTCCGCCAGTTCGGCATCTACTCCTACGTGGGACAGCTCTACGAGCCGGTCGACAAGTCGAT
>DASXJP010000576.1:0-4223 GCA_036497345.1 Thermoanaerobaculia bacterium
CCGAGCAGCTCCCGCGCGACGCCGGCCAGTACAACCTCCTCATGAGCAACCGGCACAGCTACCCCGCGCTGCTGCACCTGTCGATGTTCACCGACCCGATGAACATCTACGAGTCCGACCCGGCCGACGCCTACTTTGGCCAGCGCGACGGCCTGCACCAAGAGTTGATGACGGTCGCCGTCAACTCGTCCATCCCGCTGAGCCTGCTCATGCTCGTCGCGATCTGCGTCTTCGTCTTCCGCGCGCCCTCGTGCCTGCGCGGGCTCCGCGCCGCCCCGTCGGGCCGACCGCTGCTGACGATGCTCGTGCTCGGGTTCAGCGTCGCCTTCTTCGCCAACATCGCCCTCTTCCTGCCGTTCGTGAAACACGCCTACTACTTCGGCTACTGGCAGGCGCGCCTCGTGCTGCCGGCGCTGCTGGGCTTCTGCTTCCTGGGCTTCGTCCTGCTCGACGAGCGGCTGCGCTCGCGGGGGGCGCGCGCGGCAGTGTTCGTGTATGCCGTCGCGCAGGCCGCGCTGCACGTCAGCTTCTTGTGGGTGCGAGGGCCCTGAGGCCGGCGGCGCAATGGCGGCGGACGGCGGGGGATCCGGAAGAGGCGCGTGCGGGGGAGGGGTGCAGACCGTAGTCTCCGATCCGCCGATCCACTTGTAAATTTTCTATAAACGCCCGCCCCTAACCTCCGCCCTCCCGCCTCTTCTACTCCGGATTTCGCCTCTTTCCGCCTCAGGTTCCGCTGGCGCGTATTTTGCTGTTACCCCAGACGTGGGGTGAAGTTATTTTGACGCGCAACGGGGGGATGTCGATGCGGAATCTGGCGGGGAACTATCGTGTTGCGAGGGGAGCGGTCCTCGTCGCCGTCTTCCTCTCTTTCATCCTGACGGCCTCCGGCTGCCGCACCCGGTCGGAGTCGGCGAAGAAGACGCCGCCGCCCGCGTCGGCGCGCAATCCCGCCATCGCGGGGGCCAAGGTGGCGTCCCAGCCTCCGGGGCAGGACGACGGCCAGTGGGTGATGCCGGCCAAGAACTACGCGAGCACCCGCTACAGCCAGCTCGACCAGATCAACGCCCAGAACGTCATGAATCTCAAGGTCGCCTGGACCTTCTCGACCGGCAACACGCGGGGGGAGGAGGCGGCGCCGCTCATCGTGGGCGGCACGATGTACGTGGTCGCGCCGTTCCCCAACTATCTCTATGCCCTCGATCTCGCCAATTCGGGGGCGGCCAAGTGGGTCTACAAGCCGCCGGTCGACGCGGCGTCCCAGGGAGTGGCCTGCTGCGATCAGGTCAACCGGGGCGCGGCCTATGACAATGGAAAGGTTTTCTACAACACCCTCGACGGCCAGACGGTGGCCGTGGACGCCGAGACGGGCCAGGAGGTCTGGCGCACGCCGCTGGGCGACATCAACAAGGGCGAATCGATCACCATGGCGCCGCTGGTGGTCAAGGGCAAGGTGCTGGTGGGCAACAGCGGCGGCGAGTTCGGGGTGCGGGGGTGGCTGACGGCGCTCGACGAGGGGACCGGCAAGATCGCCTGGAAGGCCTACAGCACGGGGCCGGACAAGGACGTGCTGATCGGTCCGGATTTCAAGCCGTTCTATGACAAGGAGAAGGGGAAGGACCTCGGAGTCGCCACCTGGCCTCCCGAGGCCTGGCGGATCGGCGGCGGCACGGTGTGGGGGTGGATCTCCTACGATCCCGAGCTCAACCTGATCTATTACGGCACCGCCAATCCCGGTCCCTGGAACGCGGCGCAGCGGCCGGGGGACAACAAGTGGACGTGCGGCATCTTCGCCCGCGACGCCGACAGCGGGCAGGCGCGCTGGTTTTATCAGATGACTCCGCACGACCTCCACGATTACGACGGGGTCAACGAGAACGTGCTGCTCGACCTCGACGTCGGCGGGCAGCGGCGCAAGGTCCTGCTGCATCCGGACCGGAACGGCATCCTCTACATGCTCGACCGCGCCACCGGCGAGGTCCTCTCGGCCGGTCCGTTCGGCTTCACCAATTCCAATTCAGGGGTCGACCTCAAGACCGGCCTCCTCCGCGTGGTGGCGGAGAAGGAGACGAAACAGGGGGAGACCGTGCGCCAGATCTGTCCGGCGTCGCCGGGAGCCAAGGACTGGCAGCCGTCTTCCTTCTCGCCGCGCACCGGGCTGCTCTACGTTCCCCACAACAACCTGTGCATGGATTTCCAGGGGATGGAGGCCAACTACATCGCCGGCACGCCGTTCGTGGGCGCCAACGTGCGGATGTATGCGGGCCCCGGGGGGAATCGCGGCGTGCTCACGGCCTGGGACCCTGTCGCCGCCAAGCCGCGCTGGGAGATCAAGGAATTCTTTCCCGCCTGGAGCGGCACCCTGGCGACCGCGGGGGACGTGGTCTTCTACGGCACCATGGAGGGCTGGCTCAAGGCGGTGAGCGCCGCCGACGGCCGGGAGCTGTGGAAATTCAAGACCGGCTCCGGGATCATCGGCCAGCCGGTCACCTACAAGGGGCCGGACGGCAAGCAGTACGTGGCCGTCCTCTCGGGCGTGGGGGGCTGGTCCGGAGCCATCGTACCCGGCAAGCTCGATCCGCGCGACGCCACCGCCGCCCTCGGCTTCGTGGGCGCCATGGGCGATCTGCCCAAATATTCGACCCCCGGAGGCATGCTGTATGTCTTCGCGCTGCCATAGGGGGTTGGCCCTCGCGGCGGTGGCCGTCCTCGCCGCCGCCTGCTCTGGAAAGGGCACCGCGGCTCCGGCGCCCGTGCGTGAGCTGCGGGTGTGCTCGGACCCCAATAATCTTCCCTATTCAAATCGGAACGGCGAGGGGTTCGAGAACCGGCTGGCCGAGATGGTGGCCCGGGATCTCCATGCCCGTGTGGTCTACACCTGGTGGCCACAGCACCGGGGGTTCATCCGCAACACGCTCAAGGCCGGCCTGTGCGACGTGATGATGGGGCTGCCCAGCAGCGTCGAGCTGGCGTTCACCACGCGGCCCTACTACCGGTCCACCTACGTCTTCGTCTCCCGCAGGGACCGGGGGATCGACGTCCGCTCGGTCGACGATCCGGCCCTCCGCAAGCTGCGCGTCGGCGTGCAGATGATCGGTGACGACGGCACTAACTCGCCGCCGGCGCACGCCCTCGCCAACCGGGGGATCGTCAACAACATCAAGGGTTATTCGGTGTACGGCGACTACTCCCAGCCCAATCCTCCCGCCCGCATCGTCGAGGCGGTCGCCAGGGGGGACGTCGACATGGCGGTGGTCTGGGGGCCGCTCGCCGGCTACTTCGCGCCGCGCCAGAAGGTGCCGCTGGAGCTGGTGCCGGTCTCGCCGCAGATCGACCGGCCGTTCCTCCCCTTCGTGTTCGACGTCTCGATGGCGGTGCGGCGCGGGGACGACAAGCTGCACGCGGAGCTCGATTCGTTCATCGAGCGCCGGCAACCTGAGATCGACGCCCTGCTGGACCGTTATGGAATCCCGCGGGTGGGAGCGACTTGAGAGGAAGGCGATTTGAGGAAGGAAATTGACGCCATGCGACGCGCTCGTGGTTTCGTTGTTATCTCCTGCGCCGTGGCGGGCCTCGCGCTCGCCGGCTGCCCGCGGGAGGCGCGGAAATTCCATTCATTGCCGGCGGAGAACGCCCGTCCGGAGCCGGTGCGGCTGGTGAGCCTGCAGCCCGGACAGGCGGCCCCCAAGCAGGCCGCGGGCGGCCCCTATGAGGGGAACGCCTGGGCGATCAATCAGGGGGAGCGGCTCTACGAGCAGTACAACTGCGTGGGCTGCCACTTCCACGGCGGCGGTGGGATCGGTCCGCCGCTGATGGACGCGCAGTGGATCTACGGCGGCAGCGGCCAGAACATCCACGACACCATCGTCCAGGGGCGGCCGAACGGCATGCCCTCCTACGGCGGCCACATCCCGGACGATCAGGTCTGGATGATCACCGCCTACGTGCGCACGCTCTCGGGCCAGGTGCCGAAGCCGGAGCGGCCCACCCGCGGCGACGAGCTCTTCCCGCACCCCTCCGAGCAGGCGATGCCGGCGAAGGGGGAGAAGACGGAGAAAGCGAGTCATCCGGGATGAGAGACTCGGAGCGCCCTCGTAATTCCGGCGTCCAGCCCTTCGAGGCCTCACCCCCGGCCCCTCTCCTCTGCGTGGTGAGGGGGGGCGCGAGATCGAAGGGAGGAGAGATCCGAAAGGTTTTTTTCCCCCTCTCCACCCCGTGGAGAGGGG
>DASXJP010000577.1:0-4479 GCA_036497345.1 Thermoanaerobaculia bacterium
CGATTCTTCCGAGCCCGGCGGCGACCCTCCCTTCTATCCAGAGGACCCGCGTCAGATCTAGCTCCTCTCCCAGCTGCTCGGCTAACGCTCGTACTTCGGGCAGCCTCAATTTGGCTTCCTCAAATCTTTCCAGTTGACACATGTCCAACGCGAGATTGCACCGCACGCCGAAAGCATTTCGCGGCTCCCGACGAGGGTCGATAAAGGAGACCGCCTCCAGAAGCGCCGTTGTCGAAGCTGCGGGATCACCAAGCGTCTCGTGTATGAGCGCCTTGGATAGGAGGATTTCCCCTCTCAGCTCGCCCGTATCGAGCATCAGCGCCTCGCTAATCCGCTTCAGGGCCTCCTGGAACCGCCGCTGATCCCGGCGGAGGGCAGCTTCAAGCCCCGGCAACCACGCCCTGTTCAGCAATCCCGGATCCCCCGGATCCCCCGCCTCCCAGAGCTTCCGGGCACGGACCATCGCCGTCTCGGCGCCGGGCAGGTCGTTGCAGACCCGGCGGGCGTTGCTGACGTGGGCCCAGGCGTAGCCCTGAAGGCGCAGACCCCAGGTCCGCTCCCCGGGGAGGCGCTCGGCGATGAGCAGGGCGAGCTCGGCCAACTCCAGCGCCTCCCGGGGATGGTTCGGCGCCTTCCGGATGCTCTCGGCGGCCACCCGCTCGCACAGCGCCCAGGTGCGGTATTTGCGCCCCTTCTGGACGAGGGACCTCTGCTCGGCCGGCGCATGCCGCTTCAGGCGGTCCCAGAGGAAGCCGGCACGCTGACGGGCATAGAGCGCCTCCCCCTCGACCGTGAGCTGGGAGAGTGTGGAGCGGGCGAAGCCCGTCATCGTGGTCCCGAACCGGAGGGCAAAGGCCTCGATCCGGCGGGCTTCCTCCGAGGGGGCGTCGGGGGAATCCCGCGGCGTCCGGGCCGCGGCGCGGTTGGCGGCGAGATTAGCGAGCGTGGCGTCGATCACGTCGGGCGGCAGGCCGAGGAAGGCGATGATGTGCTCCAGCCGCTGGCGGGAAAGCCGCTTCCGGCCCCGCTCGTACTCGTTGAGCAGGTTCGGGGAGATCCCGGCGGCCTTACCGAGATCGGCCTGGCTCCACCCTTGGCCCAGGCGGAGGAACGTCAAAACGATACTCAGATCCGGAATGATGGTATGGGGCATAGCGGGTCTCCTCCAGAATCTCTATCCCAAGAACTAAGTTTCCGCAAGAGCCAGTTTTGTGACATGCGGGTAGAAATTCGCTTCCGCCTTCCCATGCCGCCGTTCTCTCCTCACCTTACCGAGGCAATCGGAGCTCTGGACGCGCGAGCCTGGAGCGCTCCGGAGCGTCCACAGAAAGCTGGCCGCCCCTACAGAATCCATCATTTCTGGATTGACGCCGTACTAGTGCGCCGTCAGCCTGGAAAGGACGGCGGCTCTGGAATTCGGGGAGAGGGGTCTCCCCAAAAAGACGACCCCTCTCCCAAAAGAGACGAGGGGTCTCCCCAAAAAGACGGACCCTCGTCCAAAAAAGACGGACCCTCGTCCAAAAGAGACGAGGGGTCTCCCCAAAAAGACGAGGCCTTCCCCAAAAAGGACGAGGGGTCCCCCAAAAAGGGGGAGAGGTTCCCCCAAAGAGACGCACGACGTTTCCGGGCCGCCGCGTGGGTCCCTGGCTCGGCCCCAGGGCTCTCGAGAGCGGCCCGGATCTCCGGATTTTGCGTTGTGACCCTTCTCGGGTAACATACGCGTCCCGTCTGGCGGGGTATTCCTTTGGAAAGGCCGGAAGATCAGGTCTGGATGACGGAAGCCCTCGCCGAGGCGAGGCGCGCCGCCGAGATCGGGGAGGTGCCGATCGGGGCGGTGGTGGTCCGGGAGGGCGAGGTGTTGGGGCGGGGCCACAATCGCCGCGAGATCGACGGCGATCCGCTGGCCCACGCCGAGATCCTGGCGATCCGGCAGGCGGCGGCGGCGATCGGCGGCTGGCGGCTCTCGGGTTGCACGCTGTACGTCACCCTGGAGCCGTGCGCGATGTGCGCCGGAGCCCTGGTCAACAGCCGCGTCGAGCGGCTGGTCTACGGGGCGCCCGATCCGAAGGCCGGCTACTGCGGGACGCTGGGCAACCTGGTCCAGGACCCGCGGCTGAACCACCGGCTGGAGGTGACGGCCGGCGTGCTGGATGGTGAGAGCGCCGCGCTGCTGCGCGGCTTCTTCGCGTCGCTGCGGCTCAAGCCTTGAGCGGCGAGGTTCTTTGGAAAGATCGGGAGAGATGTCCGAGTGGCTTAAGGAGCACGCTTGGAAAGCGTGTGTAGGGGAAACTCTACCGTGGGTTCGAATCCCACTCTCTCCGCCATCGATCTCAAACGCAGACACAACCGGAGAGGTGCCAGAGCGGTCGAATGGGGCGGTCTCGAAAACCGTTGACCGGGCAACCGGTCCGTGGGTTCGAATCCCACCCTCTCCGCCATTCGTCTTGATAGGAGGACGGGCGTCCTTGACGCCTCTCCCCTCAGTGAATTACTTTACGGGTTTCGTGCCAATCGAGCGGGCGGCTCCGGATGGGCCGGCGGTCCCGCGATCCATGACATCGATTTCGAAGAAGGCGGCTCACAGTGAAACGGACCTTTCAGCCCAACAATCGCCGGCGCAAACGGACGCACGGCTTCCTGGTGCGCATGCGCACCCGTCACGGCCGCGCGGTGATCGCCCGGCGGCGCCGCAAGGGACGCCATCGCCTGAGCGTCTGATGGCGGCCGGCCGGCGCCCGCCGGGGCCATTCGCGGGCGAGCGCCTGACCTCCGAGGAGCGGCTGCGGCGGCGGACGGATTATCTCAGGTGCTACCGCACGGGTCGCCGGCGGCATGGGCCGCTCGCGATCCTTTATTTCGTCCCGAACCAGCTCGGGCACCCCCGCCTCGGAATCACCGCCAGCCGCAAGGTGGGCAAGGCGGTGGTGCGCCACCGGCTCAAGCGCAGGATCAAAGAGGTCTACCGGCGATGGCAGGACCGCGGCAGGCTGCCCGCCCTCGACCTGGTGGTTCATCTGAAGCCCGAGGCCGGGAAGAGCGACTTCCCGGCGTTGCGTACGGAGCTGTTGCGGCTGTTCGGCGGGGTGCGCGAGCGGCGGGAGACGGCCGGGTGACGCGCCTGCTCGTCTTCCTGCTCGGCGTCTACAAGCGCCGGATCTCGCCGCTGCTGCCCCGCTCCTGCCGCTTTGCTCCGACCTGCTCTGAATATGCGCGGCTCGCCATTCTCAAACACGGTCCCTGGCGCGGAAGCCTGCTCGCGGCCGGCCGCATCCTGCGCTGCCAACCTTTTCATCCGGGCGGAGTCGACCTGCCGTAGCGGCGCGGCGGGTGGTCCTGTCCATAGAACATACGACGAAAGAGGGCTCTGACTTCCGTGGAAACTCGCCGTCTGCTCCTCGCCTTCGTGCTGTCGCTGGCCGTCATCGCCATCTGGTACACCCTCTTCCCTCCGGCCAAGCCCAAGCCGCCGGAGCCATCCGCTCCCAAGGCGGTCCCCGCTCCCGGCGCCGCTCCGGCCGTGCCGGGAGCGACCGCCCCGAGCAGCCCAAGCCAGCCGGCGGTGACCCAGGCCCCCGCTCCGGTCCCGGCCTCAGCCGCGGCCGAGGAGCGGATCACCCTCCAGTCCGGCCGCGTCCACGCCGTGCTCACCAACCGGGGCGCCCAGCTCCTCTCGATGACCGTGCCCGAGAAGTCGGACCCCAAGAGCGGCACCCTGGAGATGGTCCGCCAGCGGGCCGGCATCGCCTACCCCTACTCCCTCACCGCCAAAGACACCCAGCCGAGCCCGCTCAACCAGGCGTTGTTCCAGGCCGAGCGCAGCCCGGACGGCCGCTCCGTCACCTTCCGCTACAGCGGCCCGGTCGGCACCGCCGAGAAGACCTTCCGCTTGGATGACCGGGGCCTTCTCACCGTGGACGTGCGGGTACCTGGCCGCTCGGACTGGGGGGTGCTGCTCGGTCCCGGCGTCCGCAACCCCACCGCCGAGGAGATGAAGAGCCGTTACGAGCGCCGGCGGGGGGTCTACCGGAAGGGGGACGACGTCGAGAGCTTCGATCCGGGAGGAACGTACGAGCCGACCGAGGTCCCCGGGGGCTCGCCCGCCTGGGTGGGGCTGGACGACACCTACTACCTCGCGGCGCAGGTGCCGCAAGGGAAGATCGACCGCGCGGTCTTCGTGCCGATGCTGGTGCAGACCTCCGACAAGGGCGGGGCCGAGCAGTTCCTGCCCGTGCCCAGCAAGGACGACATCACGCGCGAGCAGAAGGGGCTCCCCCGTGAATTCTTCCTGATCCTGCGGCCGGCGGGGGACCAGATGTCGCTCGCCTCCTACTGGGGGCCGAAGGAGTACGACCTGCTGCACGCCCTCCGTTATGGCTTGGAGGGGACGATCGATCTCGGCAGCCTCAAGCCTCTGGTGCTGCCCCTGCTCTATGCCCTGCACTGGATCTACGACCGCATGGTCGCCAACTACGGCTGGGC
>DASXJP010000578.1:0-26372 GCA_036497345.1 Thermoanaerobaculia bacterium
CCTGTTCCGAGGGCCACCACCCGCCCAGGGCGGCCACACAGGGCCGCCCCTACATTCGTATTTCCCCTCTCCCGGTGAGGGAGGGCGGGAGGGGACGGGAGAGGGGCAGGGGTGAGGGTTTACCCCGTGAACTTATACCCCAGCCGGTGCACCGTGATGATGTACCGCGGGTCCGAGGGGTTGTCCTCGATCTTCTTGCGCAGCTTGGCGATGTGCATGTCCACGGTGCGGGTGAAGGGGATGGAGTTGTAGTCCCACACGGTGTCGAGGAGCTTCTCGCGGGTGATCACCTCGCCGCGGTGCTGGATGAAGAAGGCCAGGAGCTGGAACTCGCGCGGCGAGAGGTCGATCGGCTGCGCCCCTTTGTGCGCCTCGTGGCGCCGGAAGTCGACCGTGACCTCGCCGAAACGGTAGACCTCGGGCGGGGCCACCTGCGCGCCCGGACGGGTGCGGCGCAGCACGGCCTCGGCCCGCGCCAGCAGCTCCATGAAGCCGAACGGCTTGGTGATGTAGTCGTCGGCGCCCACCTTCAGGCCCAGCACCTTGTCGATCTCCTGGCCGCGGGCGGTCAGCATGATGATCGGCACCGCGCTGCCCGTGCCGCGCAGGTGCTTGCAGATGTCCAGACCGGTCATCTTCGGCAGCATCACGTCGAGCAGGATGAGGTCGGGCGAGTCGTTGGTGGCGAGCTGCAGGCCGGCCTCGCCGTCCTTGGCCACCGTCACCGAATAGCCCTCGTATTGAAAGCCGTCGCGCAGGGCGATGGACATCGCTTCGTCGTCTTCGACGATCAGGACGTGGGTCGACATGGTCAGGCCTCCGAGGGTTGCTCCCGCTGGGCGGGAGCGGCGACCGCCACGGGCTCGGTCACTTCGATCGGTAGATGGATGGCGAAGGTGCTCCCCTCGTCCGGACGGCTCTCGACCGTCACCTTGCCATGGTGGGCCTCCACGATATGGCGGACGATGGCGAGCCCCAGACCGCTCCCCTTGACGTCGTGCACCAGGCCGGTGCTCACGCGGTGGAAGCGGTCGAAGATCTTGCGCTGCTCGCCGCGCGGGATGCCGATGCCGTGATCGCGCACGGAGATGACGATGAAGTCGCCGTCCCGCCGCAGCGAGACGTCGATGTCCCGGGCGTCGCGTGAGTATTTGATCGCGTTGTCGAGCAGGTTCGAGAGCGACCGGCTGATGTCGCCGGGATCGATTACCACCGTCGGCAGCGGCGCGTCGATCCCCTCCAGATGGAGGCGGAACCCCTCCTTGCGCAGCCGCACCTCGAACGTCCGCAAGGTCGCCTCGACCACCTCGCGCAGGTCGGAGCGCTCGAAGCGGTAGGTCTTGCGCCCGGACTCGATGCTGGCGAAGTCGAGGATGTTGTTGATCAGTTGGGTCAGCCGCCGGCTCTCGGTCTCGATGAAGTCGCCGTACTCGCGGGCCTTGTCGACGCCGCCGAAGCGGCCGAGGCGCAGGAGCTCGCCGAACACGCGGATCGAGGCGAGCGGCGTGCGCAGCTCGTGCGAGACGTTGGAGACGAACTCGTTCTTCATCTGCGAGAGCTTCATCTCGCGCGAGGCGTAGCGCAGGGCCAGCATCAGGCCGCTGAGGAGCACCGCGGCGAGGGCCGCCGAGAGCCCGAGGTTGAGGGCGAAGTTGCGGTGCGCCACCTCCGCCGCGGTGGCGTGGCGGGTGGCCAGCGTCATGCTCCAGTCGGTGAACACGAAGCCGAACGGCCGCCGGGCCTCCGTCCGCCAGAGGTCCGTATCGTCGGAGAACGCATCGGTGGAGTAGATGACCCGCCCCTGGCTGTCCTCGACGGAGATGATCGGCCCCTCGCCGCGATCCGAGAGCTCGGAGAGCGCGTCGCGGATCGCCTTCGGCAGCACCTTTTCGCGGAAGTAGCGCTCGTCGAGGATCATGCCGGCGAGGCCCACCAGCCGCGAGGAGTCGTCGGTGATGGGGTAGAGGAGGATGCGGTAGCTGGGGTCCTTCTCCTCGACGAACAGCCGGACGTGCTCCAGCACGCCGTCCCGGCGATAGAGCGCCTTCCAGGGGGCCACGGCCACCGAGACCGCCCGCACCTCGGGCGAGTCGTCCGGTAGGGAGAAGATCGTATAGCGGGGGGTGAAGAAGAGCGGCTCCTTCTCGTCGCGCAGGCTCATCACGAACAGGCTCGTCACCCCCACCACCCCCTTCTTCTTGAACAGGTGGGCCGCCCGGTCGAGCTGGTGCTGGGTGAAGATGGTGGGCTGGAGGTCGAGGATCTGGCCGGCGTCGGCGTAGGCGTACTCGACGTTCTTGGAGACCGCCTCGAGGAGGCTCGCGACCTGGGCCTTGTAGGCCCGCTCGGAAAAATGATCGAGCTCCCGCAGCCAGCGGTATTGCAGGCCGAGCAGGATCGCCAGCGGCAACAGCACCGCCACGAATCCGATCCAGCGGTTATAGCGCTTGCTCAAAGCTCTGATCTTCATGGCCGGAGCGGAGAGCATAGAGCCAGATCCGCCGGCCACCTTTCCCGTTTACAAATAAGTTACGAACTTTTACCGCGTGTTGAGGATCTCCGTGATCCCAGGGGCCTATTCTTTTCTTGCAACCCGAGACACGCGCCCGCGGGGGAGGATCCTCATCCTCTCCTCCAAGGTCCCCGCGGGCCACTTTTTTCCCTCATTCCTTCCCTCGCATCCCCACCTTGACGCAGGCCCGGCCGAGATAGATCTCGTCGCCGGGCTGGAGGCGCACCCCCCGGCGGTCGTTGGCGCTGACGTCAATGGTACGCCCGCTCCGGTAGATCCGGGTGCCCGACGCGTTCTGCTCCGCGCGCAGCCACCAGCCCCCGCCCTCGGCGTCCCAGGCGACGCGGGCGTGCTCGCGCGAGACCGTCGAATTGATCTCTCCAACCTCCAGAAAGGCCACGTCATTCCGCCGGCGCACCCGGCCGTCCGGATCGGTGACCTCCTCCAGCCGGCCGAGGTAGACGCGGGGGGCGTCGAGCTCGTAGACCCGCTGCGTGGCCGTCCCCTTGAGCACCGTCAGCTCCAGGCGGGGCCGCTCCCCGCCGCCGGCCGCCATGGGGGCTCCGGGAGCGGGGGCGGCCATGGCAGGGGCGGCGGCGGCCTCGTTGAGGTATTCCACGTAGAAGCGGCGGTCGCCGTAGCGGGGGTGGGTCTCCTCGTCGAACGCCACCTCCACCGCGAAGCCGGCGGGGAGGGGGCAGCCGCGCTCGGCGAGCCGGCCGGCGATCTCCTGCTGGAGATCCCAGGCCTCGCGGACGACCGCCTCGAAGCGGACGCGCTGCTCCGGGTCGGGCACCAGGAGATGGACGCGCAGATGGTTGTACGGGTAGATCCGCTTCCCCTCGCCCGCGGCGACGACGTGGCTCTCGGCGTCGTCGAGGATCGCCCGCCGGATCTCCAGCGGCGAGGTCCCCCGCATCCAGGGCTTCAACAGGTCGCGCATCCTGTCCATCATGTCGTTCATGGTCTAAGTATCCCCAACTGGGCCGCGGCCTGCACGATCTCCCCGGCCGCGGGCGCGGCGAGCCGGCCGCCGTAGCCGCCGTGCTCCACGATGACGCCGAAGGCGATCCGCCGCCCGCCGGCCGTCTCATAGGGAGCGTAGCCGATGAACCAGGAGTGCGACTTCTGGTCCTGGACCTCGGCCGTGCCGGTCTTGCCGGCGATCGGCGGGGAGACCCCGGCCAGATATTGTTTGCCGGTCCCCTCGGTCACCACGCGGCGCATGGCGCCGCCCAGGAGCTGCGCGAGGTTGGGCTCCAGCACCCGCGCCGGCTGCCCCCGCCGGGTGTTGCCCGTCCCCTGCACCCAGTGCCCCTCGGGGCTGGCGCCGCCGGCGGCGACCGTCGCCGCCACCCGGGCCATCTGGAACGGCGTCGCCACCACCTGCCCCTGGCCGTAGGAGGCCTGGGGGAGGGCGTCCTTGAGCTGTTTGGCCGTGTTCGGCCGCGCCACCGAGATGCCCAGCGCCTTGGCCGTGGCCAGCAGCTCGTCCGCGCCCACCGAGTAGGTGCCGAGCTGGGCGAAATAGGCGTTGCAGGAGACGATGATCCCCCTCGCCAGATCGAGGTCGCCGTGCGGCGTGCGGTCCATGGGATCGTCGCGGATGGGCTTCCCCCACCCTCTGACGTAGTTGCCCACCCGGCCGTCCGGCAGCAGCTTGCAGGTGTAGACCTGGCTGGCGAGCCGCGGATTCTTGCGCAGGGCGGCCATGGCCGTGATCACCTTGAAGGTCGAGCCCGGCGGATAGATGCCATAGCGGGCGCGGTCGATCAGCACCGGCGTGGTCTCCTCGGTGCCGCTGGCGACCTCGACCGGGAGCTGCGACGGCCACGGGTAGCTCACCGAGGCCAGGAGGTCCCCCGTCGCCGGATCGAGCACCACGGCGGCGCCGCCGAACCCACCCTGGCGGGCGTACTTGGCCAGCGTGTCCGCCGCCCGGAGCTGGAGGCGGACGTCGATCGTCATGCGCAGCGTGCGGTCGCGGCCGAGGATCGCCTTCACCGCCGGGTGCTCCGGCTGCCAGCGGTGGCGGAGCAGGGGGATCAATTCCCCATAATCGCGCTGGAGCTCGCGGGTCTTCTGGCCGTTCGGCTGCTGGACCTCGGCCACCCCCGCGAAGTCGTCGTACCCCTGGAGGAGGACGCTGGCGTCGCGCTCCGCGTAGGAGGTGTTGGTCGCCGCCCAGTTGGCGCGCGAATTGAGATCCCCCAGCAGGTGGAAGGTCCGGCCGCCGAACGGGTAGACGCGGGTGCCGGGGGGCAGCCGCTCGTCCGCGGCGGGCAGCGCCGCCCCCAGCCGTTCCAGCACGGCGCGGTTCTTCGCGATCTGCGCCGGATCGCTGGTGGCCAGGATCACCCCGTTGCGGTCGACGACGTCGCCGCGGGGGATCGACTGGGCGATGTCCACCAGCCGGGGGTTGTATTCGAAGCGGCGGAAGCCGTCCCCCTGGAGGGTCAGGGCGCCGCGGGTGAGCACGCGGTCGGCCTGGAGCACCTGCACCTGGCCCGCGCGAAAAACGATCAGGGCGAGCACGGCGGCGAGCGCCACGCCGGCCCAGCGGGCCGCCCCCGCGAACCGGCGGTTGGCCTCCACGGCCTCCGGCGGCCCGGGGCGGGCCGAGACCGCCAGGATCATCCCGAAGATCAGGAAGTTGGCCAGCATCGCCGTGCGGCCGGAGCTGAGGAAGGGGGAGACCACGCCCGAGAGCGGCAAGACTCCGAGGATGCCGCCCGCGATCAGCAGCGTCTGGATGGCGGTGAGCACCGCGAGCCCCAGGGCCAGGAAGAAGCCGTACGCCGAGCCGGCGCGGAACGCCGCCCGGAAGCCGCGCCAGACCAGCAGCGCGTAGAGGGCCAGCACCGACAGCAGCCCCAGGAAGCCGAGCTGCTCGCCCACCGCCGCCAGCACCAGATCGGTATGGATCTCGGGCACCCGCTGCGGCTGCCCCAGCCCCAGGCCGGTGCCGGTGAGGGCGCCGCCGGCCAGCGACCAGAGCCCCTGCGCCAGATGGTCGCCGCCGCGGAAGGAGTTGTCCCACGGCGAGAGCCACATGTTGAGCCGGCCGTTCACCGTGGCGGGGTAGCCGATCTTGTAGGTCACCGTGAAGGCGCAGACCAGCAGCGCGGCGCCCACCAGCGCCATCCACGGCTTGCCGCGCGCCACGCAGTAGAGGGTGAGGAAGAGGAACGAGAGGATGAGCGCCGGCCCCAGGTCCCGCTGGAGGAAGAAGAAAGTCAGCACCAGCCCCATGGCCAGCAGCGGCGGCAGCAGGTATTCGAGCTTGGGGATGCGCAGGCCCCGCGGCAGGCCGGCGCGGGTCTCGGCGATCTCGCGCAGGAATTCCCAGCGCTCGAAGAAGTAGCCGGCCAGGAAGAGCACGACCAGGATCTTGATCGCCTCCACCGGCTGCCAGCCGAGCAGGTTGACTTTGGCGTCGCTCCCTCCGGGGCCGCTGCCGAAGAGGATCAGCACGATCGACAGCGCGAAGGCGGCCAATAGAGGGAGAAAGCTCATCCGCCGCAGGGGCGAGCGCTCGGCGTCGAACAGGCTGCCGGCCAGCAGCAGGACGGCCCCGAGGACCACCCCTTCGGCGAAGCCGCGATAGAGCGGCAGGTCGCGCAGGGGATCGCGGACGGTGACCATCATGGCCAGCCCCACGCCCGCGAGCAGCAGGATGGCCGGCAGGATCAGCTCGTCCCCGGCGAACCGCCGCCATCGCCAGACGACGTGGACGGCGGCGAAGGCGAGCAGGAAGACGGCCGTCCAGAGCCAGAAGGAGGAGCGGAATTGCCCGGGCGTGCGCACCACCAGCCGCGGCTTGACGGTGCGGAGCTGCTGGAGCGAGAGGAGGGGGAGAGAAATTTCTCCCTGTGGGCCTTGCGCCCCCGCCTGGCGCCGCGTCTCCAGCCGCTCGCGCAGGCTGGTGAGCCGGCGGTCGCCCGTGATCTCGGAGGCGGGGACGCGGATGCGCTCGATCTCGCCCACGTTGGGGAAGGCCCCCTCGTGCGCCCGCTTCCAGATCGCCTGCGCCACGAAGGCCCGCTCGGCCGAGCCGTCGACCCCGTCGAGCACCGGCAGGAGCTGGTCCGCGCTCTTGAGATCGTTCAGATTGACGATCTCCCCCGCGGCGAGCTTCGGTTCCTCGTCCGCCAGCGGCTTCGCCATGGCGAGATAGGCCAGGGCCAGACCCAGCAGGATGACCACCGCGGCGGCGGCGAGGAGAATGGTTTCCAGATTGCGGGACGGCGCGCCGGGGAGCCCCTGCACGGCGAAGCCCGGCTGCCCCTTGAGGACGGTGGTCTCCCGCTGCCGTCGCTCGGCGGCGGTGCTGCGGGTCACGGCCATGAAATGTTTGTCTCCCCGTGTTCTGTAGGGGCGGCCCTATGTGGCCGCCCTGGATGGGGGAGGGCCTGTTCCAGCCCCGCGATCCCACCCTCCCAGGGCGGCCACATAGGGCCGCCCCTACGAAATCCCGTCTTCATCAAGGATCTCACCAGACTCCCAGCTCTTCCAGCCGGCTCAAGATTCCCCGCAGCTCCTGCGCCGCGTTCGTCATGTTCGCCTTGGCGTCGGCGAAATTGCCGGCCTCGCGGTAGAGGCCGATCGCCTGGGTGAAGGTGTCGCGGGACCTCTCCAGCAGCTCCTGCTCCTGGTCCGTCCCCTGCGCCGCCCGCGCCTGGGCGAAGACCTGCTCCGCCTGCGCGCGATAGCCGTCGGCGAGCATCGCCTTCTCGCGGCGCCCGGGGGTGTAGCCGCGATGCTCCAGCTCGTTGATCGTCCCCTCGAGCTGCTTGAGATCGGGCTGCTCGTACGCGTAGACGTGGGCGAGGCCGAGATAGGGGTCCGGCCAGTCGGGAGCGAGCTTCGCCGCGTCCTGATACTCGTCGACGGCGTCGCGCACCTTCTGCCTCGCCTCGTCCGCCTGGCGGGCGGAGCGCGCCTTCTGCGCGGCGATGCGGTCGAGATGCCCCTGCGCGTAGAGCATCTTCGCCCGCGTGGGCCGGTCCCGGTAGTTGAGGTCGACCGCCGCCTGGAGCCGGTCGTGCGCCTTCTGCCAACCCTTGACGGTCGAGACCGGATCGTCCCCGTGGTAGGCGTTGAGGGTGCGGTCCGCCGACTTGATCATGGCCGTCCGCAGCTCGTCGCGCACGTCGCCCAGCCCCGAGCCGGGGAGGCTGAACGGCGCCAGCTTGCGGTAGCGATCCCACAGGGAATCGAGATCGGGCGCCGTCTGCGTGGCCAGCTCATGGGTCATCGCCTGCGCCTCGCTGTGCACCCAGACCTGCGAGGCGAGCAGGAACGAGCCGATCAACAGGAGGAGGAGCCCGCCGTATCGCATGGCGAAACGCCGGCGCCGCGTGGGCGGCGGCGCCGGCGGGGGCTCCTCCGGCATGGCCGGAGGCGGCGGTGCGAGGACCGCCACCGCATCGCCCGTCCTCCGGGTGGGCTCCAGCGCCTCGTCCCTGGGCGCCGCGAAGCGGTCCGTGCGCCGGGTCTCCGAGATCCCCGAATCGTCCAGGGAGAGCGGCCGGGAGGTCCGCCGCGTGGCGTTGAGATCCTCTCGGCTCTCTCCAGGCTCCTCCGGCCGCGACTGCTCGCCGGGCAGCGGCTCACTCCTGTGCCAGGCCTCCAGATCCCCCTTCATCTCGGCCGCCGTGGCGTAGCGCCGCGCCACCTGGAAGGCGAGGCTGCGGACGATGATCCGCCCCAGGGCCGGCGAGACGTCCGGCGGCAGCGGCTTCGGCGGCTCGCCGCGGCGGATCTTCCCCTCCACCTCCTCGGGCTCCTCCCCCTCGAACGGCGAGTAGCCGGCCACGCACATGTACAGCACCACCCCCACGGCCCAGAGGTCCGAGTGGCGGTCCACGCCGCCGCGCTCGAGCCGCTCGGGAGGCGTGTAGGGGAGGCTGCCGAACAGGTTGACGGTGAATTTCCGCGTCTGCGACAGGTGCTTGGCGATGCCGAAGTCGAGCACGCGCACCCGGTCCTCGTCCTGGAGACGGATGTTCTCCGGCTTGATGTCTCCATGGATGATGCCGTAGACCTGGCGCCCGCCCACCTCGGCCGAGAAGTTGTGGCAGACCTCCAGCATGTCGCAGAGCTGGCAGGCGATCGAGGCGGCGTGGTCCTCGGGGAACGGCCCATGGGCGAGCCGCTGCGAGAGATCGTCGCCGGCCACGTACTCCATCGCCACCCAGAAGAAGGGGCCGTCCTCCCCCCACTCGTAGACCGCCGCCACCTGCGGCGCCACGCTCGAGAGCTGCCGCTGGAGCGCCACGCCGTTCTTCTCCGCCTGCAGCATCTCCGGATCGGCGCGGTTGGCGCGCACCACCTTGAGGGCCACCTCCCGCTGCGCCTCCGGGTCCCAGGCCAGATAGACGTCGCCCAGGGCGCCGCGGCCGAGGAAGTCGCGCAGCTCGAAGCGGCCCACTTGCTGGACCGTCAGCATCACGGCCTGCCTCCCCGGCGCGGCTTCGCGGGCTGCGCCGGCGGCTGCTGGGGCTGCGGAGCCGGCGCGCGCACGGCGTCGGCGCGCGTCGTTCCAGTGAAGGTGTTCCAGGAGTAGACCTCGGCGGCGCGCTCCGGACTGGGGAGGAGCACGCCGCCGCCGGCGTTCCCCTCGAAACGGTTCTCCACCAGGTCCGGCCGCGCCCCGTCCCGCACCTCGACGCCGGGATGGAGCGCGCCCGGCGTCCGGCCGTTGCCGGCGATCAGGTTGGCGAGCAGCCGCGGCGCCGCGTTCGATTCCACCAGCACGCCGCCGCCGGGATTGTCGTGGAGCAGGCTGTAGCGCACCTCCGAGCGGTCCGCCTCGACCAGGTCGATCGCCGCCGTCTGCGCGCCGGTGATCTCGACGCCGTCGATCCCGACGTCCGAATCGGCCAGGCGGATCCCCACCTGGAGGGGCGCCTGGGCGTCCCCCGCGATGCGGAACCCCTCGACGCTGGCGTCCGCCACCGACTGGGCGGAGACCGCCGGCGCGCCGCTTCCAGGAGGCGGCAGGATCACCGCGCCGCGCGGCACCCGGCTGACCAGGGCCACGCCGGAACGGAGCTGGAGGGCCTCGCGGTAGGTGCCGGGCATCACCTCGACCGTGTCCCCCGGCGAAGCCTGTCCGAGCGCCTCGGCGATCGTCGCCGCCCCCCCTTCGCCCCCCACCCGCAGCACGCGGCCGGAGGACGCCGCCGGGCCGCCCGTCCCCGGAACGATCCCATCCAGGAGGCTCTTGCCGAAGGCGGCGAAGGCGAACGCCCCCAGGATCGCGCCGTAGAGCAGGAACGCCGGCCGGCTCACGAGCATCCTCAAAAAAGCGCCGAAGATCCGGCGGCCCGCGCCGCCCTTCGCCGCCGCCGCGCCCCGGGCTCCAGTGGGCCGCGGCGTCTCGCGGGTGGCGAGATCCGGCCGGGCCTTGCGGACCGCGGCGGCGTAGCGCTCCCCCTCCACCAGCACCACCGAGACGTTGTCCTTGCCGCCGGCCTGATTGGCGGCGTCGATCAGCGCCTGGGCGGCCCGCTTGGGATTGCCGGCGCCGGCCTCGACGGTGCCGAGGATCGTCCGCGACGTCACCAGGTCCGAGAGGCCGTCGCTGCAGATCAGCAGCGCCGCATCCGGCTCGAAGGCCATGGAGGTGACGTCGATGAACCCCTCCTCGTCCGGCTCGTGGGGGGCCGAGCCCACGTCGCGGAAGATCTCGTTGCGCCGGGGGTGGGCCATGGCCTCGGCCTCCGAGATCTCGCCGGTGTCCTCGCGCGCGCCCACCGGGGAGTGGTCGCGGGTGACCTTCTTGATCTGGCCCGGCTTCAGCAGATAGAGCCGGCTGTCGCCCACGTGGCCGATCGTCACCTGGCCGTCGTCCACCACGGCCACGGTGAGCACGCAGGACATGCCGGTCAGGGCCGGATTCGCCTGCGCCCGCTCCCAGATCTGCTTGTTGGCGAGGGCGATCGCCTCGCGGATCAGACGGGAGGGGTCGGTGGTGCGCCGGGAGAGGCGGGCCTGGAGGATCTCCATCGCCGTCTGCGCCGCGATCTCGCCGCCGGACTCGCCGCCGACGCCGTCGATGACCGCGTAGATGCCCCGCTCGGGATCGCAGAGCACGCGGTCCTCGTTGTTCTCCCGCGCCAGGCCGGGATCGCTGAGACAGGCGGAGAGGGGCCGCTTGGCGGTGGCCATGACGCTACCTCCTCTCCCGGAAGGCGAGCGCCACCAGCGCGGCGGCGATCACCACGAGGACGGTCAGGAAGGCGAGACGGGCGAAATAGAGCGTGGTCACGCCTTGGCGAGCCTTTCGAAATCGAGATAGATCACGCCGGCGAGGCCGATGCGGGCCTTGTCCGGCAGCGGCTCCCAGCGGTCGAGATCGCGCACGCCGCCGTCCGTGGATTCCAGGCTGCGGGGGAGGGGGGAGCCGTTGACCGTGGTCCCCAGCTTCGAGAGGTCCTTGATGCGGAACCCCCCCTCGGCCGCGCGCTGCAGCCGGGCGTGCTCGCGCGAGACGTCGAGCGAGGTGTCGAGCGACAGGTCGACCCAGACGTCCGGCGCCTGGCGGCCGATGACGATCTCGTCCTTGGTCATCAGGAAGGTGTGGGTGCCCTGGTCGTCCTTGTAGACGATGCGGGCGTGTCCCGAGGGCTCGGTCGCCTGGGTGCCCGCGACCTGGGTGCTCTCCGTGGTGTCCCGGCGGGTGGTCATCTGGCCGAGCTTGCGGGTGGTGGAGATGCGGTGCGTCTTCGAGCCGGCGCCATAGCCGGCCTCGGGGGGGCGGGCGAACTCCGAGACCACCTCGACGTCGCCGGGGTTGAGCGTGCCGTTGGGATCTTCCTGGAAGCGGACCGACCACCGCCCCTCGGCGCTGACGTACTTGGGGGCGGGCGGCGGCTCGTCGGCCTTCTTCTTGCGCAGGATGCGGGGGAAGGGGGAGGCCGGGCCCTTGTTGAGCTGGGCGAGCTCGGAGTCGAGGAGGATCTTGGCCTCCTCCTCGAGCTCGCCGAACAGCGTGCGCAGCCGGTCGTAGTCGTCGGTGTGGAGATACACCTGATACAGGCTGGGGGCGATCGTCTTCGTCACCAGCGGCTCGAGGCTCTGGCGCATGTTCTCGCCGATGGCGAGGACGATGTCCCGGCCCGTCGCGCGTTCCTTGCTCAAGTCAGACCCTCCCGGAGAGCTCCAGGGTCCCCCGCGGACCCGCCTTCGAGTATACCTGTACGGAAACGGAGGGCGGGGGGTTGCGGGTGGGAGCCCCTACGGCAAAAACCCGGGCAAGGGCTCAAAGGACCCCAAGGACTGCAAGGACCTCAAGGACACGAAGCATGCATCCGATGCCACGAGCTTCTTCGTCCTTGCTGTCCTTGCAGTCCTTTGGGTCCTTGCTTAAACGTCTCGCACGAGGCAAGCGATTCCCACCAGCACCCCCATCAGCACATACCCCAGGGTATGAGGGCTCCCGCTCCACACGAACGCGAAGGTCCCGAACGCCGTATAAGTCAAGGCGACCATGAGCAGGGGAACGCGGAGCGCCGAAGCGCCCTCCCGCTGTGCCGCGGCGGCCAGGACCAGGAGCGCGAATCCGGTCATCGCGAAAGTGCCGAAATAGAGAGCCAGCAGGGTCGCCGAGACGAGCGTCGGCCGGACGTGGATCTCCAGGAGATCGCCCCGCAAATGCGGAACCACCTCCGTGGCGTTCACGAACGCCGCGAACGACATCAGCAGGCCGGCGAGGCCCAGCAGCGCGCGCCGAAGCCCGGCGCCGATCGAAGAGGTCTTCATCATGGCGGGGCAGCCCTGGACGTACTGTACCACCCCGCACCGCGAGAGCACCCGGATGCAGCCTTGCGTCTCGCGGCTACGTTGCCGGTCTGCTCGACTCACCGGCAGATCCATTGATCTCAGCCCCAGATCCACTCGTCTCGCTGCTAGATCCCTCGACTCGGCGCCAGATCCACTGATCTCGGCTCCAGAGCTACTGATCTCTGCGGCAGATCCACTCGACTCAGCGCCAGGGCTACTGATCTCGCCGCCAGGGCTACTGATCCCGGCGCCAGAGCTACTGATCTCGGCGGCTGAGACTACTTGCCTCAGCCCAGATCCACTCGACTCAGCGCCCGAGATCGGTGACTCGGCTGGTGTATGGATCGGCGGGCCGGTCTTAATGCAGAGCCCTGCTTCTAAATGGCGCCACTCAGGTAGCTTTCCCGGTCGATCCCATAGCACAGCATCTCCCGCCCGAGGTGATCGATGCGGCCTTGCGGTTTCTCTCCAATGCGTTCGGCGACGCGGATGGAGGGCTCATTCTCCGGATGGATGAGGCTGATGACGCGATCCTTCTCCAAGATGGTGAAGGCGTAAGCCAGGTTCGATTTGATCGAGCAGGAACGCCGGTGGGGGATGGAGTCTCTGGCGGCGATCGCGGAGTGGGCCGAGCTCCGGCGCATACCGAGCCGGCGCATTACTGGTGGTTCCCTCCAGCTCCGAAGGGATTGAAAATCCTGACCCCGAATGCCTCGAAATCTTTTTCATTCCGAGTCACCACGATGAGGTTATGCACGATCGCCGTGGCGGCGATCAGAGCGTCTGCCAGTAGGTGATCCTGTTGCCGATGCATGAGCTTGGCCCAGGTGCGGAGTGTGCGCCCATCGAGAGAGAGCACATTCCAGGTTTGGGCGACCTGATCGATCCACGCTTCGATCTCTGCAGCCTTGGCGGGGTCTTGCTCGCGAGTGATCTCGACACCAGCCTGGAGCTCACCCAGGGTGACCGCCGAGAGGTGGAGGTCATCGTCGGCGATCCCTTGGAGCCATGCGACCACGGCGCCATGCGGCCGTGGCCGGCGCAATTCCGAGATGACGTTCGTATCGAGGAGATACACGAGCGTCACTCAAGCGGAGTCGGAGCCCGCCGGCGCCAGCCTTGTCGCGGCGGAACGGGAATCTCGGCTCGCGGCGACTCGGCGAGCAACAGCTCCTTGAGAGTCGGCCGGGCCGTCTGCTCCAGCCGCCGCCACTGATCGATCGGCACCAGCACGGCTTCCTCCACCCCCCGCCGGGTGACGATCTGCGGGCCCTCTGTCAGGCTCGCCTCCAAGAGCTCGCTGAAGTGCGCCTTCGCGTCTTGGACCGGCCATTTCCTGGCGGCTCTCTTCGAAGACATACCACCTCCCGGGAACCGGGCTGAGACTAGTCATCTAACTAGTCTGGCTCTACTATAGCATCGCCGTCCAAGAAAGACGCGGGGGGTGCCATGACCATCCTCGAAACAGAACGTCTCCTCTTCCGGGATCACACGCTGGAGGATCTCGTCCCCTTCTGCGCGCTGGAGGCCGATCCCGTGGTGCGCCGGTTCGTGGGCGGAAGGCCCCGGACGCGCGAGGAGGCCGAGCATCGGTTCCGGAACGGTTTCCTGAGGCCCGCTCCGGACCGCCTGGGCCTCTGGGCCACCGTTTTCAAGCCGGACGGCCGCTACATCGGGTACTGCGGCGTCTATCCTCATTTCGGGGAAGCCGGCCCGATTCCAGGGGAGGGCGCGCTCGCGTTCACCCTGGCCCCGGCCTACTGGGGACGGGGCCTGGCCACCGAGGCCGCGCGCGCCTTCGTCGACTTCGGGTTCCGTGAGCTCCATCTGCGCCGGATCGTGGCCAGCGTCGAGGTCGGCAACGGGGCCTCTGTCCGCGTGATCGAGAAGCTGGGATTCGCGTTGTGGCGGCTCGAAAAGATCAATCGACGGTCTTTTTATCACTTCGAGCTCCCCGGCTGAGGTGACAGACGCTTCTTGCCTGGGGCTCTTCCGCCGGGGCCGGCGGACATTGCATTCAGGATTCGTCCGCTATGGGAAGAAAGACGATCACCAACCGAGCGCTGATTCATCAACGCTGTGGAGTGACGGAGCCTCCTTCGACGTCCAGGAACAGTGTGGACTCCTGGTCTGAGAAAATACGCAATACGTGTCTGCCCGCTGTTCTGGTATGGAAAACATGATGGTCCCTCAGGACTCGGCCATCGCCTCCCTGAAACCAAATTCGCGTGGTGCCGTTCGCGTTCGCGCTGGGGCTCGGGTCGTCGATGGTCACCATATAGTTACCTCCGATCTCGCTCGTTGGGAAGTCTGAGAACCAGCCCGCGCGAATGGTCACGCCAACCGAGAGGCATTGGTTGGTCGTATTGAAGCCTCGCGAGATGAAGTTGGTAACATGATGCGCGGCCGGAATTCCTACAGATCCGCCACAGGTGCGGCCGCCTGCGAGCTCCACCATGTCATCGGAGCTCTCCGAGCCTGGCAGGCCCATACCCTCGGGTTCCGAGCTCCCGTCGCTCGTATTCGCCTGGGGCAGAGACTCCGGGTCATCGATCGGCATGCGCTGCACCACCATGGGGAGCTGCGTTCCGGGGGCATGCTCTTGCTGAACGACGTGGGTCAGCTCGTGAGCCAGAAGCTGTCGTCCCGCGACCGTGTCTGGCGCATACATGTTCCGGTTGAGCACCACCGAGTGGCCGAGGGTATAGGCTTGGGCGGCGACGGCGTCGGCCGATCGGGCCGCCAACTCGCCGGTGTGTACCCGGATGCGGCTGAAATCATGGCCGAACCGCGATTCCATCTCGGTTCGAGCATCGGCGCCGAGAGGCTCGCCGGAGCCGCGTACGGTGTCAGCTACCAGGCTGGCGGCGCGTTGCCGCTGAGGCGACCTCAGATCGAGCTCATGGTGGCGCCACTGCGAGGGTGATGGCAAAGCAGGCGAGCTGGTCTTGCTACGAGCTTCGTTCTGAAGAGCCGCTCTTTTCATGGGAGTCATTGTAGCGCCATTCTTGCCGCGTCGGAACAGCCTCCGGCCCGGCGGCGCCTTGCTCTTGACCCCGGCGGTGCATCCTTATTACAATTAAAGTTTGTCTACTGAGAACGTTGTCAGGAAGGAGACGCCCATGAGGTACTTCGCGTTCGTAGCCGGAGCCATCTGTTCGTTGTTCCTTCTCACGCCGACGGCGGCGTTTTCCCAACAGATCGAGGACAGCGCCGCTCCAGACGGCCGGCTGGTCCTGAACGCGGCATTCCCGGCCGGGCACGCTCCTCGCGTCGCTGACGGGACCTGGACCGATCGCGTCATCGGCATCCCGGGGGAGAGCGCCGAGAAAGCCGCGCCGCGCCTGGCGTTACCCTCTTTTTCGAGCAGCATCGTCGCGCGCGGCAAGCGGTACAAATTCACGATGGTGGGCGGCAACCCGTTCCTGCGCAACGCCAAGAAGGTGACGATTCCCGTGGCGCTCATACCCGTCCGGTTCGAGTTTCCCGACGGGACGGCCCTGGACCCTGCCGTTCCGAGCTCCGGTTGCGCGGGCAGCGGCATACCCTTGACCCTGGCTCTGCAATCACCGCTCTTCCAGGACGCCGATTATGGTGAAGGCGGCCGCCAGTTCGCCGAGGAGATGCGGCGTCTTGAATTCTGGTCCTACACCGGTCCGCGGCGCCTCAACCCCGGCTACAGCGTGCGCCTGTCGGTCAGCTCGAATTCCACCTTACGCATCACCTTGCCACCGGGCTATCAGACCCAAACGGCTCCTTGCGGGCGCAGAGGATCGATCGACTTCGAGACCTGGAACCTGGTGCTCCAACAAATCATACCTTTCCTGAGCAGGGCCGGAATCACCCCCGAGACCTTCCCGGTCTTCCTCTTCCTCAATGTAAGTATCGACGCCGGCGACGCGGGCCTGTTGGCCGGCTATCACTCCTGGGCCAACGTGGGCGGTGTCCAGACCTACGGGGTCGCCATGTATGACACCACGCAGAGCCTTCCGGGCTCGCAGGACGTCGCCGTGCTCTCGCGCGAGATCGCCGCGTGGCTTGACAATCCGCTGGCCAACAACCCGACACCCTCCTGGGGGCATCTCGGCCAGGTCGATGGCTGCCGGGCGAATCTCGAGGTCGGCGACCCGCTGGCGGGCAGCGCTCCGTTCGAGGTCGAGATGCCCAACGGCTTTACCTACCACCTCCAGGAGACCGCGTTCTTCTCCTGGTTCTACAACCAGGCGCCGTCGCTGGGGATCAACGGCTGGTACTCCTCGAACGGCTCGTTCACCAGGCCCGCGGACCTCTGCCGGTAGCGGAGACGCCCCGCGGGGCGTCTCTACAGTGGGGGTGCGGCGGGAGCGCTGGTGATGAAGGGAACGGGCTGGCCCGCCTTGATGCAGGAAACGTCGAGCCCCTCCACCGATCCACGCTCGATGAAATCAGCGATCAGGCGCGCCTCGCAGGTCCCTTCGCTGGCGTGGCTGCCGTGGGGGATCTGGACCAGCAGCCCGTGCGGAAAGCCCTTCGCGACGAGCATGGCGTCGGCGGGGGGAGTCACGGGATCGCGCTCGCCGGAGAAGAGGAGGGCGGGAACGTCCGAATGGATGAGCTTCCCCCAGCCCGCCGGCATGGGCGCGTGGGGCCAGACGGCGCAGGCGGCGAGCTGCTCCCGCACCCGGTCGTCGCCATAGAAAGTCCCGCGCGTGGCGGCGGGGATCTCCCGCGGATCGATGAAGGGCAGGTCCTCGGCGCAGGAGACCGAGAACAGGTCCCCCAGCGCCAGCCCTTGCTGGAGCCGGGAGCGGAGCAGGACCACGGCCTGCGCGAGATCCCGGTAGTCTCCCTGGGCGGCGAGGTGGACGCGCAGCGGCACCCGGCTCGACGCTTCCGGGCTGTAGAGGGCGAAGCGGAGGGAGTCGGCCGCGGCCGAGCGGGTGAGCTCGACCGTCACCGGCCGGCCGGTCCTGGGATGCTTCACCCGCACCTTGACGGGTTGCTTCGCCAGCCGGTCGAGCACCGTCGAGACCTCGTCCCGAAAATGGGGGAAGGCGGTGTGGCAGGCCGGCTGGGCCGCGCAGTCGCGGGCGAGGAGCTCCAGGCCCTGCTGGGCGTTTCTGGCGTGATACAGGGGGGCCGGCTCGCCCGGCTTCACCACCGCGGAGAGGACGACGGTCCGCACCGCCTCCGGATGCCGGGCAAGGAAGATCTGCGCCGCGAAGGTGCCATAAGACGCGCCGCTCAGATTCACCGGCCCATACCCGAGGTAGCGCCGCACCTCGTCGACGTCGTCCATGGCGGCCGGCGTGGTGTATTGGCTGAGGTCGGCCTGCTTCCGCAGCGCGTCGCGGCAGGCGGTGACGGCGTCGAGAGGGAAGAGGTGATCGAGCCGGGTGCCGTCGCCCCAGAGGGGGCAGGACAGGGGGTTCGATGCGCCCGTGCCGCGGGTGTCGATGAGCACGATGTCGCGCCGCGCCCGCACCGGATCGGCGGCGAGCTCGGCGGCATCCATCGTCGCCGCCCCACCGGGACCGCCTTCCAGGAAGAAGACCGGGTCCGGCGCCCGCTCGCGCCCCTTCGCGGGCAGGATGACGATCTTCAGCGGGATCTTGCGGCCGGAGCGGGTCTCGCGGTTCTCGAACACCTCGTAGGTCCCGCAAAAGGCCTTGCCTCCGCCATCCGGCAGGGTGCAGGGGGAGAGCTTGCCCCGCCAGGGCGGCTGTGCGGTCTGGGATGCGGCGGGCAGCGGCAGGAGGGCGGCGAGAGCCACGGCGGCGAGCAGGCGATGGGACATGGAATCTCCTTGGAGGTCTTCCCTCTCTACGCCGGCTCACGAGAATTGTTCCAGAGTGGCTCGCGGGACAGGTGCCGCGGGAGAAGTGCCGCTTCTCCTGGCCCGGAAACCCTGGCACGACCGCTGCCGTAGGGAAGAGCAGAAGGAGAGCCCCATGACCGACATCGCCACCACCCGCCCACCGGACCTTCCCGTCTCCTCGTGGCGGCGGATCTTTCTCGGCCCTCACGGCCTGCGGGCCGGCTGGAGCCTGCTGATCTTCGTGCTCCTCTGCGAGCTCCCGAGCGCCTTGGCCGGATTGGCTCTCCAGCGCGCCGGCGCCCTCCCCGAGCATCCGGAATGGAGCCCCGGGCTCCTCTTCGCCTTTGAGGCGTTCTCCTTTGTCTTCGTGCTGATCGCCATCGCGCTCATGAGTTGGATCGAGGGGCGGACGCTCACCATCTATGGCTTACCCCTTCGCGAAGCGTTCGGGCGGAGCTTCTGGACGGGCTCCCTGTGGGGGAGCCTCAGCATTTCGGCGGTGGTCGGGATGATGGCGCTGGCCGGAGGGTACTCCGTCTCCGGGCTGGCGGTCCACGGCGGCGAGGCGGTGCAAGGGGCCGTCCTCTGGGCCCTCGCCACCCTCGCGATCGGCCTCTATGAGGAGAGCTACTTCCGGGGATACTCGCTCTTCACGCTCAGCCGGGGGATGGGCTTCTGGGCCGGCGCCGTCCTCCTCTCCCTCGTCTTCGGGGGCCTGCACTACTTCCTCAAGCCGCGCGAGACCTGGATGGACCTGCTCAGCGTCACCCTGATCGGTCTCTTTTTTTGCTTCACCGTCCGCCGCGCCGGCAGCGTCTGGTGGGCGATCGGCTGGCACTTCACTTACAACTTCGGGTCGCTCTTCGTCTTTGGCGGGCCGAACACGGGCAATCAGGGGAACCCGGTACCGGGCCACCTCTTGGCCTCGACGTTTCACGGCCCGAGCTGGCTCACCGGCGGCCCCATGGGCCCCGAGGCCAGCGTCTTCATCTTTCCGGTGATCGCCATCCTTTTCTGGGCGTTCCACCGTCGCCATCCGGAGGCGCGTTTCCCGAGAGCATGAGCCGGTCGCCGGTCGTTCGGATGGCTTTTTGGCGCAGGACCTCTCTATACTGCGTCTTTGCGCGCATGCGCGAAGAGAAACGTCATGAAGAAGCAGTCCAGGAAACTCGTCCTGGCCAAGGAGACTGTCAAGCATCTCGACGGGATGCCTCTGGAGAAGGTAGCGGCCGCAGCGGAAGTGGGCACGTACTTCACCTGCCCGGACACATGGTACCAGTGTTCCACCTATTGCGGCTGACTGGCGCAGCCGAAAGCGCCTCTACCGCGTCGCGACGTGAGCCAGAATAGGTGCAGAATAGGCCGGAGACTTCAGGGTAGATACTCTGCGAGGAGAGCCTAAGCGCGACTTGATCACGGCGCTCCTCAAGGGCGTGTCTTGAGGAGCGCCGCGATGCGCCTCAGCAATTCGTGGTGTTGAAGACGCAGCACCCGTAATTCCCGCAATTCGAAGGGTTCCCGTTCTCGTCTGCGCAATTCCTGGAGCAGGACTGCGAGGAAAGACAGATGTCATCGCAGAAGAAGATGATGGCCGAGGCCTTGGACGAGGAGAGCGCGGAGAACAGCAGGAACAGGATGGCGGCGATCCTTGCCACGTTCTTCATGTGAACCCCCTTTGGAGTGCGGTCGTTGGGTGGGCACCCCTACCCTAACTGGTGCCACCCGGGGCTCACGGCGATCCTGGGTTGCGTTCCTGGATGAGGTTGAGGATGCTCAAGGGCGGGACGGGAGCACTGAGCGAAGCGTGTCGATCAGCCGCTGCATCTGTAATTCAAACTCGTTGGGGTGTGTAAAGTACAAAGGAGTTAGTATCCCGAGGCGGTCGGGCAGCTTGCAGCGCTTTACAAGCAGCGGTATCACGCGTTGCCGCCGCCCGGTAAGATCCCTCATCTGCACTAATAGAGCTTCGAATGCGGTCCATTCGCTTTTCAGCCATGCGGGTGTGATCACTAGAAGGGTTCTGCGGCTGCTCTTGGCTGCATCCTCAATGTTATCAAGAATGGATATTCCAGGTAGAAAATTCAGGCGGTCCACGCAGGTACTTATACCATCCAAACGAGGTATGAGCATGTCACGCACCCAAGGTAAGTCCTTGCTGCTGTAGCTGATAAAGACGTCATAGATAAAATCTTCTTGTATGCCAGGCCGGTTTCCTGGCTGCCTGGGCCGTCTACGGAAGGCTCCGATTGATTGTTGCGTTACCCTCTTCGGTTCTCCCCAAGCAGCGGAGAGGAAACTATCGTAAATCCGGTTACGCACCGAGCAGTATCCGTAGCCGTCGGCTTTGAGAAGGCCAAGCAAGTCAAGCTTAGCCTGACGTTGGTTGGCTTGTGGATAAAATTTGATCTTTTCCCCGATGCGAATGCTGTCTACGTATTCTCGGAGCTTGGTGTCCTTGTCCAATGCTTTGAGCAAGGGTGGCAGGTTATTCGGGTCTTCACGCTGGAGACGCTCAACTCCTTGGTCCACGTCAGCAGGCGTAGCCTCAGAGCCCAGATAGCCGCAGAGGAGTTGTGTAAGATAGGGATGACCATCGGTCCAGTAGTGGATCCGTTCGCTTACGGACCGGGCTTGTTCTTCTGGCCAGCCACCCTTTGCCACGAGCTCATGCACCTGGGAAGCTGTAAAATCCGGCAACCGCAAAGGCTGGGCAATGTTGAATGGCGAGATCGAGTCATCATCGATCAAGTCTCGGGGACGAAAGGCGCCTGTCAGAAGAAAAGTCAGATTTTTGAACGGTACTTGGGTCTGTCGCGAGTTGAAGATCTCGCGCAGCACGCTAAAGAAGTCAGTTGCGTTGGGGACGCGTGATGCTCCTATTTCATCGAGCACAATAAGAATGCGTAGCTGGCGCGCGTAAGCATAGACGGCAAGGTCGTACAGAAACTTACGCCATCCCGTGCTGTTGGCGGGGATCGCGGGACGCTGGGCCGGCGGGATGAGCTCCCTCCACTGGTCCAGGATGCGATGGTAGAGGGAATGATAGCAGTTGGCCTCTGTTGAATGATCGATCGTGCTTGTGTCGACATAGGCAATAACCATGTCGTTCGATCTGGCCAAGTAGATCAGGTGATTTACGAAGCTGGTCTTGCCCTGTTGCCGGGGCTCGATGATCTGAATGTACTTCATGGTTCGCAGGTAGATCAGCACTTCCTGATCGGCCTGTCGCTCGATGTAGATCTCGGCCTGCTCGTCGGTCAGGGCTCCCCCCGCAATGAAGATGTCGGTAGTCATGGATTCTGCTCCCGGTAGGCCTCTGCGAAGTCTTCCAGTATGTCGTCCAGGGTCATGGTGTGGGCGACGATTCGCGGGAAGGCCGGAACGTTGAATTCATAGCCATCTGGGGTTCTCTTGAGAATTGAACGCAGCTCGACCAGATTCTGCAACGCGTCATCAACCTCGGCGGCTGTGGGCTGCAGGTCGCACCGTTCATCCAATGCCTGCCGTATCGCTTTGCGTGTGTGGAGCTCGGGATCCTCAGCCATCAGCAGAGAAACAATCTTCTCCAGCGGCGTGGCCCGCTCCCAGTAGGTCTCGAGAAAGTCTTCCCTCAGGAACTCGGGGTCTTCCGCTATCGCATTGACATCCTCTGGGCCGATCTGGCGTCTGGATTCCCGATTGAGCTTTTCAATGAGCCGCTGGCAGAGCCGCTGAATGACATTCGGGTGCCCTGAGGTGAGAGCCCAGATGAGACCTAGCACCTCCTGCGGCTCAGCGATCTCGATCTCGAGCTGTTGCATCGGCTTGGTGACGAGCTCCCGCACAGCGCCGACGTCGAGTGGGCCCAGCCGGATCTCGTCGGCAAAGTTGAAGAGCGGCCCTTCTGGATCATGCAGCGCCTTACGGAGTATCCGCTCGCCAGCCATGATGACGCGAGCTCGCCCGCCATTGACAATTGCGCGCAATTCATTGAAAAATGACCAACCGTTTGCACGATCTAACGGGACTAGCTTGTCGGCTTCGTCTAAAAATAGAACGATACGGTTGCTGCTAGGGGGTGCGGCCAGAACATCGCCTATCGTACGAAGGCTCGGGTCCGGCGATCGTGGGATCCAATCATGAGCGCGGGCAGCCTTGAGCTCTGCTGTGCCGGAGACAATCGAGCAATCGAAGTACAAAGTATAGAAGTTCTCACGTTGCAGGCCGCTGGTCCGCAAGCGGTAGAGCAGGGACGTCTTGCCGATTCGACGGCCACCAATAATCACGAACGACGTGGTGTCAATGTTCTCGCGGATCTGCCGGATTTCCCATTCGCGCCCGAAGAATCGAGCCAGGGAGACCGGGCCCTCGGTTTTGAACGGCGACACCGAAATGAGATTGACCTGGGAGAGGATCAGCCGCCGCAATAGCCGCTCGGGCTCTGCGGAGCTCGCCAGTTGCTGTAAGTCAGCCGGATTGAGAATGACCAGGTCATAAGCGTAAGGGAGAGAGATGCCGGATCTGATCGTCTCCGTGAGCGCCCTGGCGGCTGGCTCATCCAAGAGCGTTATGACGATTACGACTGGGGGAGATCCTGGAAGCTTGTCGATCAGCTCGCGCATGACCTCGACGTTCGTGACGGCAGCCTCACGTCTCGGTATAATTAGCGGCATGACCTCGCGAAAAGGCAGGCCGTTCCAGTCGATCTCGATCTTCAAAGGGATCGCTCGCAATCCTTTGTGATCAGTGGGTAACCCCGCGATCATTGACTTTTGGGCTGTGCAGCGGATAAAAAGATCTGCTAATGTCTGGAGGTCATCCTCGTCGAGCTCGAGCTTGCGGCGCAGCTTGGGGAGAGCCACCGCCAACTCCTCATTGAGAGACTCAGGCGAGGTTGGCTGGATCTCGGGGTTTATGGCGGGATCGAGCTGTCTAGGAAGCTCTTGTTTCTGTTGTTTTCCAAAGCCAAAAAAACGACGCAATGAGCTGAATGGTCCCCAGCTTCTCAGCTGTAGGCTCTCGTCGAGGAAGGCTCGCTCTAACCTGCTCAAGAATTCGGGACGGGCTCTGGAGAGATCTATCGCCTGATCTAAACGGCCTCCGGTAAACAGGTAGCTGGGGTCTCGGCCGTTTTCCTCCCATTCGCTGGCTGCTTCGGTGAGCCTGCGGCGAAACCGTAGAGCGGAAAGGTCCTGCTCGATCCACCGCCTGAAGCGTGGCCATGATTTAACCAAAGCCTCATGAGCGATTTTCACCTCGGCCACATCACCTGCTTTGCTCTCAGTGGTTAGCAGGCGCTCGTCGGTCATTACCCGTATGACGGCGGATGCTCTTGCCTCTTCAGGGAAGGAGGATAGTAGCTCTAGCAAGCTCATGCGGCGAGCCGCCACCATGCCTCTATCGTCAATTTGGACTAACCGCAGTAAGATGAGCCGGCAGATTTTCTGCTCTGCGTCGTTGAAGCTTCCGAACAAGGCCTCAGCATGGCGTTCCAGTGCGCCTTCAACTCCACCAATGGAACGATAGGCCTCAACGGTAAGCCTCCGTCCTGATCGCCGCTCCCATAGCCCGAGTAAAGCGTTTTGAAGAAGAGGTAGACTTCCTGGCTGATCGGCGACTTCGTTGAGTAGAAGATCCGGCAAACCAGGCTCAATTTCGCACCCGACCAGAGCGGCGGGCTCAACAATGGCTCGCTCAAGCTCGTCGCGCGTCATGGCCCCGACTAAAACTTGGCGCTCTGATAAGACAGCCGCCAACTGCGGATAATCTGCTGCGCGACCGTAGAATTCCGCGCGCATAGTCACGAGGACGATCGTTTGTCCACCCTCTTCTGTGGCGGCATATAAGAGATTGTCTATGAAAGCCCTCCGCAAGGCCTCGTCTGGACAGAGAGTGAAGATCTCCTCGAACTGATCCAGTAACACCACAATCCGACGGTCTGATGAGGTACCCCGCAAAGCTACGCGTGTAAAGCGATGGAGTGTTTTAGACGAGGATAGAAGATCACTGATCAGATTTCGTAGCGCTCCAGGATTGAGCTCGCTTTCGGAAACCCGGCTGAAGGCTGCCGCCAGACTTTCTAATGGATAGGCTCCTGGCTTACAGATCACAACCGGCCAGTTCTCGCTGCCACTGATATGGCCCCGTTTCAGGGCGGCGAGAGCTCCGGCGCGCGCGAGCGAAGATTTTCCGCTACCTGACGGCCCAAGGATTGCAATAAAGCGGGGCCCTGGGGCGCGCAATTTCTCAAGCAGCCAAGCAGTTGGTGCCTCCCGCCCAAAGAAGAAAACAGAGTCTTCGATGTCAAAGACTTGTAGCCCGCGGTAAGGCGCTGAGCCGGCCGGCAGAGCCTGATCTGTAGAGGGACCCGGTGCGACGCCCCTGATGCCTGCCAACAAGCGGCGAAAAGCCCGTTCGTCATCGAGTGTGCTACGGAATTCAACCCAGGTGACTTGGGAGAGAAAGAGCGGCAGTCTAGTACGTTCTGGTTTTCTGGCTCCAGGAAGTAGGACTGGAATGACACGAAAACTATTATCTGCGTTCTTTATTCTGCGCTCGATAACAGTGCGCATCTCCTCGTTTTGCCAGGCCCCAAGACCACTCGGTCCGACAAAAACCGCGCAGGTTGCACATTGATCCAGTGCCATCTCGATGGCTTCTTGCCAAGGCTCGCCCGGAATCAGGTTCCACCTGTCTAACCAAGGCTGAATCCCCACCGCAGCTAACCGGCGTGCGATTTCTTCAACAGCCGGTTTATCTGCAGCTGTATGGGAGAGAAAAACGTTGTATCGCGCCATCTGCATCAGGGTTCCCCGGTCAAATTTTGTTCGTCGGGTCACTGAATCGTTGGCGGCGCTCCCCGGCGCCAGCCTTGCCGCGGTGGAACGGGGATCACGGCCCGCGGCGCCTCGGCGAGCAAGAGTTCCTTGAGAGTCGGCCGGGCTGTCCGCTCCGGCTGCGGTCGCTGATGGATCGGCACCGGCACGCCCTTCGAAGACATACTACCCTCCCAAAGTCTGCCTCCAGTTTAGCACCCGGTGAGGGTTTCTCCCCCTCCCGAGCGTTCCTTGTTCCGGATCACCCCTTTTTGGGGGGCTTTGACAGGAAAGGAGTGTCTCGGATGCAGGATCGCAAGATTGAGGGGAGCTTGGAGACGGTGACCCGGCGCCGGCTGCTGCAGGTGATGGGCGCCGGCGGGGCGGCGGTGGCGCTCGGGGCGCGCCCGGGGATCGCGCACGAGGACGACCATCCCGAGCCGGAGCTCCGGACGCGGCTGACGAAACGTTTCGGTATCGAGCATCCGTTCGTGGGCGCCGGCATGGGGTTCGTGGCCTTGCCGGAGCTGGTGGCGGCGGTCTCCGAGGCCGGCGCTCTGGGGGTGCTCGGGGTGGCTCCGGAGCCGCCTCCCGTGTTCGCCGAGCGCATCACGCAGATCCGCGCCCTCACCCGGCGGCCCTTCGGAGTGGATTTCTTCCTCGCCACCTCGCCGACCCTGGGACCGACCACCGTCGACGCTCACATCAACATCGCGGCCTCATCCAAGGTCAACCTGGTGGTCTTCCATTTCGGCATCCCCACCGCCGCCTGGGTGTCGACGCTCAAGGCCGCGGGCAGTCAGATCTGGATACAGGTCCCCTCTCTCCAGCAGGCGCAGGCCGCGCTCGCCGCCGGCGCGGACGGGCTGGTGGTGCAGGGCAAGGAGGCGGGCGGGCACAACCACAGCACGACGCCGCTCCACGATCTCCTCCGCGAGGTCCGGCACGCGGTGGGGGAGGACGTGCTGCTGCTGGCCGCCGGCGGCATCGCCACCGGGGCCGACGTGGTCACCGCGCTGGCTCACGGAGCGGACGGCGTCTGGGTGGGCACGCGGCTCGTCGCCTCCACCGAGGCGTACGCCAACCCCGAGTGGAAGCGGCGCCTCACCCGGTCGCGGCGCCAGGACACGGTGATCACCACCCTCTTCGGGCCGGAGCTCCCCTGCCAGCCCTACCGGGTGCTGCGCAACCCGGCCGTGGACGCCTCGATCGGCCAGCAGGACCAGATCTGCGCCCTGCCTCCCACGGGCGCTCCGATCGGCACCACCGTATTGTTCCCTGGCACCTCGTTCGAGACGCCGGGGGTACCCATGCCCACGTTCAGCGCCCTGCCGCCCACGCCGGACACCACGGGAAATTTCGACGCCATGGGCATGCCGGCCGGAGAGAGCGTGCAGCACATCCGCGACATCAAGCCGGCGGCCCAGATCGTCGCCGACATGATGCACGAGGCGCGATCGATCATTGGGCGCAGGCTGGG
>DASXJP010000579.1:0-16317 GCA_036497345.1 Thermoanaerobaculia bacterium
CGTCGAGCATGCCGAAGCAGGCGAGGCGGAGCTGGCGCGCGGCCCCCACGTATTCCTTGCGGTCGAGGGCGAGCTGGCCCTCGCGCAGCAGCCCCTGGTAGAACGGGTCGACGGCGGCTATGGCGGGTGAGGCGGCAAAGAGCAGCAGGAGGGGGAGGGCTTTCTTCATACGGCTTCCTGCAGCGGGCGGTTCTCCACCACCGCCCGGGGGTTGTCGGCGGCGAGACGGCGCGCCGTCCGCTCGCCCCAGCGGTCCGCGATCAGGTCGTGGGCCCGGCGCAGCCCCGGGGGGCGGCGGCGGGTGTTGTGGGAGTCGCTGGCGAGGAAGTGGACGAGCCCGGCGTCGAGCAGGGCCCAGGTGTCGGACTGCGGGCGGCGGCCGAAGTCGCCGGTGACGCTCATCGCCGTCACCTGGGTGAGGGCGCCGAGCGCGACCAGGCGCGCCACGAGCTCGAGGTCGGGCGCCAGCCAGGGGATGAACTCGGGGTGGGCGACGATCGGCCGCCAGCCGGCCACCGTCAGCTCGTGGACGAGGTGGAACGCCTCGGCCTCGGTGCCGGCGGTATCGAATTCGATCAGCAGGTAGCGGGAGCCGGCGAGCGGCAGCACGCCCCCTCCGGCCGGCAGCTTCTCGACCTCGTCGAGGAGCTCGGAGTCGACGTGGATCTCGCCCCCCAGGAGGACGCGGAAGCCGGGGCCCACTTGCGTCTGGAGCTGGTCGGCCAGGGCCGCGAGCTGCCCGCGGTCGGCGTTCCACCACTCGCCGCGGCGCTGGTGGGGGGTGGCCACCATGGCCTCGCAGCCGTCGTCGGCGGCCAGGCGGCACATGGCTACCGCCTCGGCGAAGCCGCGGGCGCCGTCGTCGACGCCCGGCAGGATGTGGCAGTGCAGGTCGATCATCAATCGATCAATCGATCGTCCAAGGGGGTGTCGAGCCGTCAGGCGGCGCCGGCCTTCCCGGCGGCCCGCGGCTCGCTCTCCTCGGCGCCGTAGGCTTCATAGTAGCGGTAGCGCTTGCCGAGGCCCGTCTGGAGGGAGCGGTAGCGGTTGAGCACCGCGCCCAGGATCTTGATGCCCGACTGGCGCAGGCGGTCGCGACAGAGCCGCGCCTCCTCGCGGGTGACCTTGCCGCTGCGCAGGGTCAGCACCACGCCGTCCGCCAGCATGCCAACGATGGTGGCGTCGGTCACCGCCAGGGCTGGCGGGGTGTCGAGGACCACGAAGTCGAACCGTGCGCGCACCGCCTTCAGCCAGTCGCGCATGCGGTCGGAGGAGAGCAGCTCCGAGGGGTTCGGCGGGATCGGCCCCGAGGGGGTGACCCAGAGGTTCGGCACCTCGGTGGGCAGGAAGACCGTCTCCGACTCCGCCGTGGCGGTGAGCTGGTTGACCAGGCCGAAGCGGTTGGAGACGCGGAAGACCTGGTGCAGGCGCGGCTTGCGCAGATCACAATCGACGAGCAACACCTGGCGGCCGAGCTGGGCGAGCACCACGGCGAGGTTCGACGCGGTGGCGGTCTTGCCCTCGCCGGCCACGGCCGAGGTGACGGCGATCGCCTTCAGCTCGCGCGCCGAGGAGAGCATCAGGGCGGTGCGCAGCGAGCGGTAGGACTCGGAGATCAGCGTCCGCGGGCGTTCGTGCGGCACCAGCTCGATCTGGCTCGGCGGCACGGCCGCGGCCAGCGCCTTCTTCTTCTCCCGCCAGCCGCCCGCCGCGGCCTTGCCCGGGCGCGCGCGCGCCCGGTCGTCCGCCGCCGCCTCGCCGTAGCCGTAGGCCGAGTAGCCGTAGGATCTGCCGGACTCCGCGAGGTCTTGGATCACCGCCAGCGTGGGCAGGCCCAGCCTGCGCTCGATCTCCTCGGGCGCCTTGACCGTGCGGTCGAGCACCTCGATCAGCACGGCGCAGCCGATGCCGAACAGCAATCCCAGCAGCAGGCCGTAGGTGACGTCCTTGCGCAGCGACGGCTGGAACGGCCCGCCCGGCACCATGGCCTTGTCGATGATCCGGATGTTCGACTGCCGGGTGTCCTGGAGGCGCACGGCGACCTCGGTCTCGGACTGCTTGCGCAGCAGCTCGTCGAGCAGGTCGCGGCGGGTCTGGATCTCCACCTTGAGGTTGGTGTACTCCACGGCGGCCGAGCTCTGGTTGATCACGTCGCGCTTGAGGGTGTTGAGCTCCCCCTCCAGCTGCTGCTCCTGGCGCAGCGCCGTCTGGTAGCCGGCGAGCGAGTTACTCTTGGCCTTGTCGACCTGCTCGCCGAGGACCTCGTTGAGGTGCTGGCGGGCCTTCTCGATCTCGGTCTTGAGCGCCACCATGTCGGGGAAGTCGGGCTTGTAGGTCTTGAGCTTGGTCTCGTACTCCCGCTCGAGCTTGAGGATCTGCCCCCGCTGGTCGCTGACCACACCGGTGGTGAGGCTGTCCGACATCGATTCGCGGGGGCCGCTCAGCGTCTCGTGGTACTGGGCCTCGCGCTCGATGCGCACCTTCTTGGCCTCGATGTATTGGATGTTGAGCGCCTCCAGCCGCTTGAGGGTGACGTTCGTCGCCGGGTCCATGGTGACGATGTCGCTGCGGCGGCTGAACGCTTGGAGCTGGGTCTCCTTGTCCCCGATCTCCTCCTTCAGCTTCTCGATCTGCGAGGAGAGGAAGGTGGAGGCTTTGCCGGCGGTGGCGAAGCGGTCCTCGACCCCCATGTCGATGTAGGACTCGGCGAAGGCGTTGGCGGCCTTGGCGGCGAACTCGGGGGAGGAGGCGCGGAAGGAGAGCTGCACGAGCTGGGTGTTGCGCACCGGATCGACCGCGAGGCCGCCGCGGATCTGGTCGGCGAGAGCGCCGAGCACCGCCTCGTCGGCCTCGGCCGTGCCCGCCTTCGCCCCTTCGCGCGTGGTGCCGGGGTTGAAGGCGGGGTCCTCCATCAGGTCGAGGCTCTTGACCACCCGCTCGGCGAGGCCGCGGCTCTGGAGGAGCTCGTACTGGGTGGGGTAGAACTCCATGTTCCAGTAGTTCTCCAGCCAGGGGTTCTGGATGTTGCCGAGCGGCGTCAGGTTGCGGCGCTCGATCTGGATGATCGTGGTCGCCTGGTAGGACTTGGGGGTGATCGCGTAGTGGATGCCGGCGCCGGCGAGGCCGAGGGCGCAGCAGACCGCGGCCAGCTTCCAGTGCCGGCGCAGCATGCCGACGTACTCGGCGAGGTTGAGCTCGGATTCGGGCTCGGACGCGATCTCCGGCTCGTCATCGAGCGGGACGGGAGTGAGAGGGCTCAAAAGAAGGACTCCTTGACCACGATCACGTCGCCCTGGCGGAGCTCCAGGTCGGGCTCCTTGCCGGCGAGGATCTTGTTGTAGTCGACGGTGATCTCGGTGCGGCCGTCGGCCGGGGCCACCCGCTTGACCAGGATCTTCTTCGACGCGCGGTCGGTCAGCCCACCGGCGTGGGCGATGGCGGTGAGCACGGTGATCCGCTCGCTGCTCTTGAAGGCGAGGGCCCCCGGCTTCGACACCTCGCCCAGGCAGTAGATCGTGATGTCGACGGTGACCGGGACGTTGATCAGGTCGTTGGGGAAGATCGGGATGTTGACCCGCGGGTCCCCCCGCACCATCAGGTCGTCGAGGTCGATCGTCACCTGGTCGGAGAGGCCGCTGTCGGCCCGCCGCAGCACGTAGACCACGTTGCCGTGGTTCTCGGCCAGCCCACCGGCCGCGGCCACCGCCTCCAGCAGCGTCCAGCGGCCCGAGAAGCCGAGGTTGCCCGGGTTCTTGACCGCGCCGATCACCGAGATCGGGCGCGAGCGGAACTCCATCACCTGCACGGAGACCGAGGCCCGTTGCATGTATTTCTCGACCAGGAGCCGGCTGATGGCCTGCTCGGCCTCCGCCGGGGTCTTGCCCGCCACCTGGACGTCGCCGATCAGGGGGAGATTGATGGCGCCCGCCTCGGAGACCCGGCGGTCGCCATTGAGCTTGTCGTCCTCGTCCACGCGCACGCTGAGCAGATCGCGCGCGCCGATCCGATAGGCCGACTCCTTCCCCTGGGCTCGCGCCGCGGCCACGGACACCAGCAGCAGGATCGTCAAATGAACCGCTATCTTCTTCATGATGCTTGTTTTACTTCACCTTCATAGTACCGCAGGCGGGGCCCCGCGGTCCAGCGCCGGCGTCAGGGGACCTCCGCCAGGCTGATCGTCGCTCCGATGGAGGTGTAGGTGCGGCTTTCGCCGGGGAGATGGGCGTCGTAGTGGGAGCGCACCCCCTCGATCCCCAGCCGGAGCGACCGGTGCAGCTCGAAGGTGAGCGTGCCGCCGTAGGAGGAGACGTCCTCCAGGCGGCGCGGCGTGGCGGCGGAGAAGGCGGTGTAGTCGTTGCGGCCGCCTTCCACGAAGACGCGCCCGTGGGTGCGCTGGCCGACGCCCACGGTGAGAGAAGCCCCCAGGCGCTGATCGGTGAAATAGGGATAGAGCGGCGACAGCGAGTAGACGAGGTTGCGGCTGGTGTAGAGGGTCGCCGCGGCCCGCTGGTGCTCGCCGCCCACGGTGACGGCGGCGCTCCCGGTCACCCCGTGGAAGGGGACGAGATTGGCCTCCCGGCGGGCGGTGAGCGAGCGGTCCGCGGCCTCGGTCTCGAAGGAGAGGTGGTTCCCCCGGAAGCGGGCCTCGACCACCGGCGCGGTGCCGGAGTTCGAGCGGTCGAACGCCCCCTGGTGCGTGAAATCCGACTCCGTACGCTCGCCGGCCACCCCGAACGACCACCGCCGCTCGGGGCGCCAGCGCAGGCCCAGCCGCTCCGCCCGGTCCTCGCGGTCGAGCAGGCGGAGGGCGCCGGTGCGCGGATCGCGCAGGTCGTCGACCAGGTTGTTCTGCCGGTTGATGGAGGTGACGGCGAAGAGCGAGAGGGAACGGGCGAGCCGCAGCTCGGCCAGCAGCTCGCCGCCGTCGTTGCGGGAGCTCACCGGCACCGGCACCTCGGGAGTGACGATCTGCTGCTGCTGCTGCCGTCCGGCCTGGACCTCCAGGGTGAGGTGGTTGAAGTAGCCGGCGAAGCCGAGGAGGTAGCGGCCGTTGAGCTGCCGCCGCTGGTCCTGCTTCTGCCACCAGACGTACTCGGGGAGCACCTGGCCGATCCAGGTGGCCTTGGAGCCGTTGCGCAGATAGGCCCGGAACCCCGCGCCGACGGTGGCCGTGAAGTCGTTCGGCGGCAGCTGCTGGCCGGCGGAGTACAGGTTGTGCACGTAGGCGAGGTCGCGCAGCGTGGCCCAGGGAGCGACGTGGACAGGGCCCAGGTGGTAGCGCGCGGCCTCGATCTGGCGCTCGAGCAGCTCCCGGCGCGACTCGGGCTGCTCCTGGGGACCGCCCGGCGGCGTATACTGAACGAGAGACTGGGCTCCAGCACGATCGACGGTCAGGACGAGGGCCCCGAAAAGGGCCAGCAGGCAGAGGATCAAGGTCATCGAGGCTCGCCTATTTAGGATCAGATTGAGGCGCATGATCTCCCCACGACGGGCATGCCCGGCTGCTGCGAGGGCTCCGCTGTCGAAAGTGCCTGCATGATACGCCATTCCGGCCTCCTTCTCGCCCTCCTGCTGGCGCTGATCCTGCTCTGGGCCCCTCTCCCCTTCGGCGGCGTCATCCCCTGGGCGGCGGCCCTGCTGGCGGCGCTGGCCTTCGCCGCGCTGGCCCTCGCCGCCGTGGCCGTGGAATCCCTCCCGACCCTGCGCCCGGCGGCGCTGCCGGCCGCGGCCCTGGCCGGCATGGCCCTGCTCGGCCTGCTCCAGGCGGCGCCGCTGCCGGCCGGCCTGGTGGCGGCGCTCTCGCCGGAGCACGCCGCCCTCGAGCGGCAGGCGGCCTCCCTGAGCGCATCGACCGCGGCGGCGATATCGGCGCCAGCGCGGCTGACGCTCGCCGTCTCCTCCACCCGGCGGGCGGCCGTGGGCTGGGCGGCGGCGGCGGCGGCCTTCCTCGCCGGGGCGGTGGCCGGCCGGCGGCGTGAGCTGCGGCGCTGGCTGGCCGGGTCGGTGCTCGCCGGCGCCCTCTTCCAGGTCCTCTTCGGCGCCCGCGACTGGCTCTCCCGCGCGACCACGCTCTGGGGGATGGACCTCCCCTCCGCGGTGCGCCTGCGCGGCACCTTCGTCAATCCCAACCACCTGGCGCTCTACCTGGAGATGGCCCTGCCGGCGGCCTTCGCCTGGAGCTGGTGGGCGGCCCGCCACGTCCGGGACGAGCCCCGCTTCGAGCGCCGGATCTCCCTGGCGGCGCCACCGATGATGCTCTGGCTGACCCTGTTCGCCGGCCTCGCCTTCACCGGCTCGCGCGCCGGCCTGCTGGCGGCGGCGGCCGCCGTCTCGGCCCAGGGGGTGCTGGCGGCGGGGGAGCGCCGGCGCTGGTGGCTCGCTCCGCTGGGCGCGGCGGTGGCGCTCGCCGGGATCGCCGCGGTGGCGGCGATCGGCTGGCGGGAGGGGCTCGGCCGCCTGCTCGCCACCTCGGCCGCGGACGTGAGCTTGGGCGCGCGCCTGCGGGAGTATGGGGCGGCGCTCGACCTCTGGCGCCGCTTCCCGGCCACCGGCACGGGGCTGGGCACCTTCCGCGACGCCTTCCCCCTCGTCCAGCCGGCCGATCTCCAGGGCACCTGGTGGCACCCCCATTCCGATCCGCTGGAGGTCCTGGTGACGGCCGGGCTCGCGGGGGCCGCGCTGCTGGCGGCCGGGCTCTGGGGGCTCGCCGCGCGGCTGGCGGCCGTGCTGCGCGACGGCGGGCGGTCAGAGGACCGCGCCGCGGGGCTGGCGGCCCTGGGCGTCCTGGTCTCGCTCGCCGTGCACGAGGAGCTGGACTTCGGGCTCTCCATGCCCGGCAACGCCGTCACCCTGGCGGTGCTGCTCGGCGCCGCCAGCGCGGCGCGGGTGCGCGAGCGCTCAGCGCAGCTCGGCCACGCCGGGCAGGATCTGGCTGCCGTCGAGGCTCTCGAGCTCGAGCACGTGGAGCCCGCGCCCGAGCGGCGCCGCCACCTGCAGCGACGGCGCGCCCGCCCGGACGGGGAATTGCCCCACGGCCGCCCCGTCGAGCCGTAGCTCCACGAGCTCGCCGTTCGCCGGCACCTGGTCGAGCGCCACCGTGAGCCCCGCGGCCGGGGCGGCGGTCATCATCTCCAGCCGGGCGATCCCGTGATGCCAGGTCCACTCCTGGGGACTCCAGGCCCGCCGGGTGAGCGCCGCCAGCCGCGCCGCGGCCCGGGCGCCGCCGGTGGCGTCCCCGGCCGCGCGCGCCACCTCGGCCTCCGCCTGCCAGTAGAGCGGCTTCCCCTGCCAGGAGAGATGCACCAGCGAGAGCGCCTGGCGGGCCTCGTCCGCCTGGCCGCGGGCCGCGAGCACCCGCGCCTTGGCGATCAGGTAGGGGGCCCAGGGCTCGGTGCCCAGACCCTCGGTGCGCCGCTCGTAGAAGGCCGCGCGCGTCAGGTCGCCGGCGAACAGCGCGGCCAGCGCCGCCTGCGAGGGCTCCTGGTCGCGCACGAAGTGGGCGAGCCGCTTGAGGGTGACAGACGACAGGTCGCAGCTCGCGAAGAGGCAGCGGTCGAGCGCCCGCGCCAGGTGGGGGGCGAGCCGCTTGGCGGTGGCGGCGTCCACCGGCCCCGGCGGGCAGCGCTGGAGGGCGCTCTGGAGGAGGCCCAGGTAGCGGGCCTCCGGCCGCGCCCGCCCGGCCACCGAGAGATAGAGGCCGCGGGCCTCCTCCGTGCTCCCCTGCTCGTTCAGGCGGTCGGCCCGCGCGAGGTCCTGCCGCAGCCGCGAGAGCAGCGACCGCTCCCGCCGCCGCCGGGCGTCGGCGAATCCCGCCAGATCGCGACGTTCGGCGTAGGCCCGCTCCACCTTCTCCCAGGCCTCCGGATCGTCCGGCAGCACGGAGAAGGCCTCGCGCCGGTCGGCGGCGGTGTCGAGCCAGGGGGAGAGGAGAGGCCCCAGGCCGTCGGGATCGCGGAAGACCTCGGCCAGCAGGCCGCGGGCGATCTGTCGCTTGCGCGGCGAGAGGGCGGGCCAGATCTCCAGATAGGCGGCGGCCAGGAAGCGCACCGGCTCCCGCTTGGCCGGGGCCAGCCGCAGGGCCGCTTCGAGCGGCGCCTCCCACTGCCGGTAGGCGGTGAACAGGCGCGGGTCCCGCGCCTGCGACCACTCCAGATAGGTGGCGGCGCCCGCCACCAGGGCGGCCTCCCACGAGGCCGGCCGGAGGGCCAGCACGCCGCGGGCGGTGGCGGCCGCCTCCGCCATGCGGGCCGCGCTCTCGCGCGCCGCCTGCTCGGGGGGGAGCCCCTGACGGCGGGCCGGCTCGAGCTCGGCGGCGAGCAACGCCCGGGCGGCGCGCAGGCGCACCCCGTCGGGATCGGGCTCGCGGCCGAGCACCGCCGGGTCCAGGGTCACCCCGTCGCGCTCGAGCCCGGCGCCCGCCGCCTCGCGCACCGTCCGCAGAGCCCGGTAGCTCCCCGCGGCCGCCAGGGCGAGGGCTACCGCCGCCAGCGCGAGCGCGGCGCGCAGGACCGGACCGGTCCATCGGGAAGGCATGGGGAGATGGTAGCAGTATCCTTCTCCCCATGCCCCCCGCCCTCCGCTTCCGGCCGCCTCGCCTCGCCCTCTCCCCGGAGGTGCGCTGGATGCTGTTGCGCGCCTTCGGCCCGGCCGGGGCGCCGTTCGCGGAGCCGGTGGAGCCGGCGGCGGCGCTCGCCCTGGCGCGGCGGTTCGAGGTCTCGGCGCGCATCGCCGTCCGCCAGGGGCGGGAGCGGCTGCGGGCCGAGGTGGGGGAGGAGACCGCGGCCGGCTTCGCCCGCGACCGGGCGCGCGCCGCGGCGGTGGGGATGCGGCTGATGGGCGAGGTCCGGCGGGTGGCGGAGGTGGCGGCGGGGCTCGGGTGCCCGCTCGCCTGCCTCAAGCTCGCCGCCCTGGAGGGGACGGGGCTCCTCGCCGCCGGCAGCCGGGAGGCCTGTGACGCCGATCTGCTGGCGCCGGCCGATCGCGTGGCAGAGCTCTGGCGGGCGCTGATCGCCGCCGGATTCCACGGCTCGGGGATGCCGGAGGCCGAGCACCAGCTCCCGGCGCTCAAGGGACCGCAGGGCGGGGTGGTCGAGATCCACCGCCATCTCCCCGGCGTCCGCCTGGCGGGCGCGGCCTCGGCCACCTACGAGGCGCTCGACCGCGCCGGGCTGCTCCTCCCGCTGCCGGACCTCCCCGGTCGCTGCGCGGCGCCGGCGCCGGAGGTCCTGGCCGCCCACGTCCTGGTCCACGGCCTGGGGCAGCACGGCTACTGGCCGTCGTCCTACTCGCTGCTCAAGATGGTGGCCGATCTCCAGGATCTCGGAGCCCTCCACGACGGCGTCGAGGCCTGGGTGGCGCGCGACGTGTCGGAGACGGAGATCGCGGCGGTGCGCCGGCTGCTGGAGCGCCTGGCGGCCGGCGAGGACCCCGCCGGGTGGACGGGACCCGAGGAAGAGCTGCTGCGGCACATCCTGGCCGGCCGCCTCGACGCGGAGTACGCGGCCGCGCTCCGCCTGGGACTGTTCCGGCCGCAGCCGAGCGAGCGCTCGCGGCCGGTGCAGCTCGCCCGCGCCGTGCTCGGCGCCGTCCTCCTCTCCGACGCCCAGATCGACGCGGTCTACGGCCGCCCCCGCACCCGCCTCGGCTACCTCGGCCGCCGCCTGGCCCGGCCGTTCGACCTGCTGCTGCGGCTGGGGAGCTACGGGGCGCGGTGGGCGCGGCTGCGGAGGGGGCGGTAGGGAGCAAAGGACCTGCACGGACGACCACGGACAAACCACGGACGGCAAAGCGCCGCTCTCCGGAAGGCCAACCGGCGCCCGGCTGCGACGCCAACCGGCGCGCACATTGCATATCCGCTATAACTTTTTGGGGGGGCGGTTTCGCAGGGGGAACGATATGGATGAGGCACCCAAGCCACTGGACGGCCCTACCGTCGTGGCCGAGCTCAGGCAAGCGCTCGCCGCCGCCGCTCGCTGTATCGAGCTGGCGAAGCGGGAGGTCGCGCGGATCGACGCCTCCCTGCGAGCGCAATCGGCGGGCGGAGCGCAGGTCGAGCAGGTGTTCCTGGATACCACGCGGAAGCGGCGGGAGCAGCTTTCCCGGATCGATCTTCGCTTCGAGCTTCCCCCCTCGCCGCCTGAGGAGCAGGCACCCCGGCCTCTCCCGCCCGGGATTGAAAATCCACGAGACGGAGACCTTGTTGAGGCGTTATCGGTCTGATCCGACGGATCGGTCGGATCGGTCGGATGGCCTCTTTTTTAAGCCACTTCCTATAGGCAACACCGCCTCCGCCAAGTCCCCCCCTCTGTATACTCCACCGCCGTGAGCCCCGCCCGTCGCCCGCCTCTGGACCTGCGCCTCGGCGTTTTCTTCCTCTGGCTGCTGGTGCTGGTGCCGCCGCTGGTGTTCGCGCCGGTGGCCAAGGAGTCGTTCCGGCAGCCGAAGCTCTTCGCGGCCGAGTGGCTGGCCCTGGCCTCGCTCGCCGGTCTCGCCTGGGGGCTGTCGCGGGTCGAGCGGGTGGGCCTGGCGGATCTCTGGCGGCCGGCCGCGGTGCGGATCGTGCTGCCCATGCTCGCGGTGGCCACGCTGGGGCTCGCCTCCACGTCGCACCCGCTCCACGCGCGCGAGGCGCTGATCGATCTCTGGATCGGCGCCGCCGCGCTGGTGGGGTGGAGCGTGGCATTGCCGGCCTCCCGGCTGGAGCGCCTGCTGCGCGGGCTGCTCTGGCCGGCCTTCCTGCTGGCGCTGATCGGCATCGCCCAATACCACGGCCTCTGGCAGCCGCTGAGGTTCGCGACGCTCAAGGCGGGCTCGCGGCTCGCCATCACGTCGCTGGCCGGCAATCCCGGCGATCTGGCGGAATTTCTCGTCCTCCCCTGCCTGGCGGCGCAGGACCTCCTGCGCCGGCGGACCGGATGGAGCCCCGGCACCTGGGGCGTGGCGCTGGCGCTGGCGGCCTCCATCTACGCCGTATTGCTGACGCAGACCCTGGCCGCGGTGGCCGCGCTGCTGGCCGGCAGCCTGCTGCTCTGGGGGGCGCGGGTGCCGCGCCGCCGGATCGCCCTCCTCTTCGCCGGCGGCGCCGTGATCATGGCCCTGCTGGTGGCGGGGGTGGCCCCCCTGCGCGAGCGGGTGGTGTTCAAGTGGCAGGAGATGACCCGCGGGAATTGGAACTCGGTGCTCACCGGCCGGTTCGACGGCTGGCGCGCGGCGGTCTGGATGCTCGAGCGGCATCCGCTCGCCGGCGTGGGCCAGGGGGCCTATGCGGCGGAGTTCGCGCCCGCCAAGCTGGCCCTGCTCGACCGCGGCGTCGTCTTCTTCCCGGGGCTGACCGAGGGGAGCGTCTTCACCAACGCCCACAATGACATCCTGGAGGCGGTGGCGGAGTGGGGTTTCCCCGGGTTGCTGGCGCTCGCCTGGGGGCTGTGGGTGCTGCTGGGGGCCCTGCGCCAAAAAACGGGAGATCCCGACGGGGAGCCCGCGGACCGGGCCCTGGCCTGGGCGGGTGTCGCGGCGCTCGCCGTGCTCTCCCTGGTCGATTTCCCCTTCCGCACGGCCCTGGTGGGCTTCCCCGCCCTGCTGTTCCTGAGCTGGGTGTTGCGGCAGGAGGAGGCATGAGAGGGCGGACCCTGGCGGCGGTCCTCACCGTCCTGCTCCTCCTGGCGCTGGCGGGCCAGACCGTCCGCTGGCGCGACCGCCTGACGGCGAGCCGCCTGCTGGCCAACGCCGAGACGCTGGCCCGGGCGGTCGACGCCGGCCAGATTCCGCGGCGTGCCGTGGCGGACAACCTGGAGCCGCTGCGCCAGGCGGCGGCGCTCGACCCCGCCGAGGTGGGGATTCCGATCGCCCGCTGCAGCCAGTACCTCCTGTTGAGCAGCCCGGAGCCGGCCGAGCAGACCTGCCTGGAGGCGCTGCGGCTGGAGCCCAGGTCGGACGCCTATGTCTACCTCGGACGGGCGCAGTGGATGGCCGGCCGGAAGGAGGAGGCGCTGCGCAATTTCGCGCTGGCCGTGCGTCTCGATCCCGGGCTCATCCGCGTGCTGCCCACCGGGACGTCCGGAGCGCCATGACCGCGCGGGACTCCCACCCGGAGGTCTTCGAGGCCCTGCGCGGCCTGGCGCGCGAGGGGCCCGTCGAGGTCGTGGTGCGCGGCGGCTGCATGGCGCCCGGCATCGCCGACGGCGACCGCGTGCGGGTGACCGCGGCCCGCGTCTATCTCCCCGGCGACGTGGTGGTGTTCCGCGCCGCGGACGGCCGCCTCCTGGTCCACCGGCTCCTCGGCTACCGCCCCTGGGCGGGCGGTCTCGCCCTGGTGACCCGCGGCGACTCCTGCCCGGTGCACGACGCGCCCGTGCCGCGCGCCGCCGTGCTCGGCCGGGTGGCGGGCGCCGCTCCCACCTTCCTGGGGCGGCTGCGCGCCGCCGGGCGCTTCCTGGGCCTCGCCCTCGGCCGGCGATGAGCTTCGGCGCCGGCTTCCTCCGCCATCCCGACCTCTTCCCGGCCCGGCGCGCCGGCGAGCCCTGGGGGGACCGCGCGCTGGCCCTCGACGTGGCCGGCGGTCCCTATCTCCTCTCCGGCCTCGCCGCCAGCCAGGAGGAGGCCCTGCGCCAGCGCTTCGGCTCCCTGTGCGGGCCGCGGGAAGCCGGCGGGATCGCCACCGCGGTCTTCCGTGCGCCCGCCGACGACTTCCTGGTGATCGACACCCGGGGCTGGGAGTACACGCTGGACCTGGACCCCGCCCCGGACGCGCTGCGCGTGGCCGGCCTCCACCTGATGGCCCGCCTGGGCTGGACGCCCGCGCTCGCCGGCGCGCTCTGGACCCCGGAGACAGAGGGGGAGGAGTGGGCGTCGGTCTGCGAGAACTATCTCCGCCTGTTGACCGCCTACCGTCTGCTGGAGGAGGGGGGAGCGCTGCTGCACAGCGCGGGGTTAAGCGACGGAGAGTCGGCCTGGCTCCTCCTCGGCCCCTCGGGCGCGGGGAAGACGACCGCTTCCCGGCTCTGTCTGGCGGCGGGGGGGACCGTCCTCTCGGACGATCTCAACGCCGTGCTCTTCCGCGACGGGGAAGCCCGCCTGCGGAAGCTCCCCTTCACGGGCGACCTCGGCGAGCGCGCGGGAGGCCCGGAGAGCGTGCCCCTGCGCGCCGTGCTGCGGCTGGCCCAGGGGGAGGAGGAGGGCCTGCGCCCCCTCTCGCCGGCGGCGGCCCTCGCCGGCCTGGTGGCAGCGGCGCCGTTCGTCAACCGCGACCCCTTCCGGCGGGAGGCGCTGCTCGGCGTGCTGGAACGGCTGGCCCGCGCGGTCCCGGCCTGGGAGGTGACGTTCGCGCGGGAGGGGGGGCTGTGGGGGATGCTGAAGGCGGCGCGGTGAGATCCGACGGATCCGACCGATCGGTCGGATAGCGCGGCCCCCCGCCCGAAACCTCGCTCCTCTCGCCCTCTGGGGCGTATACTCCGCTCCAACCCCCCATGGTCGCCATCACCCCAGCAACCGTCCTCCGGAGGCGGTCCGACGTGCGCTACCGCCGGATCGAGGGGGAGGCCGTGGTGCTCCGCCAGTCCGCGGCCGAGGTGCTGGTGCTCAACGAGGTCGGCGCCTCGGTGCTCGACCTGGCGGACGGCGAGAGCTCCGTGGGCGAGTGGATCGACACCCTGAGGGAGGAGTACGAAGGGGATTCCCACACGCTGGCCCGCGACGTGCTCGCCTTCGCCGCCGAGTTGGCCGAGGCCGGCCTGCTGGAGCCGGTGGCCGGGGGACCGGAGCCGTGAGCCTGGCGCGGGCGGTCGCCACCGCCTGGCGGGAGAACCTGCTGTTCTCCGTCCTCCTGGAGCTGACCTACCGCTGCAACCTCGACTGTTTCTTCTGCTACAACGACCTGAATTTGAAGGGCGAGCCGCTCTCCCGCGAGCAGTACTTCCGCCTCCTCGCGGACCTGCGGGAGATGGAGGTGATGAACCTCACCCTCTCGGGCGGCGAGCCGCTGGCCCATCCGGACTTCCTGACGCTGGGCGCGCGGGCGCGGGAGCTCGGCTTCGTGGTGCGCGTCAAGTCGAACGGCCACGCCCTGCGCGGCGAGCTCGCCCGCCGGGTGCGCGACGAGGTCGATCCCTTCCTGATCGAGGTCAGTCTGCACGGCGCCACCGCGGCCACCCACGACCGCCAGACCCGCGTCCCCGGGAGCTTCGACCGCCTCCTGGCCAATCTCAGGGAGATGCGGAGCTTGGGCCTGCGGGTGAAGCTCAACAGCACGCTCACCCGCTGGAACGAGGGGGAGATCGAGGGGATGCTCGACCTCGCGGATGCGCACGGCCTGCCGTTGCAGGTCGATCCCGAGGTGACGCCGCGCGACGACGGCGACCGCGAGCCGCTCCAGGTGGCCCCCAGCCGCGAGGGGGTGCTCCGCCTCTTTCGTCTGCAATTCGCGCGCGGGAGGGCGGCGGAGGAGGGGAAGCCGGAGGCGCGGGTGGCGCGCGGCGGCGACGACGGGACCGTGCCCGTGCCGGTCCACAAGCACTGCGGCGCGGGCTCCGCGGGGATCGCCATCGATCCCTTCGGCAACGTCTATCCGTGCGTGCAGTGGCGCCGGCCGGTGGGCAATCTCCACGCCCAAGGGATCGGCGAGATCTGGCGCGGCTCGGCCGGCCTCGCCGAGGTGCGCGAGCTGACCGTCCAGGTGAAGGAGAGGATCGGCGCCGAGGGGCCGGGGAGCCACCTGCTCAACTTCTGTCCCGGCTCGGCCGCCGCCCACGGCGGGAGCCCGCTGCGACTCTACCCCGCGGCGGTGCAGCGGCGGGAGGCTCTGGAGCAGGTGATGGGGGAGGAGGAGAGAGTGCGGTTGCCGGTGGTGCGGTAGGCCTACGACGAGATCGGTCCCGACGGGCAGAGACCGGGATTTCCCTTGGCGGGCGGGGAGGGGGCGCAGACGGCGGCGACCGCCTCGAGCGGCTCCCGCGAGAGGATGCGCGGCCGTTCCCAGGCGCGCTTCGCACCCGCGCCCGGCGCTCGTTCCGGGGTCTGGGGCTTCGAGGGTCCGCTTCGCATTCCTCTTCTCAGACGCTCCCGCAGGGCTCTCGCGACGAGCGAGTCTTGATTTCTACGTCCAGATGAGCCTAAGCCCGTCCGGGGGATGTGTCAAGCGAGCCCCGAAAGCCGGATATCTCAATACTTAAGGCTATTTAGAACCTATCTGCCACAGAGGAAGTCGAATTTACATAGACATTTTTCGAAATGCTGGCGGTCCCCTCGGGAGGAAACGGGACGGGGAGGAGCGGCGCGGCGTCTCCTGATACTGGCCTGCCTCTTGCACTGGAGGTCTGCCGGCTTGGATCAAGGCACACCCGCCGCGAGGCGGGGCCGCAAAGCCAGGGGTCTCCCGCCAACTGAGATCGCCCGGTCGCCGAAAAGCCCTCAAGGCACACGTAGTCACGCGTAGGTCAACAGGGGGCAGTCATCATGGTGGTGCCGGGTGTCGTTTCACCGCTTTCTTTCCCTTCCAGCCGAGCTCCATAGCGGGATCGCCGCAGGCGTTCCGTAGTTTTTTACTGAGAAAACCGATTGGAACTACCGACAAAAAGGAGAGCTGACATGAAATTCCATCGGAAGCTGTTGGTCATGATCCTGGCGCTGCTGGCCTTCTCGGCAGCCGCCAACGCCACCCATCTCGCGCCGTTCATCGATCTCCAGCAGCAGGGGCTCAACTGGTCCTACAACGGCACGGGGCTCTGGGGCTGGTCCGGGTCGACGACCCTGACGGTCAACATCAACGGTCCCGTGCGCTTCGCCCTGCTGTATTGGGCGGGCCGCGAGCGCCCATGCACGCTCGACGGCAGCGGCACCACCTGCCCGTTCACGCAGCCCTACAAGGACCAGGTGATGAATTTCAACGGCAACCCGCTCACCGGCACGGTGATCGGCACGGAGACCCAGCCGGTCAGCGCCGGCGGCCCGATCCTCGACATCGGGTATTACTCGGACGTCACGGGCATCGTCTCCGCGGCGGGCACGGGCTCCCAGTCCTTCACCTTCTCCGACGGCGACGGCGCGAGCAATCTCTGGCGGCTCGACGGCGTCGGCCTGCTCGTCGCCTATCAGGACGGCACGGATCTCAACACCTACCGCATCCTCGTTCAGGACGGCCTGGATCTCGCCTATGGCGATGATCCCACGCCCGGCGAGAACCGCACCACCAATCCGGTGGTGTTCAATCACGGCACCAACTTCTCGAACCGGTCGGCGGACCTCCTCCTCTTCGCGGGTGACGGCGACGCCGACCGGCCGGACAACACCACGATCAGCAACAACCCGACCCTGTTCAACATCCTG
>DASXJP010000580.1:0-15684 GCA_036497345.1 Thermoanaerobaculia bacterium
CCTGATGGACCGGGTTTTCGAACATGTTGCTCACCTCCAAGGCGCCCTACTCTAACAGCTTGTCCCCCCTTGTCCCTACCCGTTGGGGTCGTTGACACCCCAGGGCGTTGCGACTAACGTTTAGGCGAGCCGAAAAACACCCGTTGAGGCCCGAATTTCCTAGCCTAGGCTCGGGCGCTCGATCGGAGATTTCTGGGAGTAGGCGTCTTTCATCGTATCGCAAGACAGGAGGAGATTCCATGTATAGACGAGGAGTTTTGTTGGGGAGGGCCCTGAGCGTCGCCGCCCTCGTCACCCTGGCCGCGGCACCGCTCCACGCGGCCGGCTTCAGCATCTTCGAGCAGGGCTCCAAGGCCCTGGGCATGGCGGGGGCCTTCACCGCGCAGGCCGACGATCCGTCGATGCTGTTCTACAACGCCGGCGGCCTGGCGTTCGTCGACAAGCGGGACTTCTCGGTGGGCGCCACCTGGATCCGCAGCACCAAGGCGGACTTCGATGGCGCGGCCCCCTTCCCGGGACCGAATTACTCGGCCAAGCAGGAGACCCTCTCCGAGTTCCCGCCGCACGCCTACTGGGTGCAGCCGATCACCAGCACCTGGAAGTTCGGCCTCGGCATCGAGACCCCCTTCGGTCTCACCACCTCCTGGGACAACCCCGACCAGTTCGCCGGCCGCTTCCTCTCCACCAAGGCCTCGCTGCAGGCGTTCGACATCAACCCGACCCTGGGCTGGCAGATCACGCCGACCTTTGGCCTGGGCATCGGCGGCATCGTCCGCGTCTCCAAGGTGGAGCTCAACCGGCACATCGCGGCGATCAACCCGTTCACCCTGATGGCCGCGGACGTCGGCCGGCTGAACCTGAAGTCGGACTACACCAAGGACAGCTACGGCTTCAACATCGGCATCCTGCACCGCTGGAACGAGAGCTTCTCCTGGGGCCTCTCCTACCGCAGCGAGATCAAGGTGGACTATGACGGCGACGCCCGGGTGACGCAGATCCCGACCGGCTTCCCCCAGTTCGATGCCGCGGTCGCGGCGCAGATCCCCTTCGGCAAGGCCCTGCCGGTCAAGACCAAGATCGACTACCCGGCCGAGGCCAGCTTCGGCCTGGCCTTCGCCCTCACCCGCAACCTGCTGCTGGAGACGGACATCAACTGGACGGGGTGGAGCGCCTTCAAGACGGTGCCGATCGACTTCACCGGCGGCGCCGGCAATTCGCTGCCCGACACCAGCCTGCCGCAGGAGTGGAAGGACGTCTTCAGCTATCGCGCCGGCCTGCGCTGGACGACCAGCCCGTCCTCGCAGTGGCGCTTCGGCCTGGTCTTCGACAAAACCCCGCAGCCCGAGGAGGGCGTCTCGCCGCTCCTCCCCGACGCGGACCGCACCGGCTACTGCGTCGGCTACGGCCACACCCAGGGCTTCCGCTACGACGTGGGTCTGATGTACCTCGACTTCAAGAAGCGCACCACGAACACCTTCCGGGTGACCGAGGGACCGTTCTTCGGCACCTACAAGACCCAAGCCGTTCTGCTGGGGCTGACGCTCAACTTCTAACGGTTAAGGAGACACGGAGATGCATCGTCTCAAGACCCTGGCGGGCGCCCTGGCGCTCGCTTTGCTCGCAGCCGGCGCGGCCTTCGGCCAGCCGAACACCGGCGCCGCCAACTTCACGACCTACGTCGCCCTCGGCGACAGCCTCACCGCCGGCTTCTCCAGCGGCTCGATCAACCAGATCTACCAGACCAACAGCTACCCGGCCCTGATCTACCGGCAGGCCACCGGCAAGGCCACCGGCTTCGAGCAGCCTCTGGTCAGCCCGCCCGGCCTGCCCGGCATCCTGCAACTGGTCAGCCTGCGCCCTCTCGTCATCGCCCCCACCCCGGGAACCGGACAGCCGATCAACCTGGGCCTGCAGCGCCCCTACAACAACATGGCCGTTCCGGGCGCCAAGCTGCACGACCTGCTGACCAAGACGATGTCGACCAGCGCCAACGATCCCACGGACCTGATCCTGCGCAAGCTGGGCTTCACCCAGCTCCAGCAGGGGCTGTCGCTGAAGCCGACCTTCGTCACCCTCTGGATCGGCAACAACGACGTCCTGGGCGCGGCCACCTCGGGAATCGTGATCCCCGGCGTCACGCTGACCCCCGTCGATCAGTTCCAGGCCGACTACACCGCGGTGGTCACCGCCATCTCCTCGACCGGCGCCAAGATGGCCATCGCCAACATCCCGGACGTCACCAGCATCCCGTTCGTGACCACGATCCCGCGCTTCGTCGTCAATCCGGCGACCAACCAGCCGGTGCTGATCGCCGGCCAGCCGGTTCCCCTGATCGGCCCCAATGGTCCGCTCCAGGCGGGTGACTTCGTGCTGCTCACCGCCACCGCGGAGCTCGCCCAGGGGCGGGGCATCCCGGCCGCGCTCGGCGGCTCCGGCCTGCCGCTGTCCGACTCCTCGGTGCTCTCCAAGGCCGAGGTCTCCACGATCAACGACTACGTCATCGCCTACAACCAGATCATCGCCAAGGCGGCCAGCGACAAGGGCGCGGCCCTGGTCGACGCCAACGCCCTGCTGAAGAATCTCTCCACCAACGGCATCGTGATCGGCGGCATCGACTACACCAGCGCGTTCCTCACCGGCGGCGTCTTCTCCTACGACGGCGTCCATCCGACCGCGTTCGGTTACGCCTTCATCGCCAGCCAGTTCATCGACGCCATCAACAAGCAGTTCGGCGGCAGCATCCCCGAGGTCGACCTCTATCCGTTCGTCTTCGGCCCGCTGCCGAAGAGCGCGGTCGCGCCGGCCGGGGATCTGACCGGCATCGTGTTCACCGCGGAGGCCCGGCGCAACCTGCTGCAGTCGCTCGGTGTGCCGAAGTGGATCATCGACGGCACCAAGCCGCCGAAGCCGCCGCGGAAGCCCCGCCACTAGCACGGGTGAGGGGTCAGCCTCATCGCGGTCGTTCCAAGGGGCGGGAGAGATCCCGCCCTTTTTTGTTGGTCACGCTGGAAAATCGGCGAGTGTCACGAAATTTGGCCTCGGAGCACCTATAATGGGATTTCACGTTTCGGTCCCTGTTTCTTATTGAATGTTCTCTAATTTGTTGTCGGTTTGGATTTGGACCTCCCGGAGAGGAGAACGGAGGCATTCCAATGTCGGAGGTCTCATGCGTGCGCGAATGGAAAGGAAGCACCTTGGCGGGCCGCTAGTGTGGCTCGTCGCCGCGGCGTGGCTGTGGGCCAGCCAGGCCGCCTGGGCCCAAGGTCCCACGCTGGGGCTGCGGGCTGGAGAGGAGATCAAGCCAGAGCGGATCCAGGAGCTCTACCGCAAGATCCTGACCGACTGGTCCACCGGGCAGGTGGACCGCGCGCCGGACGAGCTGATCGAGCTCGAGACCACGGTCGCGGTGGACACCGACGCCCGCACCCACAAGACCCTCCTCAAGGCGGAGCAGGAGATCATCCACCAGGTCGGGCAGGCCGACATCGAGGTGCTGGTGCCGATCGCGGTGCTCCACCACGAGGCCTACCGCCGGCTGCTGGCGCGGGGCGGACGCGGCCACGCCCTGGCGATGATCCACACCCGCAACATGGCGAAGGACCTCGCCCTGCTCTACCAGGAGCAGTCCGGCTCCGCGGGGGCGGCGCTCGTCGCCAGCCGCCTGCTCACCAGCCTGGGCGGGCTGCTCCTGCAGGCCGCCCAGCAGCTCCCAGCGGCCGGGATGTTCCAGAAGGCGATCGAGCTGGACGGCCACAACATCCCCGCCCTGCTGGCGCTCGCGACCGTCTACGAGAAGAACGCGCAGACCGAGAGCGCCGTCAAGCTCCTGCGGCAGGCCCTCACCCTCGAGCCCGCCAACGCCGAGGCGCGGCTCCGCCTGGCGCTCAACCTCAAGCGGCAGGACCAGACCGCGGAGAGCCAGAAGCTCTTCGAGGGGCTGACGACGGAGAAGGAGCCTTCCTGGGTCACGCCGCTCGCCTACCAGGAGCTCGCCCGCCTCGCCAGCGACAAGGGCAAGGGCTCGGAGGCGGAGAAGGTGCTGCGCCAGGCCGTCGAGCGCTTCCCCGAGGACCTGCGCCTGCGCATCCAGCTCGCCGCGGTGCTCGACCGCCGCGGCGCGGCGGGGGAGGCCACGGCGCTGATCGAGAAGGCTCTCGAAGCGCCCAGCACCACCGCCAGCCCCGGCGCCAAAGCCGGCGAGGTCGCCAGCGCCCGCTATCTGTACAACGCCGTGCGCGTCGATGAATTCGCTTCGACCCGCACCTTCCTGGACGAGAGCGCCAAGTCGCGCTTCCAGACGCTGGCGCAGGCCCTCAGCACGCCGCAGGCCGACGCCCAGGCGAGCACGGGGGTGGCGCGATGAGGGCCGCGAGAGCGGTGCTGGCAGGGATCGGCGGGCTGCTGCTGGCGGGCGCGGCCCTCGCCCAGGTCGCGGTGCGCATCCAGAGCCCGACGGCGGATCAGCCGGTCTTCGGCGCGACCCAGGTGGACGTCGGCGTCGCCTCGGGAGAGAAGGTCGACCGGGTCGACCTGTTCGTCAACGGCAAGCTGATGGGCACGATGCAGAAGCCCCCCTACCGGTTCAGCCTCGACATGGGGGACGACAACGTCCGGCGCGAATTCCGGGCCGTGGCCCACACCATCTCCGGCGCCACCGCCTCCGACGTGGTGGTGACGGTGCCGGTGCAGATCACTGACGAGATCAACCTCAAGCTGCGGGCCCTGTTCGTCAGCGTGATCCGCGACGGGCAGAAGAACCTCACCCTCGGCCAGGAGGACTTCCAGATCCTCGACAACGGGGTGCCGCAGCAGATCGTCACCTTCGGCCGCGACGAGCTGCCGCTGACCGCCGTCCTGCTGCTCGACACCAGCGAGAGCATGGGCCAGAAGCTGGAGGCCGTGCGCCGCGGCACCCGCGCCTTCCTGGAAGGCATGAAGCCGTCCGACGAGGCGATGCTCGCCCTGTTCTCGGACCGCCTGCTGCGCTTCACCCCCTTCACCTCGGACAAAGGTGAGCTCGACTCCGTCATCGCCAGCACCCAGGCGGCCGGCGGCACGGCGGTCAACGACTTCCTCTACCTCTCCCTCAAGCTGCTCGACGCCCGGCAGGGGCAGCGGGTGGTGGTGCTCTTCTCCGACGGCTCGGACGTCCACAGTGTCCTGCCCGCCGCGGACGTGCTCTGGAAGGCCCGCGCCGGCCAGTCGCTGATCTACTGGATCCAACTCGGCGGCAAGCATCAGTCGTTCACCTCCGCCTGGCGGGACTTCAAGGGGAACGACCGCGAGTACCTCGAGCTGGAGAAGGCGGTCAAGGAGAGCGGCGGCCGGATCCTCGAGATCAACCGCGTCGAGGAGCTGGAGGGCGCCTTCCGCAACATCCTCCAGGAGCTGCGCCAACAGTACGCCCTCGGCTACTACCCGACGAGCTCCAAGGGGGACGGCAGCTGGCACAAGGTCCAGGTGAACCTGAAGAGCGGCGGCGGCCGGGTGCACACGCGCGAGGGGTACGCGGATTACTAGAATTCTGTAGGGGCGGCCACATAGGGCCGCCCCTACAAAACCCCTCTCAATCCAACGGATTCCCAAATTTCCCCTTGACCCTCACGCAACGTGAGGCTTTATCGTTCTCTCCGTGGCCGGATGGACCGGCCGGAAAGGAGAGGGACGATGCGGCCCCCGCCCTGGAAGGTGGGCGAGCTGGCCAAACGGACCGGAGTGTCCGTGCGGGCGCTCCACCACTATGACGAGATCGGCCTGCTCTCGCCGTCGCACCGCTCGGAAGCCGGATACCGGCTGTACACCGAGGTCGACGTGGCGCGGCTGCAACAGATCCGCTCGTTGCGCGCTCTCGGGTTCTCCCTGGAGGAGTCCCGGGATTTCCTGAAGCGTCCCGAGGTCACGCCCGACCGCGTGCTGCGGCTCCACATCGCCCATCTCAAGGAGCAGATCGCGGCCCAGCAGGGCCTAGCCGACCGCCTGGAGCAGGTCGCGCGGCGCTGGCGGTCGGATCAAAAAGTACCCACGGAGGAATTCCTCCAGATCATCGAGGTGACGAACATGATTGGCAAGTACTACACGCCGGAGCAGATGGAGCAGCTCAAACAGAGAGGGGAGATGCTGGGAGAGGGCCACATCCACCAGGTCGAGGCCGAGTGGCCGGAGCTGATGGCCAAGGTCCAGGCCGAGATGGACAAGGGGACCGATCCCGCCGACGAGCGGGTCCAGGCCCTCGCCCGCCGCTGGAAGGAGCTGGTGGAAGAATTCACCGGCGGCGACCCCGGCATCGCGAAGTCCGTCGGCCGCATGTGGCAGGAGGAGACCACCATCCACGGGATGGACACCGGCAACATGCGGAGCCTGATGGGGTACGTGCAGAAGGCCTGGGCGGCGGCACCCAGGGAATGAGGGCTCGCAGGGGCGGGGATCGGAAAGGTGCGAAATCACACCTCTCGATCCCCACCCTTTGCGAGAGAGTTCCTCCCCGGATGAGCCGACGATCCCTTCCGCGCGTGGTCCCCCTGTGTCCGCCCTGGACGGCTCTGGTAGACTTTTCGTTCATGCCGTCCCGGCGGAATCTCTGGGCCAGCCTGCTGGCGGCGCTCCTTCTGTTGGGCGCCGTGGATCTGCACGCGCCTGGAGACTCGCTCGACTCTCTGGGCCATCTCCACGAGGGGAGCTATTCCGCCAGCGCGCGGCACCCCGGCCAGCCCGCCCACTTCGAGGCGTCCAGTGACGCGCAACGCCCTGTCTGCGCGCTCTGCCTCCATCTCCAGCGCACGAGCGGAGCTCATATGCTCGCGGCGCGGGGGCTGGAGCCGCTGGCCCGCCGGGCCGCCGGGATCCAGGACGTCGCGCCGTCCAGCCTCCAGGGTATCCGCAGCCTGAGCGGCGCCCGCGCCCCGCCGTCCGTCTGACCTCCCGTTCCATTCGCGGATTCAGAAAGGAAAACGTCCTCCCCGCCGGAGATCCCCGGCGGGGAGGGATCTACCGCATTTGGAGGTCCGATGAACGTGCAACGCAGAATTTCGCGCGGAGCGCTCGCCGCTCTCCTCGCGCTGGCCCTGCCGGCCGCCGTCTGGGGAGGCCAGGTCCGCGGCAAGGTCCTGGGCCCCGGCGACGAGCCGCTGCCCGGGGTGACCCTGACCCTCGCCAACGATCTCACCGGCTCGTCGCAGCAGGCCATCTCCGGCGCCGACGGCGGGTTCTTCTTCTATAACGTGCCGGAGAACCCCTATCACCTGCGGGCCTCGCTGGAAGGCTTCGCCGACTACCACGCCGACATCGAGGTCCACGGCAACGTTCCCGTCGAGCACACGGTGCGCCTGAACGCCCAGTTTTCCGGCTCGACCACGGTCACCGCGGAGAAGGAGACCGTGGCCCTGGAGACCGAGGAATCCTCGACCCACACGGATATCGACAAGTCCCTGGTGCGCCGCTTCGCCGCGCCGGTCGCCTCGCGGGCGTTCGAGTCGATCGTCCTCTCCTCCCCGGGGTTCAGCCAAGACGAGAACGGTCGCTATCACTTCCAGGGCAGCCATTCGCAGCAGCTCCTGGTGATCGACGGCCAGCCGATTGGCGATCAGGTGGGGATCACCTTCTCCAACTCGCTCAACCCGGCGATCGCTGAGGGGATCGAGATCGTCACCGGCGGCATCCCCGCCGAGTTCGGCGAGAAGGCCAATGGCGTGATCAACCTGACCACCCGCTCGGCGCTCGGGCACCACGGCTTCCATGGCGACGCCGGAGTGGGCGCGGCGAGCTTCTCGACGCTGGAAGGCTCGGCCGCCGCGGGCTGGGGCGGCCCCCGTTCCGGCCTCTTCCTCGACCTCGACGCCTCGAAGTCCGACCGTTTCCTCGACCCCGTCTCCTTCGACAGCTTCCACAACCACGGCACCACCCGGCGGATCTTCGGCCGCTGGGACTCCCTCTCCGCCTCCCAGTCCGACTCCTTCCGGCTGACCGGCAACGCCGGCAAGACCGATCGCGACGTGACCAATCTCCCGTCCCAGGAGGAAGCCGGGCAGAACCAGCAGGTCTCCTCGCAGGACTGGAACCTGAACCTCGGCTACCAGCACGTCGCCAGCGCCGGCTGGGTCTTCGACGCCCAGATCTATGGCCGCGACAACAAGCTGAGGCTGACCGGCTCGCCGAACGACACGCCGGTCTTCGCGGAGCAGGACCGGTCGCTCGCCAACCAGGGGGGAAATTTTTCCTTCTCGAAGCTGGCGGGCGACAACGAGATCAAGGTGGGAGCCCAGGCCAAACGTTTCCCCATCCGCGAGTCGTTCCGCTTCGGCATCACCGATCCTGGCTTCAACGATCCCGACGCAGACGGTTACAACCCTAACGTCGCTCCGTACGATCTGACGCGGGGGGGCACCTTCTTCGACTTCCAGGGCGAGCGCACGGGCCAGTACTATGCGGGCTACATCCAGGACACGCTGCGGGTGAGCAATCTCACCATCAACGCCGGCGTGCGCTACGATCACAACAACCTTTTCGAGACGGAGAGCCTGTTCCAGCCGCGCATCGGCCTCGCCTACTACATACCGGCCACCAAGACAGTCCTTCGCGCCTCCTACGACCGGATGTTCATCACTCCGGAGTACGAGAACATCCTGCTCGGCTCCTCCGCAGCCGCGGCCGCGCTCGTGCCGCCGGAGCTACAAGGGAACAGCCAGCTCGGCGGGGGCCAGCTCTTCAATCCGTCCGAACGGCACAAGGCCTACACCGCAGGCATCCAGCAGGGAATCGGCCGCGCCCTGCGGCTCGACCTCTCCTACTGGAAACGGACGGTGGTGAACGCCGCCGACCAGGATCAATTCTTTAACACCGGCATCGTCTTTCCGCTCAACTTCAAAGGCGGGGACCTGACGGGGTGGAACGCCCGGCTCGACGGCGGACCCTGGAAAGGGCTCCGTGGCTATCTCTCCGTCGGCCACGTCCATGCCCTCTACATCAATCCGTTCGTCGGCGGCCTCTTCCTCGACGCCAGCGCGGCCGACACCCTCTCCGGCGGCTCCTTCCTGATCGACCACGATCAGGACATCCAGGAGCAGGTCGGCCTCTTCTGGGACATCCCGCGGAGCGGCTTCTGGGTGGGAGTGACGCAGCGCTACGACTCCGGGCTGGTGACCGACGCGGGCACGATCGAGGACGTCCTGGCGAGCCCGGACACCGCCTACGCCGCTCCCTATATCCGCTTCAACGAGGACCCGCAGCGCATCAAGCCGCGCGACACCTGGAATTTCTCCCTCGGCGCCCGGCTCCAGCAGTACGGGCTGCCGTTCGAGGTGCAGCTCGACCTGCTGAACGCCTTCGACGAGAGGGGCCTCTACAACTTCCAGTCGGTTTTCGGCGGCACCCACGTGATCCCGCCGCGCACGGTGGCGGGCCGCATCCGCTACGTCTTCTGACGGAGGAGCGAGGCCATGGCGAGCCCGCATCGTCGTTACAAGGCCGGCGAGAGGATCGTGCTCGGCGCCGAGAGCGTCCTGGAGGTGATCTCCGGAGCAGTCGCCCTGACGGTCCTCCATGAGGACGGGGCCGAGGTCCTCCTGGGGCTCCTCGGCCCCGGGGAGGTGCTGGCAGGCCACCCCAAAGAGACCTCCTGTCTGCAGATCTACGCGCTCGCCGAGACGGTGGTATGGGTGCAGCCCTGGTCGAAGGCCGTTCTACAGCCGGGCTTCGCCGACCGCCTGCGGGACCGGCTGCGGAGCCTGGAGGCCTGGGCGGCGATGCAGGCCCGCCCCAGCCTCGAGCGGAGGCTCCTCGGCCTCCTGTCGCTCCTGGCCGGGCAGTTCGGCCGGCCGACGAGCGAGGGCGTGCGGATCGAGGTGGGGATCACTCATCACCAACTGGCGCTGGCCGTGGGAGCGACGCGTTCCACGGTCACCCGCCTGCTCGGACGCCTCCGCCGGCGCGGCCTCCTGATCGCCGTCCGGCACGGACGCGGCGAGCGCTACTGCCTGCCTCGACCCAAAGGGAGAGAAGGTCCGGAAAGGTGCGATCTCGCACCCGTCCACCGGCACGCGCTCTTTTAAAGTCAAGCCGGAGACGAGATGACCCACCTCGTTTCCGGCCATCAACAGGCGGGAGCGTTACCACAGCCCTTTCGGGCTTGCTCCCGCCTGTTTCTTTTGGCTACTGCACGTTGAGGGCGGTGTCGTCGATCACGAACGAGGTCTGCAGCGAGCTGTCTTCCACCCCCAGGAAGTAGACGCGGATCGTCTGCCCCTTGAACGAGGTCACGTCGAAGCTCTTCTGCGAGAAGCCCGTATTGTGATCCAGGTTGGAGTAGGTGAAGAGCGTCGACAGCACCGTGTTCGAGGTGTTGCGGATCTGCACCTTGAGGGTGTCGAACGCCGTCACGGTGGTGGTCTCCGCCGTGTCGATGTGCAGCCAGAAGGTGAGCGTCGCCGACGTCGCGGTCGACGGAATGGTCACGTCCTGGTAGACCGAATCCGTATGGGTGGTGCCGTAGCCGTCGAGCCACGCCTTCCACGATCCGGAGTGCGCCGGCTCGCCGGTGGAGTTGTCGATCACCCCCGCGGTGGGCACCCAGGGCGCCGGGCTCGCGGAGCCGTTCTCAAATCCCGGGTTGCCGAGGAGCTGCGACACGGTGCCGGTGGTGACGGTCAAGGTGACCGGAGTCGTGTGGGTGGTGGTGCCGCCGGTGCCGGTGACCGTGATCGTATAGGTCCCCGGGGCCGTGGACGAGCCGACGGTGATCGTCATCGTGGAGCTGCCGGAGCCGGGCGCGGCGATTGGGTTGGGACTGAAGCCGACCGTGACCCCGGTGGGCTGTCCGGAGGCCGACAGCGAGATGGCGTTGTTGAAGCCGCCGGACACGGCCGTCGTGATCGTCGAGGTGCCCGCGTTGCCCTGCGCGATCGTCTTCGCGCTCGGCGAGGCCGAGATCGTGAAGTCGGGAGTGGCCGTGGTGCCGTCGGCGATCGCCGCCGTCCAGATCTCCTCGGAAGCGCCGCTCCGGCGGTCGGTCCACGACGGGAAGAAGGTGCCCGAGAAGCCGGACAGCGAGTTGTAGTCGCCGTACTGGTTGCCGGAATCGGAGCCGGCGGTGGTCTCGTTGGTCGAGGCGGTGGTCACCTTGAACGGCGTGCTCCAGGTCACGCCGTCGTCCGTGGACGACTGGTAGTAGACGTTGGTCGTCTTGCGCGTCGAGTCCCCGACCGTGTCGTAATACATGACGGCGATCTTGCCGTTGGTCTCGTCCACCGCCAGCCACTGGTTGAACTGGTCGTTGAGACCGGACTGGTTGTTGACCTTGACCGGCGCCGACCAGGTCGCGCCGCCGTCGGTCGAACGGGCGAAGAAGATCCGGCTCTTGCAGGTCGAGGCGGCGTTGGTCCCCGGGCCGGAGCCGCTGGTGCAGCCGGTGTCGCCCGAGAGGTCGTTCCAGGCGGCGTAGACGTTGTTCTTGGTGGAGGTCCGGTAGGCGCCGCCGCTGATGTAGATCAGGGGCTGGCGGCTGGCGTCCGCGGGGATGGCGTACTGGAACGAGCCGAAGCTGGTGGCGATGCGCACCGGCGTGCCGAAGGAAACGCCGCCGTTGGTCGACTTGACGACGTTGAGACGGCGGCTGCCGGTATCCGGGAAGAAGCCGAAGACGTCGCCGGCGCTGTTGGTCTTCACGTCGTCGCCGATCGCCGTGCCGGTGGTCTCCGCGCCGCTGACCCGGACGGGCGTCTGCCACGAGCCGGTTGGCCCGGTGCGCCGCGCCACCTCGGCCGGAGCCCCCGCGTGCCAGATGGCGTAGAGGTTGTCCTTGAAGGGTGAGGTGGCCGAGTGGTCCACCCAGATCATCTGCTTGTCGTTGTTGGTCAGGCTACCGGAGAAGGTGGCGTCGAAGGTCCAGGTCGCTCCACCGTCCGTGGACTTATAGGCCCGCATGTTCAGCACGGTCCCCGCCGCGTTGATGCCGATCGTGGTGGACCAGGCGGTGCCGTCCGACGTCCAATCGACGGTCGGGTCCGAATGGAAGGAGTCGCCGGTCACCAGCGGGAGCAGCGTCTGCCCCCAGGTGGCGCCGCCGTTCGAGGAGAAGAACATCGCCTGGCGGCCGGTCGAGCTGATGTTGTTCGAGGCGGCGATGATCTTCTGGGGATTCAGAAAGTTGACGCGGATGTCGGACTCGCTGCGCGGCGACGTCTGGGCGCCGGAGATCCGCGCCTCGCCGCTCTCCGTGACCTTCTCCGGAGGACCGCCGTGTGTGGGCTTGCCCGGCCGGAGATCCTGGTGCGTGGACATCCACTCCCACACCTCGTTCAGCACCAGCGGATAACCGCCGGTGGGATCATTCGGCGAGAAGCGGTCGTTCGGATGGTTCTTGCGATAGAGGACACGCAGCCAGAGCGGAATCCGCAGGTGGTCGTTGGCCTCCTGGGGATTCAGCACGCTGAAGTCCTGGTTGTTGAGGATCAGGCGCTCGAGCGCCGATCCCGCCTGCACCTGACTCTTCTCGAGCTGCTCCTGGACCGTCGGCCATTCCAGCCGGTTTGCCGCCTGCGCCCGCGACGCGGGCAACAACCCGGCGAGAATCAGGCCTGCGGCCAACATGGAAAACCTTCTACTACTGTAACCTCGGTGCATCGTTTCTTCTCCTTGTGCAGGGAAATAGTCCCCGGCAACCAATCCGCTTTAATAAAACGAAAGACACGCGTACAGCAGGTGATGGGCCCGCGAGGGGGCTATAACAGTCAGGGTGCGCGAGAGCCCTGAATGCGAGCCAAAGCCCGAAAGATCAACGAGATACGAGCCTGATGGTTGCTGAATGTTAAGGAAATAAAAGGAAAATCATCCCGCGCTCTTCAATCCGGAGCGCAGGCTCTCGCGGACACGCTGAGAGTAGAGGAATGCCCGTGGATGGAAAGGTGCGAAATCGCACCTTTCCTGATTTCCGCTGCCTACACCAACCCGGCCTTCCGGGCCCGCCGCAGCACCTCCCCGCCGAGGAGGCCGTACGCCGCCGCGCCGGTCGACCAGCTCTCGGTGTCGAAGATGGGACGCCCCTGGACCGGCGCCTCGGCGAGGCGGACGTTGATCGGGATCTCGGTGCGGAACACCTGCGATCCATACTCCTTCCGCACGGCGGCCACCACCTCGTCGGTCACCTGGGTGCGATGGTCGACCATGGTGAGGAGGATGCCGAGGAGCTCGGTCTTGCGGCCGACGCGGTCGCGCGATTCCTCGACCAGCGCCAGGAAGCTCGCCAGGGCCTCGGTGTCCAGCCGGTGGGGGGCCACCGGCACGATGTAGGCCTCGGCGGCGGCGAGGGCGTTGACGGTGAGGATCGAGAAGCCGGGCGGGCAGTCCATCACGATCACGTCATAACGGCGGCGGACGGAGCCGAGGGCCTTCTTGAGGAGCTTCTCCGGCTCCTGCTTGCGGGCCAGGGACATCTCCATGCCGGCCAGCCGCAGCGATCCCGGAAGGAGGTGGAGCCCCAGGGTGGGGGTCTCCTGCACGGCCTCGACCGCCTCGGCCTTGCCCGCCAGCACCTCCGCCGTGGAGACCTCCGCCTGATCGCGGCCGACCCCCAGCGAGAACGTCGCCGAGGCCTGCGGGTCCAGATCGATCAGCAGCGCCGAGAGCCCGCTGCGGGCGAACGCGGCCGCCAGATTCACCGCCGTCGTCGTCTTCCCCACGCCCCCCTTCAGGTTGGCCAGAGCCAGTCGCATGCGTTTCCTCCTCCTCGATGGGTCCTGCCCTTCCGTGGAGCCGGCAGCCGTGCCCGACAGGTGCAACGAGGAGCATTCTATCGCGATACGCCGTGCTCTACTTTCACCGCTTCATCAGCGCGTCCCTCACCACCACGCCCCCCTTCATCACGAAGCCGACCTTCTCCATCTGGCCGGCGTCCTCCAGCGGATCGCCGGGGACCGCGATCAGGTCGGCGTACTTTCCCGGCTCCAGGCTCCCCAGCCGTTTCTCCCAGCCGAGGAGGGTGGCGGCGTCGATCGTGGCGGCGCGCAGGATGTCGAGCGGCTTCATGCCGGCCGCGGCATAGGCGCGGAACATCTCCCTGGCGGTCTCCCCCCGCGTCTGGCCGGGAATGGCGAAGTACTCGTCCGAGCCGGCGGCGACCGGCACCCCGGCCTTGAGGGCGCGAGCCAGGCGGTCGCGGGAGCGCGCGACGGTCTGCTCCAGACCCTCCCGGGCCTGCTTCTCCTCCTCCGGGGTCTTGAGGTGGACCCTGGAGAGCCGGAGGAAGTAGTCGATCGGATAGTCGGTGGGGACCAGGTAGATCTTCTTCTCGGCCATCAGGCGCAGCACCTCGTCGGGCACGACGTAGGCGTGCTCGATCGAGTCGACGCCGGCCTGGGCGGCGGTGCGCGTCGGCTCGTCGCCGATGGCGTGGGCGGCCACCTTGATCCCGGAGCGGTGCGCCTCCTCCACGATCGCCTTCATCTCGTCGAGGGTGAGGGTCGAGGCGTTGTTGTTGACGATCACCTTGATGACGGTGGCGCCGTCGACCAGGGCCTGGCGCACGGCGCGGCGGGCCTCCTCGACCCCGGTGACCTCGGCGTACTCGTCCGCCGTCAGCCCCGGAAACTGGGTCGAAAGCTGCTCGAATTGCCCTCCCAGGGGCGAAAGGGCCCGCGTCGAGATCTGCATCCGTGGCCCCGGAACCCACCCCTTGCCGATGGCGTCCCGCAGGGCCACGTCGCCGTTCCGCCCCGAGTTGCCGAGATCGCGCACGGTGGTGAACCCCGCCTCCAACATCTCCCGCGCGTTGGCGGCGCCGAGCAGGGCCCGCCGCGTCGTCCCCAGGCCGAGGGTGGACAGCGTGCCTCCATCCTCGTCGGGGTTGTCCGGATCGAAGCTCAGCAGCAGGTGGGTGTGGACGTCGATCAGCCCGGGCAGCACGGTGGCCGACCCCAGATCGATCACCCGCGCGCCGGACGGCACCTTCAGCTCCGGGCCGGCGGCCGTGATCCGGCCGTTCTCGATCAGGATCACGGCGTTGGGAACGGCCCGTCCCGCCTTGACGTCGATCAGGCGGCCGCAGCGCACGGCGGTGACCGGGCCGGTCTGGGGATGGGCCGGCCCGACGAAAAAGAGCAGGCACAAGGCGAACGGGACGAGGCGCTTCATCCAGGGCATGCGGGGGCTCCTTCGGAATCCGCGCCCACCGTAGCACGGAGAACCCCTTGGAAGGCACGTCGGAGATTCCCGGAGGAGCCTGACCCGGCCTCTAACGCCATCCTCTTATAGACAAGTCGCACTTGTGGTAGCTCGCCCCGTCAGGGGCGAAGGCATGTAGCCTGGGGCGTCAGCCCCAGGGAGACGGTGCCTCCCACCAATCCAGGAGCCCCGGAGGGGCGACGGCAGTTTTCCTTGAAACGACCTGCCGTCGCCCCTCGTCGAGCCGCCGCTCTCAGGATCGCTCACGCTTGGCGAGAGTTTCCCGAAGCTTTTTTCTCTTCTCTTCCAGCTTTGAGAGGGCGTGTGTCCGCAGGGCGTAGGGTTGCCCCTCGATCATCGATCCAAACCAGCTATGGGCTCCGTATCCGGCCACAACGCCGGGATAGCCGATGGTGAGAGCCGCGTCGACGAGAACCCATCTCCGGCTAAGCGCCCCTTCCCTCTTAACCTCCCTGGCGAGACGCGCCGTTTCCCTGGATAGCTGAAGAGCTTCGCGGGCGGCTCGGGCGGCAGCGC
>DASXJP010000581.1:0-11847 GCA_036497345.1 Thermoanaerobaculia bacterium
CCGGGAGTACTTCCACGGCCGCTCGGCGGAGTCGGACGAGCTCCTGCGTCTGGTCCGCCGCGAGCTGCTCACGGTGTTGTTCGGGCGCTCCGGCCTCGGCAAGACGTCGCTGCTCGGAGCTCAAGGGCGCGATCCCCTCCCTCATGTACAACCGCTATCGCCTGCTGGCGATGAACGGCGCCCAGGCCTACGAGGTGATCACCCGCGCGGGCGGCGCGCTGGTGGACGACGACGTGGCGCGGCGGATCCTCCGGCTCGCCTGGAGGAACGAGCCCAGCCCGCCCGTCGAGCCCGCCGATTTCCCCACGATCGAGATCGATCGGCGCTGCTCAGCGTGGTGTGCAGCGAGCTCAATCACAAGCGCCAGCAGGCGGAGCCGCCCCTCGACCGCATCACGCCCGAGCTCCTGGAGGGCGCCGACCGCGAGATCCTTTCCGGCTTCTATGAGCGCGCCATGGCCGGCCTCGATCCCCGCGCGCGGGCGTTCGTCGAGGACGAGCTGATCACTGACCGCGGCTTCCGCGACAGCCATGCCTTGGAGGACTCTCTCGCCCTGCCCGGCGTCACCGCCGGGGCGATCGACGCGCTGACCCGCAACCGCCTGCTGCGCGTGGACGAGCGGCAGAGCGTGCGCCGGCTGGAGCTCACCCACGACGTGCTGACCCGCGTGGTCAAGGAGAGCCGTGACCACCGCCGTGCCCGCGAGGCGGAGGAGAAAGCGCTCGCGCAGCAGCGGCGCAACCGGCGTAACGCGGCGCTCGTCCTGGCGGGAACGCTGGTGGCGGTCGTGCTCATCGCGCTGGCCGGGTTGGCGGAGTGGAAGGCCCAACGGCTGCTGCGCGCGGCGGCGGTCACGCACCGGATGGCCAACGCGGAACGGCTGCAGGACATCGATCTCGATACGGCGCTCCTGGTCAACCTGGAGGCGCTGCGGATCGCTCCCACCCTGGAGGTGAGGTCCGGCCTGATCCGGCGCTTCGCCAGCCACCCCCACACGTCGACGTTCCTCTCGGAGCACCAGGACGAGATCAACAACGTCGTCTTCAGCCCGGACAGCAAGCTCCTGGCCTCGGCGAGCAAGGACCAGACCGTCATCCTCTGGGACGTGGAGGGCAGCAAGCCGCTGGCCAGGCTCCAGGGGCACACGGGCGGGGTCGAGAGCGTGGCCTTCAGCCCGGACGGCAAACGGTTGGCCTCGGCGAGCCTGGACCAGACCGTCATCCTGTGGGACGTGGCAAGCCGCAAGCCGCTGGCCACCCTCCAGGGGCACCAGGGCGAGGTCCACGGCGTCGCCTTCAGCCCGGACGGCAAGCGGCTGGCCTCGACGAGCCGGGATGGCACCGTGATCCTCTGGGACGTGGCCGGCCGCGAGCCGCTGGTCTCGCTGGCGGACGACCAGGGCTGGGTCCGCAAAGCCACCTTCAGCCCCGACGGAAAGCAACTGGCCGCGGCCAGCGAGAATCACACCGTCCTCGTGTGGGACCTGGACGCCCTCCTCGATCTCGATTTCCTCAAGGCCGAGGCCTGCCGCCGAGCCAACCGGAATCTGACCTGCGACGAGTGGGAAATCTATATCGGCGACGACGAGCCCTATCACAAGGCCTGTGAGGCGCTGCCGGGGCCGGAGAGGTGCGAGTGAGGGGGATGCATCAATCGCCGAAAGGATTGATGATGTCTACTCCACACTCGACAAAGTGCTTGACGTTCCGCGTAGCGACCGCGCAACCGTTCGCCCGGGCGATGGAAGCAATCTGACCATCCAACACACCCATCGGACGGCCGATTTCCTTACGCCTCCCCATCACTTCACCATAGTGGCGGGCGGCCTCCTCGTCGAAGGGCAGGACACGGCCCGCGAAGGCTTCAACGAGTATCCGTTCGAAGCCCAGTTCCAACTGCAGGCGCCGTCTTCCCTGAGGCATGATCCGCAGGCCGTAGCGAACTTCACCGACGGTAATAGACGTCAGGAACAGCGTTGACGTCTCCTGATTGTTCAACCAGGACACGACCGCCTGGGTTGGCGAAGCTTTCATGACTTCCGCCACGACGTTGGTGTCGGCGATGATCATGCTGATATGCCCGTGCTATTCGAAGTCCATGGGCTCATGCGGCTCGCGTGGGGGGATCTCCAAGTCCGCGCCTCCCAGCGGGCCGAAAACCTTCAGAAAAAGATCTCCCAGCCGCTCCGGGGGCGAGACGGCCCGTTTCAAGATCTGACGAGCCTCCTCCTCCATCGACACTCCTTTGCGGTTCGCGCGGTCCCGGAGGCGGTCATAGGTCTCGTCGTCAAGTCTGCGAATGCTCAAGCTGGCCAAGGGACACCTCCATTACCAAACCTAATAATGCTAGCACATGCTGGCATTGGAGACCGAGGCTCGACGGGGGCCGCAAAGGGCAGGTCCGCGATCCGCGGCCGGACCTGCCCCTGGTGCTTCGTTACTGAGGTCGGACTCTCAGGAGCAGTTGAGCGTGACGTTGGTGCTCGAGGCACACGCAGCCGAGCATAGCGGGCCGGTGCACTTGCAGGGACATTGGACCTCGATGAGGTTGCCGCCGTTCGCGCAGCAGAGAACGCCGGTTCCGAAGTTGCAGCAGGGCCCGAGGACGGTGGCGGAGCACACCATTCCGCGAGCACAGCCGGCGATGCTGTTGCATTGGAAGGTCACCGGGCAGGCCGGGACCGCGGGTGAATCCACGAAGGTCATCTGAAGCCCCGCGCTCAGGGCCGCGGCGGCGCGTTGCTCGGGCGACAGGCCCGCGAGATCGGGCAACTGGCAGTTACCCCCGGCGCGGGGATCCGCCACCGGAGCCGACGCGGTGCCGGCTGACTGCGCCCAGGCCAGGTTGCTCATGAGGAGCAGGACGGCGACGAGGAAGAGAGCTCGCTTCATGGGAAGCCTCCTTTCTTGGGTTGCGGTGCTCAGCTCGCAGGCGGGAGGAAGCAGCTGACCGTGACATTGGTGCTGCTGGTACACGCCGACGAGCACACCGCGCCCGAGGTGCACTTGCATGGGCATCGTTGCGCGAGGATCTCACCGAATTGGCAACAGAGCACGGCGCCTCCGTCGCTGCAGCAACGCCCGAGGACGGTGACATTACAAGTCGACCCCGCCCCACAGTTGGCGATGCTGTTGCAGTTGAAGGCCACCGGGCAGGCCGGGACGGGGGTGGTGTCCACGTAAGTCACCTGAAGCCCCGCGCTCAGGGCCGCGGCGGCGCGTTGCCCGGGCGACAGGCCCGCGAGATCGGGCAACTGGCAGTTGCCCCCGGCGCGGGGATCCGCCACCGGAGCCGGTGCGGTGCCGGCCGCCTGCGCCCAGGCCATGGTGCTCATGAGCAGCAGGACGGCGACTAGGAAGAGAGCTCGCTTCATAGAAACCTCCTTTCAGGCCGTTGATCGACATGCCGGAAAAAGGCGCCCGCGAGCCTCCGGAGGGGAGGAGTGGGCCGAGATCACGCCTTCCCGGCGACCTCACGTCCCAACTCTTTGAGTGAATCCTAGCACAACGAGGCTCAGCCCCGCAGGGGCGGGCGAGGCCACGACGCTCCGGGAGACGTTCCTGACCGGCGACGGCTCCCTCACCGCTTGACGCACTTGCTCGTCGCGAGCGACCACTCGTAAGCATACCCGTACACGCCGTCGAGGAACGGCGTCGGCGACCAGACGCACTTGTCGCTGAATTCGATTCCGGTGGCGGAGTCGTACCAGGCGTTGCCGAGAGGATTGACCACGGTCCCGCGGGTCGAATGGGAGACCAGATGCTCCTGGTTCTGCGCCGGCGTCCAGCTCGCGGAGACCTGGCAGGCGCTGCAGCTCGCGTAGGGTTGCACGGTGTACTTGACCGTCGAGGTCCCACTGACGAAGGTGGCCTTGTATTCGCAATAGGCGAGGCTCGGACCGCCGCACGAGGTGCTCGAGCCGCTCGACGAATAGGACGTGGACGGCAGGAAGACCTCGTAGATCGTGCTGTTGTCGAAGGCATGGGTCGCCAGATAGGCCTGGATCTTGGACCGGATGGCGGCGTCGGTGACGTTGATGGGCGGCGTCGACATGTCGAACCAATCGGCCGTCCCCGTGCTGAGGTTGGAGAGTTGGACGAACTGCCGGACGCCGCCGACGACCTGGTAATACTGCGTGATCACGTTGTACTCGGGGGAGGTGCCGAACTGGTTGCGGAAGGCGACCAGCGACTGCGCGTAGACGTAGTCGGGAGAGGACGGGTTGGAGAAGGTCGGCCCCCAGAAGATATTGACCACCTTCGCGCTGATGATCACCGGTCCCCCATGGTACTGGGCCGCCGCCGCTCCGGCGAAGGCCAACAAGCTCACGGACAGCAACGCCGCAGACACGATCTTCCTTCGCAAGGTCTTGTCCTCCACGAGAAGAGAAAGGCTCAGCCGGCCCACCGGGGCCGGCGCGAGGTCAGCTCTAAAGAAAAGGGTGCGCGGCGAGGGGCAAGGTGGGACGTCGCCGGTCGCTCAGGCCTCGACCAGGGCGGCCGGCTGGTACTTGCCCGGGACGGTGCGGGAGGCGATCGACAGGCGGTTCCAGGCGTTGATCGTGGCCACCGCGAAGGTCAGGTCGGCGATCTCCTTCTCGCTGAAGTGGGCCCGGGCCTCCTCGTAGACCGCGTCCGGCGCGTGGCCCCGCGCGATCAGCGTCACGGCCTCCGCCCAGGCCAGCGCGGCGCGCTCGCGGTCGCTGTAATACGGGCACTCGCGCCAGGCGTCCAGCGAATACAGCCGCTGCTCGTCCTCCCCCGCCGCGCGCAGGTCCTTCCAGTGCATGTCCAGGCAGTAGGCGCAGCCGTTGATCTGCGAGGCCCGCAGTTGGATCAGAAAGAGCAGCTTTTTCTCCAGCCCGCAATTCTGCAGATATCCCTCCAGAGCGTCCATGGCCTCATCGGCGCCCGGGGCGACTCTGGCGTAGCTGAAACGTGGTTTCATGGTTTCCTCCTGAGAGCATGTCCGGGGAGCGTCCGCGCTCCCTGACATGTAGAGTAGCCAGGAATTCCCCGGCTCCCAAGATCCATTTATGGGATTTCGCCTGGACCACTTCGCGGGAGGGAAACGGCGGCGCCGGAAGGACCCGGCGCCGTTCGGGGCCTGAAGGCGTCAGTCGCAGATCAGGTTCACGGAACGGGAGAGGTTCCCCGTGGCGGGGACGATGTTGCAGCAGCTCGCGCAACCCTGGCTGTTGTCGACGTCCACGCCCCAGTAGATGTCTTGGAGGTTGGAGGGCTCGGCGCCGTAGCAGATCTTGGCGCCCCGCTTCACGGAGAGCTTGACCACGCCGGTGTGCCCCGAGGCGATGCTGTAGACCTGCGAGCTGTTCGGGAAGACGATGTCGTTCGTCTCGTCGAAGAACCGGATGTAGATCCCCAACCCGTCGACGCAGCTGTCCTTGATCGTCCAGGTGAAGGTCGCGTTGCCGCCGCTGGGGCACGACGCCTTCGCCGAGAAGAGCTCGCTGAGGTCGAAGCCCACGTCGTCGCGCGGGGTGGTCTGGACCGTGGGCCCCTCGGCGGTGAGCCCCTTCACCGGCAGGTCCACGAGTTGGGCCGCCTCCCCGCCGGAGAGAGGCTTCGCCGGGTGGGACCCCGCCGCCAGCGCGGGCTGCATCGCGACCACGGCCAACAGGACGAGAAGGAAACAGCCTTTACGGATATTCATATATTTTCTCCCTCTTCAGCAAAAGCGAGCGCGCTCATCGCGTCGCGTAGAGTCCTTATCTTCATGACCGTCCGCACGTTTCCCTTTCGGTCCTGACGGTTTGGCGACAGACATGCGGGCTCCGTTACAGAGAGATGCGTAAAACGGGGCCCGCGGGGGACACGGCCGGACGTTTTCCCTACGGCTCGGCGATCCAGTGGAACCCGCCGCTGGCGAGGGCCGTCTTGCGCAGCCTCGCCCGCGCGGGGTGGCCGTCGAGCTCCCCCTCCAGCAGCAGGAGGTCGGGGTCCGGCCTCTGGAAAGAGAGCTCCGCCTGCGGACTGCCCTGGATGCTCCGCGCGTTGTCTCCCACCGAATTCCTCTTGGACTTCCAGAGCCTGAGGATCTTCAGCCTGCGGTCCAGGTCCAGCTTATAGCCGGTCCACGATCCGTCCATGCGCTGGACGCTGAGGCTGCCGGGTTTCAAGATCATCACCCACCGCCAGCGGTCGGGGACGGTGTGCATCGGCACCGCCCTGCCGTCGACGGCGATCTCCTCCACCGACCAGAAGCCGTACAGGGGTGACCTGGGCGGATGAAAAGATTTATACATCGCAGCGGCGTGCTGGAAGCTCCCATACATCGACCACAGGCCGAAGAGGAGCAGGGCCACGTGGGGGGCGCGGTCGAGCCACTTGCGCGCGAAGAGGGGCTTGATATGGACCGGCTCCACCTTGCGATTGAAAAAGAATACGCCGGCCAGCCGGGGCGCGTCCGGAGCGATCAGAATCAGGGCCATGACCAGGAAGTGAAGAGACATCAGCTTCACCGGCACGTCGTAGCACAGGTTCAACAGGAGGACCAGAGACATGTTTCCGGCGCACAGCAGGGCGCCCAGCAGCACCGTCCGGGGGACGAGCAGCAGCACGCCGCCCACCAGCTCTGCCGTGCCGATGAAGGTTTCGAAAGGCGAGGAGGCTCCCACCGTCCACCAGAGCAGATGATTCGGAAACAGATCGCCGATCCGCATGCCCATCACCCCCACGGGAAGCGGGGAGATCATCTGGGCGGGGATCACCTTGATCGCGCCGTAGTAGATCAGGATGGGCGCCAGGATCAGGCGCAGCAGGAGCCGGAGCCAGGAATAGAGCCGCTCGTAGTGGGCCCTCTTCCTGTCGAGCGCGGACCAGAGGACCGTCGCCACGGCGGTCAGCGCCATGTAGCACAGGAACAGGGTCCAGCCGAAAGCCATGTTGTTGACGCCGGCCTCTTCGAGGGTGAGCTTCTCCTCGAGATGGAGGACGTGGCCGGCGATCCGTTGCAGGAGAGGGAGCCAGAGCGCGTAATGTTTCTGCACCAGGGAGCCGGGGATGAGGCCGGACGCGCCTTCGCTCACGAAGAGGAGGACGAAATAGGAGAAGAAGAACCGGAACGCGATGCGCGTGGCCGGGCTCCAGCGGACCTCTTCGCGGGGCTCAGTCACCATAGAGCTCAGGCCTCAAGATCCAGTGGAACCAGGGGGTGGTCAGGCGCATCCTGCGCAGCTTCGCCCGCGTGGGACGGCCATCCCAAAGCCCGTCCAGGACGAGCACGTCCGCTTCGGGCTCGGAAAGGTTGAGCTCCGTCTGGTGATCGAGGATCATCGTCTTCTTTTTCAGATCGAGGGCGAGCACGTGCCGTTGCCGCTTCCCCACTTTGAGGACAGCGTCGAGCGCGCCAGGGGTCTCGAAGACCACCCACCGCCATTGGCGCACGCCGGCGTCCGCGCTCGCGCCGGCGACGTTCTCCACGGTCCAGACGCCGTAGAGCGGCGGCCGCGGCGGGTTGAGCCGCCGGTATCGCCGCGCGGCGTCCTGCACGCTCCAACCGACCACCCCCAGACAGATCAGCACCAGGAGGGCCTGCGCGAGCCGCCCGCGCGCGGAAAGCGGCGGCTCCATGGCCGGCTCCACGGCGCGATTGAGCAGGATCAGATCAGAGAGACGGCGCAGGTCCGGAGCGATCAGCAGCACGGACATGAGCAACAGATGAAACAGGTACAGCTTGAACGGCAGGTCATAGCACAGGCTCAAGGGCACCGCCATCAGGAGGTGGGCGCCGCAGAGCAGAGCGCCCAGCAGCGTCGTCCGGGGCGCGAGCAGCAGCAGGCCGCCGGCCAGCCCGGCGGCGCCGGTGAACGCCTGGAACGTCCGCGACGCGCCGAGGAGGGTCCACAACAGCCCCATGGCGTTGAGCTCGCCCAGCCGCCGCAGCAGGTCGAACGGTCCCGGGGCGGGCATCTGGACCGGAATCAACCGCTCGATGCCGGAGCTGATCATCACCACCGCCAACGCGAAGCGGAGGAGAAGGCGGAGCCATGGATAGAGCCGCGCGTCCAGGTCTCTCCCCTGCTCCAGCGCCGCGGAGACCACCGCCGCGACACCGGCCAGGATCGCGGAGCCCAGGCACAGCCACCAGCGGAGACGAGTATCCGCAATTCCGCTGAAGGGGATCGTCAGAAAGAAAAGAAGGAAATAGAGGAACAGAAATCGGAAGGCGATTCGTTTCGCGGTCACAGGGGAGACCAGTCTAACAGATCTCTCCCTTCAGTAGATAGCAGCCCTGGCGAGAAGATAGCAGCGGCGGCTCGGGTACTCCACCCCCTCGTACGGCTCGCGCTCGGTATGCTCGATGACGGTGAGACGGGCCTGTCGCAGCGCCTCGACGATCTGGCCAGGACTGTGAAAACGAAAGTCCAGAGAGACCGGCGCGCCGAATAGATCATCGAGGTGGACCACCTGATCCCCGATATGAAACGCCACGAGCGCCAACCCGCCGGGCGCCAGGACCCGCCGCATCTGCTGAAAGATCGCGCCGAGCTCCACGGCCTCGAAATGCACGATGGAATAAAACGATACGATCCCCGCGAGGCTGGCGTCCGCGAAATCGGGACGCGTCATGTCGTCCACGCGAAGCTCGAGGCCGGGATGAAGGCTCGTCGCCACCTCGATCATGCCCGGGGAGAGGTCGGTGCCGATCGTCTGGACGCCCTGCTCGTGCAGGTACCGGGCGACGTGTCCGGGCCCGCAGCCGAAGTCGGCCACGAGGCCCTGTCCCCGCGTCTCTTCGGCGAAACGATTCAGCAGATGGCGGTCCAGGGGCTTGTGGACGAGCTCGTCGGCGAGGTGCTCGGCGTAGGCCTTGGCGGCGGAGTCGTAGCTTTCGCGGGTATCCATGGCTATCCGCCATGAGATTACATGCATCTTTGCCCTCACCCTCGGTCCCTCTCCACTGCGTGGAGAGGGAGGGCCCAGAGATCAGCGCCGTCGAATTCGGCACTGGCAATGATGCCTCTGCCGTCCCGAAAAATGTCGCGACTCGGTCCTTGCCCGGCCTATCCATGGAAGAAATGCCGCGTCGGAAGCCTTGAATGATGCGAAAGCTCCTTATCTCGGTGCATTTTTTGTAAATAACGATTCGACTTGCAGGCAAAATGATGCGATATCTCGCAAAAATACCTCGTCCCAAGGTGACGTCGCGCCATTTTGTCTTCTTATTGTTTTGAGATGGCCCCATTTTGATGCGACAGGCACTAAGCTCGCACCAAGTTATCCCTATAATGACGTGAAATAGCCTCAGATCTGGGCATTTTTCCTCTCCCAGGGAGCGACGGAAGGAGGAAATGCCGCGTCTAGAGCTTTGAATGGCCCGTTTGGGGTTTGGATGGACAGGGATTCCATGATAATGTTGCGACTTAGACCGGGCAGATGGCTTCCTTTCCTTCCTGGGCCGTGGTGGCTGGAGACAGTGTCTCGACTCGGGCGCCAAGTGTCGCGACGGGACCACCGATCCTGAGGATCAGGGAGCAATTCGCGGCATTCTGAGGAGACGACGATGAGCAAAGCCCTTTCCGTGGCACAGATGCTGAGCGATCTGGAGGCGCGGATCGCCCATCTGCGGGAGCGTCGGGCCTTCCATGCCGAGCAGCAGGCCCACCATCATGAGCAGCTCGCTCTTCATGACGCCGAGCTCCAGAAGGTCCTCGCGCGGTTCGAGGCGTTCAAGACCGCTGCCGAGGCCGCCGCGGAGGTGGCCTTGACGCCCCCTCCGGCCCCAGCGCCGGCGGAGGAGGCGATCCCCACCTTCGGCTCGCGGCCAAGGGTGAGCAGCCTGGTCGCCCGCGTCGTGGAGAGCCAGCCGGCCGGAGAGCCCTTCGGCGCGCGGTCCATCGCCGCGGAGGTCAACCGACGATATCAGGACGTCTTGAAGAAGCCGATCCGGCCGTCGGCGGCCTCCGTCGCGCTCCGCCGCCTGCTGAGCGCCCGCCGGATTCAGCAGGTCCGGCCCGGCAAGGCGGTTACTGAGGCGCTGTATTCGCGGATTTAGGAAAAATCCGCCGCCCGGACCGAGCCGCTGTATGCTTCCCCCGTCATGTCCGAAGAGCCTGACGACGAGCGTTACGCCGCGGAATGCCGCCGTCTCGTGGAGATGCTCCAGGATCTCGCCCAGAGCCGGCGGATGTCCATCCGCTCCATGGAGAAGGCCATGGGCGTCGGAGACTCGGTGTTCAACAAGGTCCTCAAGGGCAAGATCACCCTTCAGTTCCGCCACATCCTCCTGATCTGCGACGCTCTGGGGATCGGCTGGCGGGACTTCTTCGCCGGGCTCTACGGCCTGGGACCGACGCCGGCCCAGGAGACGGACCGCGAGCGGATCCTCTTTCTGGTCCGCGTCGGCCTGCTCACGCCGGAGCAGGCGTCCCGGCTGCTGGCGGACCTGCCTCCGGCGCCGGCCCTACCGAAGCAGGATTAGCTCCGGGTCCCAGGGGAGCCGCGGGTTGTGCTGGAGGCGCTGGAAGAACCGCTGCACCGCTTCCATCATCGCCAGGGTCACGTTCTGGACCTGGCACAGCACCTCGAGGATGGCGAGCGCCCGGCCCACGGAGCCCGGGAGTTGGTGGGCTTCGGCGGCCACGCGCAGCTCCCGCACGAGCCGGTAGAGCGGATCGAGCTTGCCCTGCTGGAACAGGACCTTGGCGAGATCCAGGCCGGCGATGGTGGCCACGAGCTCCAGCCGGCGCATGCGGAACGCCGCCCGCACCTCGCTCAGGGCCTTCTCGGCGGCCTCGAAGCGGCCGTGGCCGGCGAGGATCTTCGCCTCCACCCAGCGTAGGCGCAGCAGGTTCAGGGGATCGTCCGCGAATTTCTGGCGCAAGCCGCTCCGGAGCAGCAGCTCGCTCGCCTCGCGGTACTCCCCGGCGTCGGCGAGGGCGAAGAGGAGATTGTGCTGCGCTGTCTCGATAAGCTCGGGATCGCGCTCCGCGTCCAGCAGAGCGACGGCTTGGCGAAGAACCGTCACGGCCTCCTGGGGTTGACCATCGATGATGCGGTTGAGCCCCCTCGTTACGAGGACCCGTCCCGCAAGATGGCGCTCGCCACTCCGCAGGTATTTGCGGTAGGCGCTGGCGAGCAGATCCTCGGCATCCCGTAAATAGCGCTGGGCGTTCCAGAAGGAGCCTTCGATGTCGTCGATGCGAGCCTGGATCAGGAGGTCGCCCGTACCCTGCTCTGTAAGCAGGAGGCGCGCCTGCTTGAGGGCGTCCCGGACCTTGTCGAACTGCTCGTTCACTCGCAAGGCGTTGCCGAGCTCGGCCCAGGTCCGGGCCTGGAGATCGGCGAGCCGGCGGCCGTCATAGAGAGAGGGATCGAGCTTTTCGGCCGCGGAACGCGCCTGGCGGGCGAGGCGCAGCATCTGCCGGGGCTCGCGGTACCGGGACTCGAAGCAGACCGCCAGGAGGACCTCGACACCAGCCCAGCCTCCTGGGAAGGAATCGCGCTCTTTCCTGGTCAGCTTGTCCCAACTCTTGGACCGCACGAGCGCCAGGTATTGATCTCGCTTCTCCCGATCCTCTTGCCAGAGCTCCTCCTCACCGCGGACGGCCTGCCACGCGCGCTCAATGCAGGCGTCGTAGACGGCTTCCTCCTCGGCCGTGGAATGGAACACCCGGGAGGCGCACTCTGTGCAGCCGGAGACCAGATGGCGGACTTGGTGAATCCCCCGGCGCCGATTGGCCCGCGGCGGCGGATCACCAAGCAGGATTTCGAGATCGCGTTTCCGGAGATGGCCCATTCATCCCTCCACGAAAAAACACCGGCATGGAAAGCGTGTTGATTATAGCGAAGATGCAACACGTCTTGTAGGGGCGGCCCTGTGTGG
>DASXJP010000582.1:0-25298 GCA_036497345.1 Thermoanaerobaculia bacterium
CAGGGAGAAGCCATACGGCAGGCGAAGCTGCGGGCAAGCGCGGTGAAGGAGCTCCAGCCGCGCAAGGAGTACGTCGATGCTCAGCACTGGGTCTTCAAGCTGCGAAGAGGAAAGCCACCCGACTCCCCGCCAACCGACGAATGAGCCGGCCTGCGGGCCGGCGTCAAGCCAATTCCTCTGTCCCAGCTTCGCGCCCCGGACGCCCGGCAGGGGCGTGGTCTTCGGCATCGTCGCCGGTACCGCCGCCCATCCCAGGCTGATCCCGCTCGACAAGCCCGAGCCCGTCACCGAGGAGACCTTCAAGCTCGCGGCGCCGCATCATCCGAGCGAGATCTTCCGCATCGCCGCCCCATGTATGGAGGGCGGCTGCAAGAACTTCGGCAACGGTTTCTGCCATCTCGCGAAATCCGTCGTCAAGGCGCCCGAGGCGGTCGACGACCTCCCCCTTTGCCACATCCGTCCCCGATGCGTCTGGTGGCACCAGGAAGGCAAGCAGGCCTGCCTGCGCTGTCCCGAGGTGGTCACCAACAACGCCGCAACCCTGGCCATCCGCTCGCGAATGGAGCGCTGACACTCCGGCCACCAACCGGCCGCCGCCCAACCTCTGGAGGAAGAAATGGCAACGGAACACGACCACCAGCCCCGCTCGGCCAACGACGAAAAGAAGCAAGGTGATTTCGAGATCGAGGACATCGGTCTGGAAGAGGCGACGGGAGGGGTCGCCGACGCCGGAGGCGCCTGTGGGAGCGCATGCAACTCCACGTCCTGCGCGCCTGGCACTGTGAGCCCGGGGAGCTGATTCGCGGGTGAGGAATCGCTCGCAGGCCCTGCTCCCGGCAGGGCCTGCCGGCAGGCCGGGCTCAACCGTGGCCGGACTGCCTGGGCTTGGCGGAGCTCTGCACGAGATCGCGGGCGACCTCGGCCGCGGCGGTCTCCCTGTCGTCGGTGCGCCCTTCCAGAAACGGCTTCCAAGATGCATCGAAAGCCTTCCAGTACGGCTTCCAGCGTGGAGTGCGGCCCAGCAGATCGACACGGTCGGCAACGCACTGCTGGTAGTCGATCCCGTGGGCGTGGAGGGCCTCGCGCGTGAGGTCGCAGGCGGTGTAGAAGATGACCGCGTGCCAGAAGTCGCGCGGTGCCGGCACGTGGCTCTGGGCGAAGGCCCGCGCCTCGAGATCGCGTACGGGGGGCTCGAGCTCGTCGAGATGCGAGAATTCATGGATCACGATCTCCAGAGCGTTGAAGCCCTGGAGGGCGGGATTGCTGGTGGCGACGATGGTTTGGTCCGGATGGACGGTGGTGTAGGCCCCTACCCTGTGCGAGTAGGCGGCGGCGTCGAGCCGCACCCTCTGCGCCGGCAGGGTCCCCCCGAAGGCCCGCGCCAGGCCGGCGGTGAGAGTCCCCTCGTAGGTCTGCAACTGCGGGCTCAGGCTCTGGATCCAGGCCCGGTTCACCCGGTCGTGCCGTGGCCACCAACGCTTCTCGTAGACCCGCATGGCGCCTTCCAGGACGTCCCGCCACTGCGGAGGAAGCCCGGCGAGCGAAGCCCGGCCGGTCGCGGCCGCCTGCGACAGCTTCTCCTTGGCGGCGATCAGACCGGCGTCGAAGAGCAGATCGCGCGCGATGATCTCCCGCCGGTAATAGTCGACGGCGTTGGTCCAGGCCTGCCGTTCATCCGCCGCGAGCTGCGGCAGCTCGGCCCTCTCCGGGACCTCCACCGCCGGAAGATCGCTCTTCGGGCCCTCTTCCTGCTGCGCGGCGGCGGCCCACTGGTACAGGAAGTGGTGCAGGTTGATCCAGGGATCGCTGTAGAGGGAGAACCGCTGCGTCTGCGCGACGGGCTGGCCCGGAGAGATCGGCTGTTGCGCCGGCCGGTCCGGAGCTCCTTTGCGCGGTGGGGAGCCCGGCCGGGTCACAGCGGCGCATCCCGAGAGGAGCAAGAGCAGCAGCACAGTCCCTTTTCTCATGGTGGATCGATCCGTTCGAAACCGTGATACGCCTCGATGGTCTCCAGCAGAGCGCGAATCTGCTCCCGGTCGGCAGCAGGTTGGCGCGCCAGTGTGTCGTCGATCAGAGCGCCCACCCGGTGAGCCCCACCTCGGGACAGCGTCTCCAGCAGCGCCATCGCCGGGGCGCCGGGTGTCAGCACGAGGTCATGACCTCCGACCGAGCAGAAGAGCGACGCCTCATTGCCTTCGCAGGCGATCGTGGAGGGACTGGTCACCGCGAGCCACTGCTCGTCGTCGAGCGGTGTGCTCCGCCGGACCGGTGGCGGGACACGCTTCAAACCGCAGCGGGTGACCCACGACAGCAGGCCTCGCCGCACCTCGGTCCACAGGCCGTCATCCGCGAGCAGGTCCCGCATCCACTCGGTGTAGGACGCGATGGTCCGTCCGGCGGTGTCCGCCGTCTGCCAGGGCAAGCTTGGCAGTCTCTCGCCGCGGCGGCGCATGAGCCGGTCCGCGGCGCCGATCATCTGTCCCATGGGGTTCGCGTGGTGAATGATGCCGACGGCAAGGGTGACCGCGAGCTCGCCATTGCTTTCGCCCACATGCCACCATTCGGCGGGCCAGTACAGGAGATCGCCGGCCGAAGCCTCCAACACCACCGCCTGGGAGCGGTAGGCGTCGTAGTCCACCTCGAAGAGCAGATGGGATGTCCGGCTCTGGCTGGCGTTCAAGCCCGCGATTCCGGAGAACGTCTCAAAGGGCCAGAGCAGGAAGCGCCGGCGTCCCGTGACCACGAACGTGAAGACGTCCTCGGCATCCTTGTGGAGCCGGAAGAAGCTCACCTCATGGTTCATCATGAAGAGATCCGGATTGCAACCGCCGCGCGGGATCCCGATCCGGCCGTACAGGCTGTCGAGAAATGTGAGCAACCTCTGGAAGACCGTCGCGCTCGCGGACTGGGGGTCGGTCAGGCAGAGCCCCCATTCACGCGACCCGTTCTGCTCGTGGAGGCGCCGCAGGTAGGAGTCCCAGGAGGCGTCCGATGCCGCCGGCAGGAATTGCTCCTGGTTGGGCATTCTCTCGCTCCCGCGATAGACGCGAACGAGGTCACCCCAGCGCGACGCAGGGACGGTCTGGATGAACGCACGCCAAGCGTCAAACGCCTCCTGCTCGGTGAGAAAAGCGGCCGGAAATGCGTTCTTGATGACCAGCGGCCGGCGCTGCCAGCCCTGCTCGACGAGCTGCGAGAGCACCTCCGGAGGCACCGTGAACCGAGCTGTCGACGTCGTCAAGATCTTCTGCTCCGGCGTGGCTATAACCCCGGCCCGAGTCTACATGATCAGCGGTCCGGCCTCAATTGCCGGCGCCGGCTCTCCCGGTCCCGGGCCCCCCAGTGATACTTGTAGGTCTCGCGGCCCCGCCCGAAGTCGAAGGCCCGCGCCCCCCGTTCCACCGCGGCCTCGATCACCCCGCCGAGCAGCAGCGCCCCCGGGCTCAGCTTTTCCCAGGCGGCGTCGAAGGCGTGGAGGTAGCAGTACGCCGTCCCCTGCTCGTAGAAGCCGTAGTGGACCGCGGCCAGGCGGCCGTCCAGGCGGAGCCCGTACATCGCCAGAGCCCCGCGGGCCAGGAAGCCGGGGATGAGCTGGCGGTGGAAGGCCCACCGCACGGAGCCCCCGCCCCAGCGGGCCCGGTGCAAGTGCGCCAGGGCCACCAGCATCTCTTTCCAGCGGGGATCTCGCTCCCAGCTCTCCGCGGTTTTGGAAACCCCCCGATCATCGGCCTCCGCGATCTCCAGGGTCCCGGCGCGGAGCGCGCGGCGGCGATACTGCCGGAGGTTGTAGCGCTGGCGGCCGGGGATGACCTCCTCCAGCCCCGCGACCGTGGCGGGCAGCGACAGCACCGGGCAGGGCGCCCGCGGCGTGATCTCTTCCCGCCATCCGAGTGGGAGCGGGCAGGAGAGGAGCGGCGACTCCAGCGGCAGGGAGTCGAGGTCGCAGACGTCCCAACGCTCCCGCTGCTCCTCCAGCCACGCGAAGACCGCCCCGGCCGCCTCCTCGCCCCGGCCGGGCTCGGCGATCAGGTCCAGCCGGTCCGAGACACCGAACGCCATGATCGAAAGGGTCCGCGCGCCCGCGACGTCCTGGAGAAAGAGCGGGAGAAAGCCGACCAGCCGCTCCCGCTCGCGGATCTCCAGGATCCAGGGGGCCTGGGGCTGGAAGCTGGCGCCCCAGGGGATCAGCCACTCCGGGCGCTGGAAGGGAGTCGTCCAGGGGCAGCGGTCGCAGAGGTCCGACCATTCGCCGTGGGTCGCCTCCAGGCGTGAGAGGTCATGGCTCTCCTCGACCCGCAGCATGCCTCTCGCAGCTCTCCCGAGGACGGCTACAGCAGCCCCACTCGCGGGATATTCCCCAGGATCGGACACGGGACGAACGCTTCTCCCCAAGCCACCCGGGCACGCCCGCCCCACATGGCGGCCATGCGGCGGGCCATGGGCTCGAATCGGACCATCGGCTGCGAGCGGTGCTTGCGTAGCGCTTTAATTTTTTGCTCGAAGGTCTCCGTGACGTCCACCACGACAGATCCTGGGAACAGCATGCTGCGGAGCATCGAATTGTAAGAGTCACAGAAGTAGAGCCGCGACGGAAAATTATGCTGGATCACCAGGGCCGGAAGCGCCTCCATGACGAGCTCGGTGGTCCGTCTGTGCTCGGGATGTGTGTCGTCGAAGTGATGGGTTACGATTGCGTTCGGCTGAAACGAGCGTGTCACGTCGATGATCAGCTCTCGGGACAGCTCATCGCCCACGACGATCTCGCACCCGAGCACGCGAGCGCCTGCCCGTGCCTCACGCTTGCGCCGCTCTTCTGTAGATGAAACCAGGATGCACGCGGCGGCCTCTCTCGCATGCAGCGCCAGCGTACCCCCCACCCACAGCTCGGCGTCATCCGGATGTGCCATCACCGCCAAGAGCCGCCGGGGCCACCCCGTACCCGCCATGGCCTCGGATCTCTTGTGGCCTGGCTCCGGGCTTGCGCTTTCATCGCCGCACATTTATCAGTAAGATATCGTAAACGCTTCCTTCGCTTCAACCTTGGATACGACCCATGCCTAGAGAATCCGAATTCACTCTGCCCCGGCCGGATTGTCCTCATCCGGAATATTGGCTGGCCCCAGGCCCCTCCTCGACCGAGCTCGAGGTCTCCCGGCTGGTCGGGGCCTTCGTCCGGGCGTTGAAGCCGGAGCTCGCCATCGAAACGGGGACCGGATTTGGTCAAACCGCCGAGCTGATCGGTCAGGCCCTCGCGCGCAACGGGCGCGGCCGGCTCGTCTCTCTCGAGGTCGACCCTGAGCGCGTCGAGTCTTCTCGTCAGCGCTGCGCGGGGCTGCCGGTGGAAGTGCTGCAGATGCCGAGCCTCGAGTACGTGCCGGATCAGGGCATCGATTTCCTGTGGATCGACTCGTTGGAAGAGCTGCGGCCGGCCGAGATCTCCCGCTTCGCGGCCTGGGCCACCCCCAGGTGCGTGATCGGGATTCACGATACCGGGCCCCACAAGGAGCTCAGGAAGATGATCGCGAAGCTGGTGGACGATGGGCTGTTGACGAGCCCTTTATATCTGCCCACCCCCCGCGGAGTCTGTTTCTGCCGGTATCGAGACGGTATCGGTTGAGAGGGCCCGCGCGCCCTCCCGCGTCAATTCCAGCGTGAGGAGCCCGGTCCGACTGAGGCGGGGGTGGATCTGGACCGCCTCTCCAGCCAGGGTCGCGCCCGGCATCATCACCACCGCGCCGGGATCGCGCAGATCGCTGACGATCCTGCCGATCCGGACACGCCGCGCGGGCTCCGCGGAGTCGGCCAGCCACACCCTCCAGCGTCCATCGCCCTCCCCTAGCAGCGCGTACGCGGAGGCCGTGTCGACGTGGCACCGGAAGCTCTCGCCGCTGCTGTCACAGGCGACGGTGAGCCGCCGCGGATCGCCGGCGGCATCGATCTGCACCCGCATGTCGCACCAGCCGTCCCCGAGAAGCACACCGGCGAGGCACAGGACCTCGCCGGCCCAGCACACCCCCGTCAACTGGGCGCGGCGCGGCTCGGCGAGCACGTGAATCTTGAGGACCCCGTCATGCTCCACGGGCAACAGCGCCTCCGCTCCTCCCGATCGCGCCTCGAGCTCCGCGACCAGCCGCCGGTTGTCGATGAATTTCAAATGCGGCGCTCTGCCGGCGACCGTCAGGCTCCAGGTCCCCGTGGCCCCGGGCGGCAGATCGTCCACGGCGATCCGGAAACGTGCGGCGTCTCCGGCCATCCCCGAGCGGGCGATCCGCAGCGTCTCTCCGCTCCGCGTCTGGATCAACAGCGCTTCGTCCGCGCCGCCCGCCCCTTCGACCACGAGCTCGAGCTCGGCCGGTGATCGCGAGGTGCAGGTCACAGCGGGGCCGCGATGTACGGGAGAGGGGACGGCCGCCCGGCGCCGGCTGGTCCGCGCCTTGCCCTGCAGAAGCGAGGAATACAGCTCCTCGTGCAAGGCGGCGATGCGTCCGGCCGAGAAGCGGTCCGCCTTCTTCGCCGCGCTGGCGGCCATGGCACGGCGCTGTGCGGGAGATTCGATCAAACGGACGATCGCGGCGGCGATCGCCGGAACGTCGCCGGTCGGCACCAGCAACCCGTCGACGCCGTGATCGATGATCTCGCGCGGGCCCACCGGGCAATCCGTGGAGATCATCGGCAGGCCGGCCTGCATGGCTTCGGCGATCACCAGCCCGAACGACTCCGCCTCCGACGCCAGCGCCCCGATCGACCCCTTCACCCATTCCGCCGCCATGGGCGAGGCCACCCCCATGAGAAACACATGGTCGTAGAGCCGGAGCCGCTGGATGAGCGCCCGCAGCTTCTCGCGCTCCGGACCGTCGCCGTAGATCCTCAGCCGCCAGTCCGGGTGCTCGCGGGCGACCTCGGCAAAGGCTTCGATGAGGAGATCGAAGCGCTTCTGCCGGGTGAGCCGGCCGGCGGCCAGGACCAGCCTGGCCTCCCCCGTCGACGCCGGGAGGCCCAGGGAAGGGAGCGCATTCGGGATGTGGTGGATTTTCGCTGCGAGCTCGGGGAGCTGCCGCCGATAGGTCTCGGCGGCGGCCGCCGACACCGCGACCACGCGGTCGAGCTTCGCGTAGGCCTTCCGCAGGAGCGGCTGCACGGAGGGGGGATAGTAGTCGTAGAGCAGGTGGTCATGCGCGACGGTGCCGATGGACGGGGGCGCCAGCTCGGCCAGGTGATAATGCAGCGCCGGCCAGGCGCTGATGATGACCTCCGCGGGCGATGCGGCGAGATACTCCGCCAGAATGCGATCGGTCAGCCGGCTGTAGGGGGCACGGAGCGGCTGATCCCCGGGCATGAACGCGGACGGCGACTGCGCCAGCTCCTCCGCGAGCGGGTCCGCGGCAGGCTCCGGCCCGGCTCCAGGACCCGGAGGCCGCAAGTCGATGAGGGAGACGACCGGCACGGCCGGATCGAGCTGGTGCCGGGGGATCGCGCGGTCCCGAAAGACCGAGACGATGTCGACGTCATGGCCGCGCGAGGCGAGCGCTGAGGCGGTCGTCAACGTCGCCTGGATCGATCCAAAGAGCGCGTACGCGGTTTCCAGCAGGAAGGTGATACGCATGTCTCGTCTCGCTCGCCTTGTCGGGTTTCGTGAGATCGGCCGCGACCTGGTCGAGCGCTTCGGCCCGCCCGAGCTTGCCGGCGAGGAACGGCACCCAGTGAGCCTCGAGCACCCTTTTGAACCGGGCCCACTGGGGGTTGCGGAAGAGGCCGGCCATCTCGGCGAGGGGCTTGAACTTGCGGAGATCCTCCCCGTGGAGCTGGCGCCGGACCAGCTCCGAGGCCGTCACGAACTGGATCGCGTGGGCGAGGCCCGGAGGAGGATGGGCGCCATGGGCGCGGAAGGCCGCGCTGAGCTGGCCGAGCAGCGGTTGCTCGAAAAACGATGCGTGTGACACCTCATGAAACACGAGGTCCACTCCCTGTACCCCCCAGACTCTGGGATCGCTGGCCACGGTGATCTGGTTGGGATCATTCGTGGTGTAGGCGCCCTGCCAGCTCGCGTACACCGCGACGTCGACGCGGATGCGCTCGTCCGACCACCGGCCGCCGTAGGCGTCGGCCAGGCGGCCCGCCAGGACCGCCTCGTTCGGCTTGAGCGCGGGCAGGAGCCGCTCGATCCAGTCCTGGTCCTGCGCGAGGTGCCCGGGCCACCAGTGCCGGCGGTACACCGGCATCGCGTCGAGGAGCACCGCGCGCAGGCCGGCGGCGATGGCGTCCGGCGTGCCACCGGAGCAAGCGATCGCCGCCAGCGGATTCCTGAGAGCGATGAGGCCGCTATCGTGGATGAGGTCCCGGCTGGCCAGTTGCTCGCGATAGAAGAGGAGCGCCCGGTCCCAGGCTGCGCGCTCGCGCTCGTCGAGCTCCCCGATCTGCTGGCTCTCGGGTATCTCGAGGGCCTCTGGATCTCCCGGCTTCCGTGGCGGGACGTTGCGAGCCCACTGGTAGAGGAAGTGGTGGAGGTTGACCCACGGGTCACTGTAGAGCACGAAGCGCTCGGACGCGGTCCGGTGGCAGTCCCCGGAGGGCTCCAACCGAGCGCTGGCGCTCCGTGGGGGGGCGGGTGCATGAGCGCAACCGGAGGAGAGCCCGCTCGCCAGCCCGAGGAGGAGCAGCAGGATCCAACCGGCGGCGCGCCCACGCTGCGGGCGTACCGGGCGCGGCTTCATTGCGGCTCCGGCTCCTGGCCGTTCCGGTAGGCTACCAGCAGGCCGTCGCGCATTGGCACGAAGGTGACGATCCAACGCGGGTCTTTCACCAGCTGTTGGGTGAAGATGCGCATCCCCACCGTCGGCGGCGACTGATCGGTCTCGTGCACGACCCGTCCGAACCACCAGGCGTTGTCCGCGATCAGAACGCCGCCCGGCCGCAGCTTCTCGGCGATCACGGGGAGCGCCTCCGGATACTGTTCCTTGACGATGTCGCAGAAGATGATGTCGAAGACCCCGTCGGTCTCCTTGAGCGCCGCCACGGCCTCGCTCACACGGTACTCGACGAGCTCGCCGAGGCCCATCCGCGCGAGGTGCTTGCGCGCCCGCCGCGACAGCCCTTCGTTCCAGACCACGTGGTGCACCCGGCCGCCGCCGTTCTCCTGGACGGCCCTGGCGAACCATGCGGTGGAGTAGCCGTACCCTGAGCCCATCTCGAAGATGCTCCGGGCGCCCATGATGCGGGCCAACTGGTAGCAGAATTGGCCGGCCAGCGGCCCGATGATCGGAAACCGGTTCTCGCGCGCGTACTGTTCCATCCTCAGGAGCTCGGGCGAACGGGGCGGCAGCAGGCCGTGCATATAGGCCGTACCGCTCTCGGTGACGAGCTCGATCTCCTCGACCTCACGGTTGGGCTCGCTGGTGCTCATGCGCGGGTTTCCGTGCTGGAGGGAGCCATCGCCACGGGGACCGACGCCCGCAGGGGCGGCGTGGCATCGGCACGGCTCCGGATGAAATCGACCACGTCCAGATTCGCGGGCGCCTCGCCTCGCGAATCCACGAAGACCGCCTGGAACAGCTCGAAGAGGAGCAGCCTCACCCGGCTCGGGAAGATGCATCCGAGCTCGTGCCGCCCGAGGTAGTCGATGGGCAGAAGCTCGTTGCAGAGGGCCTCGAACCGTTCCTTGTACCGGGTGCAGGCGCTGGGCATTCCGAGCTTGGGCCGGGTGACGATATCGCCGATGGTCGTGGCGAAGCGATGGGTTATGAGCCGGCGCAAGATATACTTTCCAACCCGTGGGGGGGTGGTGACCTTGAGACGCAGCGGCAGCCGGTTGGCGAGCTCGACGAGCACGTGGTCCATGAAGGGGACCCGGATCTCGAGGCTGGCCGCCATGCCGACCCCGTCCTGAAAGTCCAGGTGCTGGCGAACCAGCACGTCCCCCTGATTGTAGCGAAAGAGGCCCAGCAGAAAAGCGTCGGAGCCCTGGTCCGGCTCCGCGAACAGGCGCCCGATCATCTCGCTCACCTCGGCGCTGGGCCGGTATCCCAGGGCGCGGAAGCGGGACAGATTACGGCGCAGCCGCCTGAGCCCCTCCACCTCTCCGTAGAACTCGGCGTAGCCGCCGAAGATCTCGTCGCTGCCGTCCCCCGAGATACAGACCTTCAGCCGCTGCGCGATCCTGCGGCTCAACAGCAACGCGGAGAGCCCGCTGAGGCTCGGCAACGCCGTCTCCCGGAGCGCCAGCCAGTCCGGGATGGCGGCGAGGTACTCCTCGAAGGTCGGGATCAGGACCTCGTGTCGCAACCCCAGTCTCGCGGCGACCTCCCGCGCGCTGGCCAGATCGGGGGAGCTCTCCTCGGTAGCGATCGTATAGGCCGCGAACGGCTCCTGGAGACACTCGGCCATCAGGGCGGCGAGCAGGCTGGAGTCGAGCCCTCCAGAGAGCAGCAGGCCGACCTCCACGTCTCCGGAAAGATGGCCTTGCACGGTCTCCCGCAGAAGCTCGTACAGGCTCGCCTCGGCCTCCTCGAAGGTGGTGATGGACGGGTCGGGCTCGATCCGCGGCTCGTAGTACCGCCGCTGCCTGATCTCGAGTCTGCCGCCGGCCTTGCTCACTTCCAGAGCACAACCCGGGTCGAGGCACCGGACGTCCTCGAACAGGGTCCGGGAGCCGACGGGGTACGAGCAGATCACCGAGTCGAGGACCGACTCGAAGTCGAGCGCCGTGCTCACCTCTGGGCAGCGCAGCAGCGCCTTGATCTCGGAGGCGAAGAGGAAGAGCCCGCGGTCGGCGAGATGGGCGTAATACAGGGGCTTGATGCCGAGACGGTCGCGGGCGAGGAAGAGCGCCCCGCCGTCGTCGATGGCGAAGGCGAACATCCCCCGCAGGTGCTGGACACAGTCGCGGCCGTACTCCTCGTAGAGGTGGAGCACCACCTCGGAGTCGGTCGCGGTGGCCAGCTTGTGGCCCTTCTCCCGCAACAGCTTCTGAAGCTGCCGGTAGTTGTAGATCTCGCCGTTGAAGACGATCGCCTTGTCGCCGGCCTCGTTGTAGATCGGCTGGTCGCCGGATGCGATGCCGACGATGCTGAGGCGGCGGGCTCCCAGGTGAAGCTCTCCCCGGCTGTGGTAGCCCGAGCTGTCGGGGCCACGGTGGACCAGGGCGCCGGTCATCCGCCGCATGCGGCTGCCGTCACCTTCTCCGAGCGAGCCGGCGATGCCGCACATCTACGCTTCTCCGCGCGGGGACGTCCCGAGCCGCCCCGTGGAGGTTGCCGGCCGGTGGCTCATCGGGACGCCGTGGGGGCTCCGACCGTGTGCGACGTGAAGTCGGCCGGATTGTATCCCGGCGGCCATTGATCGGCGTAGAACGCTTTCAGCGCGAGCATCTGCCGCGATCCCTCGAAGGGGTCGCGTCCATGCAGGAAGCGGGTGTTGTCGATCCACACCATCTCATTCTGTCCGAGCTTGCACTTGAGGCACAACCGCGAGGTGATGCCGACCAGCTCGTCGATCAATTCCCGGGGGAACTGCTCCCGCGTCGGCAGTCGCGCTTGATGAAAGCCGTCGATCTCGGGAGGCTCGTCCTGACCATCGTGCTGGATGGTGTTGAGGATGTGATTCCCGAACACCGGCCGGCGACCGACACGGCTGTAGATCAGCGGCCGGCACAGGGACGTCGTCTCGTAGAAGTCGTCATGCACGGTCAGCTCGTGATCGCGGTAATTCCGCCCGAGCTCCGGCGGGTCCTTCAAGAGCCGGCGGAAGGGCTCTGGCGGCTTGCCGGAGAAGCGATGCCAGTAGAGGACCTCGTTCTCCTCCCAGAACCGCCGGGAGGCCGGGCTGAGCTGGGAGACCACCTCCGCTCCGTCGCAGATGATCGTCGCGCCACCGCGCTCCGCCGGCTTGGCGCTGTAGAACCAGACCGCGGACGGAATGGCCGGCACGAACGCCTGCTCCGTGTGCAGCCCGATGCGCGGCCCGCGGCGGGAGAGGGCGTGCGGAGCCCATTTCTCATCGGAGAAGGAGCTGCCCAGCCGTTTCGTCAGCTCCCGGAAGTCGTCGACCGAGATATTGAAATCCCGAAACAGGACGACGCCGGTCGACTCCATGAGCTGCTCCGCGATCTGGGCCTCGGCTTCGCTCACCTGCGGCCGGCCATCGCCGGAGATGACGGGTAGCCGTTCGGGGATCTCCCAACGGAAGTCACGGGTCGTCTGGCTCATGGCAGCATCTCTCCTTGGCTCACGGCCGCAACGGCGTACGGCGGCGGAGGGCTCACCGGCTTGGCCGCGGGTGCCCAGCCGAGCGCCTGGCGGGTCCGGGTGACGGTGCTCAGGAGAACGGAGAAGTCGTCCGGGAACGACGCGTCGTGCTCGAGGATCGAGCCCTGCACGTGGGGGGCGCGGGCGGCGAGCTCTCCGAGGAGGGCCCAGATCGCTTCGTCGGGAGGATAGCAATGGCCATCGATCAGCTCGCCTTCGCGGTCCAGGAATCCGCCGGCCATGTGGAGCTGGACCACGTGCTCCAGCGGCATGTCGTCCAGGAAGCGGAGGGGATCGAACCCATGGTTGGCGCCGTTGATGCGGATGTTGGCGATGTCGAGCAGGATGCCGCATCCCGTGGAGCCGACGAGGCGGTGGAAGAACTCGGTCTGGCTCATGTCGCCGCCGGGGATCTCGAACGGGTAGGTCGTGTTCTCCAGGATCAGGGGCCGGTCCAGGAGGTCCTGGACCCGCTGGACGTTGTCGATCGTGATCGCCAGCGCCTCCTCCGTGAACCACAAGGGCGCGAGGTGGCCGATCTCGATTCCGGGAGCGCGCGTCATGCACAGATGCTCGCTGTAGTAGGGGGCCTTCGTGACCTCACAGATCCGGCGTACCTCGCGCACGTAGGCGACGTCCAGGTCGGGAGATCCGATCGAGAGACGGACGCCGTGGGGGATCACCCGGAAGGAGTCGCAAAGCTCCTCGAGCTCGCAGGTGAGATGGGGGTCGTCGATGTAGCGGTCGGTGATCACTTCCAGGCAGTCGATCTCGGACTGATGCTCCCAGACGTGCTTCTTCAGCTCGTTGCGATAGCCCAGCCCCGAGCCCTGGAAGGGTATGGACGAGAGTGTTGGCGCGGTTGCCATCAGTTTGCTCCTTGAATTCTCTGCTCCGATGACCGGACGGATGGTGGCCGGCGCTCCCGGCCCGCGGTGCCACCGCAGGGGAGGGGGGCGCCGTCCGGGAGGGTGTGCCGCAGCATCCTGCAATGACCGCAGATCTCACAGCCCTCTGGAATGCCCGCCGTGGGCTCGACATCCTCACCGATCTGAAGGATCTCGAAACGGCTCATGCGGCGACCACCTCCTCCAGAAGGCCCAGCCGCAGGAGCTTGGCCGCCGCTTCCAGGACCGCTTCCCGGTCCGCTCCCAGGATCTCCGCGATCCCGCCGATCTCCCGGGTCCCGTCGCACCGCGAGAGCAGCTCGGCGGTCGACGCCGAGACCTGGAACTTCCGCGCCCGTCCCATCGCGGGGAGGCTCTGAAAGACCACCTGGCACGCCTTCGGCTCGACGTCTTGCGGTATCTCGTCCTTGCGCAGAGCCGCCTCGATGGCGGCCATGTCGTACTGGAATCGCTCGACGCGCACGCCCGGAGCGACGGCGAGCCGCAGGCGGCCGTCGAGCGCGTCTACGGCGGCTGGCTCGGTCAGGGAGGCGGTCCTCGTCCTGGGCTCGAACCGGGCCTGATAGAACAGCCGTTGGTACCGGGCCAGCTCGGCGGCATAGGGTGGCACCTCGGGATTGCCGGCGAACGAGCTTTCGAGGAACTGGCCGAGCTCGACGATCGGACCGTCGAAGGTCTCGTACGGCCGGATCGTGCGCAGCTCGAAGAAGCGCAGGTAGTACTTGTGGAAGGCGTCCGCGGCGAGCGTGAGAAGGAGGCGGTACATGTTCTCGAACCGACCCTCGGTCTTCATGCGCAGAGAGGACGCGTACTTCCGGATGGCATCGCGGTCGATGCCGGTGAGGGCCGCGGTTTCCCGGGGCGTCAGGTCGTATCTCGCGAGAGCCTGGTCCGGCCCGGCACAGAAGCTCTCGAGGAACGCGCCATCCACGTAGAGGCGTGCGAGGACCGAATGCATCTCTACAAGGCTCATGAAGGCACCTCAACGTTGTCGAGAAGCTCGGACGCGGCCGCCTGGTCGCGGCCGCGCCCGAGCGCTCTCAGTACCTGGTCGCACGACGCTGGTTAGGCTGTCTGCTCGAGGTCCGCCGCGCCGCAGCCAGCGCATCCCTTACCTGAGCACCCCTTGCAGGAGTTGCAGCCGATACACGAGCCGCCCGACACGTCTTCGAGTTTGTCGTCAAGCTCTTCAACCTCGAATTCCTTCTTCTCGTCTGCCATGATTCCTCCTAACGACGGTTATGCCCGCTTCGCGGGCGGTTGAGCCTCTTCAGCCGCGGGTTGAGCCGCGAAGATGACGATCCGGTGGTCGTAGAGCTGCTGTAACGCTGCGAGGACCTGCTTGCGGTGCTCTGGCAGACCGGCCGGCGGCAGCTGGCGGCGCTCGGCGAGGGTTTCGATCGTCTGGTCGGTGGTCCGTGATCCATCGCAAAGCTCCAGGAGCTCGCGGACCGCGGGGGTGAGCTTGAGCTCGGTGCGCCGCAGGTTGGCGGCGCGCAGGAAGCAGACGATCGTGGGGCGCTTCTCGACCCCCTGAGCGTCGCCGCCATTGAACAGGGGCACCACGTCGTAGCCCAGCTCGACCACCTCGGCATGGCGGCTGCGCAGGGGGCGGAGCGCGCCGGCCGCGGGGCTCGATACCCGCCCGCCGCGGAGCCCGTCGGACGCCGCGAAGGGCATCTGGCGGCGGGTCTCCTCGCTGTCGCGTTGGGCCTGCCAGCGGTGGACCTGGAAGCGCAGACAGGCCTCGACGAGGTCCTTGTCGCCCGGGAGGTGGTTCGTCTGGAGCCGGTGGCGGAGGAGCTCGCAAAAGGCGAGCCCCGCGTCGACGGGATCGCCGGTGTCCGCCGGGCCCAGGGTCTTCTGGAAGCTCTCGGCGAGCTCGGAGGCCTCGGTCGGCAGGAGCGCGGTCAGCCACGGCATCCGCCGGAGGAGCTCGCCGGCGTCGTCCCCCTCCCCCGCGGCGAAGGTGCGCGCCTCCGGCTCGCCGCCTGCCACGCGGGCCAGGATCTGCTCATAGCTCTCGACGAAGCGGCCGAAAGCCCCTGGATCTCCGGCCAGGGCGACGCCTCGCCTGCCGATGCGGTCCGCCTCCGCCGGGTCCTCGATGACCCGCCGGAGCTTGCCGGCGAGCTCGGCGTGGTCCTTCGGATCCTCCACCAGGAGGATGGTCTCGCCGTCGACCAGAGCCTCGCCCGTCGCGTGCTTGCGGGCGATCTCGCCGGAGAGGATCAGGCAGCCGCCGGTCGCGAAGACCTCGCTTGCCACCACCGGCGAGTGGATCTTGATCGGGAAGTCGCGCTCAAGAAAGCAGACGGCGGTGCAGGCGCGGATGAAGGAGGGGACCCGCCAGTTGGGCAGGAACGGGAGGGCCCAGGTCCGGTCGTCGAGCCCCAGGTCGCGAATCGCCCGCGCGAGCTCGGGGAACCCCTGCCCCTGCGTCAGCGCCAGAAACTGGAAACGGAGCCCCTCCTGCCGCAGGCTCGACAGGGCGTGCAGGAGGTCGAACGAGCCCTTGGTGATCCCGACCTTGCCGTAGATCCCGATCGTCGGCTGCGCGGGGTCGAAGGCCTTGGGCCCGCCGTCCGGGAGCTCCGGGGCGAGGGTCTTCGGCAGCTCGTTGACGTCCAGCGGCGGCGCGCCGGGATGGAAGAACGCCGCAGGGGGCGAGTACCCCGCGGTCTGGAAGAGACGCTCGCCGCGCACCCCCATGCCGAGGAAGCGGTTGGCCAGGCCGGAAGACCGGGTGAGGACTCCGTCGGCCGCGCGGAGGATCTCCTTGTACGCGGTGCCGAGCTCGGGGACCGCCATCAGACGATCGAGGTCGCTCCCCGCGTTGCGCACCACCCACGGGACGCCCGTCCACGACGACGCGAGGTACGCGGCGACGGCGTACGGCTCGTAGTAGTAGGCGAAGAGCGCGTCGCACCCGCGGCTGCGGATCACCTGCGTGGCGAGGCCAGCCAGCTTGGTGGCGAACGGATTGTGGGCCGGGATGTGCGTCATCCGCGGGCCGGGGCGCTCGGTGTTGAAGACCGTGACGCTCCCTCCCGAGGCGGGGAAGACGGGCGCGTAGAGCGGCTCGTCGCCGGCGGAGAGGCGCATGCGGTACGCCTCTTCGACCTCGTCCGCGTTGGTGATCACGCTGACCTGATGCCCGCGCTCGGCGAGACCGTACGCCAGCCAGTAGGTCGAGGCGCTGACGCCCCCCTCGATCGGAGGGTACTTGCCGAGGATGCAGATCTTCATGCCGCGAAGCCTCCCCGGGGAGCCGCGAAAGGAGTGTTGCTGCCTTGGGAGGCTTGCGGAGCGGCGGACCGGCCGGCCAGGAAGGGGAGGGAGCGAACGTCTGCCGATGCCTGAGCTTGGAGTGTCATGTTCGCCGCTACTCGAGTTGATCGCTGACCAGATCTCCGCGGGCACGCTACCGGGCTGTATCGCCCGCGAGCCCGGCTACATCAATTTGTTAATATCAACCATAAGAGCCGTTTAGACTAGCAGCAGTTAAACCGAGTGTCAAGAGGATTTTTTGCATTCGTGATGTTCCGTCTGGAGGGGAGATTTGAAAGCGAAGGGGGGCGCGAGGCGGAGGCGCGGGGGTTTTTTCGCGTGGTCGAGCGATTCATCGCGCCTTGCCGCGAGGGGGACGCGACGAGCTCGACCCCGGCGAGGGCCGGCCCTGGTCCCCCAAGCGTCTCCAGGCGGGTTACACTGCTGACGAGTCGCCCGGGAAGGTCATGAGCTGCCCACAATGCCATTTCGAAAACCCCCCGGGCATGAAGTTCTGCGGCCAGTGCGGCGCCAGGCTGCAGGCCCCCTGCTCCCAGTGCGGAGCCGTCAGCCCCCCCGGCTTCAAGTTCTGCGGTGAGTGCGGCTCCCCGCTGGAGGCCCCGAAGGCCGAGGCCCCGCGCCCCGAGCCGGCTCCGCCCCCCGCCCCGGCCGCTCCCCAGGGTTACACTCCGCTCCACCTCGCCTCCCAGATCCTCCAGTCCCGCTCCGCCCTCGAGGGGGAGCGCAAGCAGGTCTCCGTCCTCTTCTGCGACCTCGTGGGCTCGACCTCGCTCGCCGAGCGGCTGGGGCCGGAGACCATGCACCTGCTGTTGAACCGGTTCTTCGAGCTGGCGCTCTCGGAGGTGCACCGCTACGAGGGGACCATCAACCAGTTCCTGGGGGACGGCTTCATGGCCCTGTTCGGAGCTCCCATCGCGCACGAGGACCACGCCCGCCGGGCGGCTCTCGCGGCCTTGGGGCTCCAGAAGCTCCTCGGCGAGCACCGGGTCGAGCTTGGAGGGAGAGAGGGGCTGGATCTCAAGGTCCGCATGGGGATCAACACCGGCTGGGTGGTGGTGGGCGGGATCGGCGACCAGCTCCGGCGGGACTATACGGCGATCGGAGACACGACGAACCTTGCCGCCCGCCTGCAACAGCTCGCCGAGCCCGGGGCCATCCTGGTGAGCGAGGATACGAGCCGGTTCCTCCACGGCTCGGCTCGCCTGGAGCCGCTCGGACCGCTCCAGGTGAAGGGGAAGGAGGCCCCCGTCCAGGCGTTCCGGCTGCTGAGCCTCGGCCTGCTCCAGTCCGAGCAGGCGGTCCTGGGCGGCATGGCGCGGTCGCCGTTCGTGGGGCGCCGGCGGGAGATGGCGACCCTGGAGGATCTGTGGGAGCGGGCGGCGGGCGGCGAAGGCCAGGTGGTGGGCATCGCGGCCGAGGCCGGAGCGGGCAAGTCCCGCCTGGTCTACGAGCTCCGCCGCCGGCTGTGGGACCGCCCTGTGCTCTTCCTGGCCGGACGGTGCATCTCCTACGCCAGCGGCGTCCCCTATCTTCCCATCCTCTACATGCTGCGCAATGAGTGGGGGATCGCCGAGGCCGACGAGCCCGCCACCGTGGCCGCCAAGGTCGCCGCGAGCCTGGAACGGGCGGGGATGGACGCCGCGGAGGCCCTGCCCTACCTGCTCCAGCTCCTGGGGATCCGCGAGGGGACCGAGAAGCTGGCCGAGCTGAGCCCGCAGGCGCTTCAGGCCCGGACCTTCCGGATCCTCCGCCAGCTCATCCTGGGCTCCGGGCGGGGGAATCTCGTCGTCCTGGAGATCGAGGACCTGCATTGGGTGGACAAGACCTCGGAAGATTTCCTCGCCTTCCTGGTGGAGGGGCTGGTCGCCTCCCACATGCTGCTCCTCGTGACCTATCGCTCCGGATACCGTCCGCCCTGGCTCGAGAAGTCCTATGCCACCCAGATCTCCCTTTCGCGTCTGAACGACCAGGAGAGCCGGGAGGTCGTGCGGGCGGTCCTGCAGCGGGTCGAGCCGCCGGACGGTCTGGTTGGCGCCGTGCTGGACAAGGCGGAGGGCAATCCTCTCTTTCTGGAGGAGCTGGCGCGGTCGGTGCTGGAGCATCCGGACGTCACCGTGCCCGACACGGTCCAGGGCGTGTTGATGGCCCGCATCGACCGCCTTCCCGAAGAGCACAAGCGGCTCCTCCAGACGGCCTCCGTCCTGGGCCGGGAGCTCGCTCTCCCTCTGCTGGCGAAGGTCTGGGGGGAGGACGACGGCCTGACCCCGCTCCTCGCGGACCTCAAGCGCTGGGAGCTCCTCTATGAGGAGCCCACGGCCGAGGAGCCGCGGTACCTCTTCAAGCACGCGCTCACCCAGGAGGCGGTCTACCAGACGCTGCTGAAGAGCCGGCGCCAGACCCTGCACGCGGCGGCCGGAGAGGCTTTCGAGCAGCTCCATGCCGGCCGTCTGGAGGACGTCTACGACAGCCTGGCCTACCACTGGTCGGAGGCGGGCGACGCGCCGAAGGCGGTCCGGTATCTGGTCCTGCTCGCCGCGCAGGCGGCCGGGCGGTACGCCCATTCCGAGGCGGCGCAGGCCCTGCGGGAGGCCCTCGCGCACTGCGAGGCCCTGCCCGAGGCCGAACGGGACCGCCGCCGCCTGGAGGTGATCCTGCGGCTCGCGGAGTCTCTCCTGCCGCTGGCCCGCTTCCCGGAGACGCTGGAGATCTTCCTCGCGCACCGGGATCTCGTGACGCGCCTGGACGATCCGGCGCTCTCCGGTCCCTTCTACTTCTGGCTGGCCCATACCTACAGCTATCTGGGGGACCAGGAGCGGGCCGCGGGCAACGCCCGCCTCGCCATCGCGGCGGCGCAACGGCAAGGCGACGCGGCCACGGAGGGGAAGGCCTGGTACGTGCTCTGCCGGGACGCCTTCTGGTCGGGCCGGTTCTCGGAGGGGATCGAGCACGGCCGCGAGGCCCTCGCCCTGTTCGAGCGGAGCGACGAGCCCTGGTGGCAGGGGCAGGCCTACTGGGTGGCGGGGTTCCACCACTACGTCCTGGGGCAGTTCGACGAGGCGTTCGACAAGATGAAGTGGGCCGACGCCATCTGGAAGGCGCTCCAGGACCCTCGCCTCGATCCCTCCTGGAGCACCGGCTATTTCCACGCCTCGCTGGGCGACTGGGAGCTCGGCATCGCGGAGTGCCGGGGCGGGCTCGAGCGGGCCCAGGACCCCCTGAACACCGCCGCGGCCCTGGGGTTCCTCGGCTACGCCTATCTGGAGGAGGGGGACCTCCCCCAGGCCATCGAGTCTCTGGAGGAGTCCACGCAGCGGCTGCGCCGGGCCGGGATGCAGCAGCTCCTCGGCTGGTTCTCCGCCTTCCTGGCCGAGGCCTATCTCCGCTCAGGTCGGCCCGACGAGGCCCGGGACTTCGCCCACGAGGCGCTGGCGGTCACCGAGGGGGTCCGGTTCCGGTACGGGAGCGGCATGGCCCAGCGGGCGCTGGGGCGCATCGCCCAGGCGGAGGGCAACCCCGAGGCGGCGTCGATCTGGCTCCGGGAGGCCCTGGAGAGCTTCCTTTCGATCCAGGCCCCCTTCGAGGCCGGCCGCACCCGGCTCGACCTGGCCCGCCTGGCCGGCGCCGGATCGGCGGAGGCCGGGGCGGAGCTCGGAGAGGCCCGCCGGATCTTCACCGGGCTGCGGCTCCCCGCCTATGTGGAGAAGGCCGAGCGGCTCGCCGCGGAGCTCGCCGTGGCGCCCTCGTTGGAGAGATCGGGGACGCCGAAAGTGAGATAGGCCTTCGCCTCGGGCTCGCGGTCCGGGCGGCAGACGACCTTGAGGTGGCTGAGGGCGCGGACGCAGAAGCCCCTGGGGCCGATCGCATCGACCGGCCACCGCTCCGGAGCCGTCCAGAAGGTGTCGTACCCCGGCCAGGCGAGCGCGGCGTCCCGCTTCTCCGGCGAGCAGAGCCCCCGCCGCACCAGGCTTTCGAAAAGGGCTCCCCAGCGCGGCTCCCGCGAGGGCTGGCGGGGGAAGGAGCCCTCGATGCCGATCCGCGGCAGGATCGCGTCCGTCACGTCGAACGAGAGATGGAGCCTCTCGACCCCTGCGAAGATCATGGAGACCTCCTCGACCGCGGGGACCATCTCCGGGGCCAGGCTCCGGAGATAGGTGAGCATCGCGGCCGGCTCCAGGCCGAAGATCTCCAGCCGGATCGCGTCGCTTCCCCGGGAGCGCAGGCTGAAGACGTAGAGAAGGCTGGCCGCGGCCGGCAGGGCATCGAGGCAGGAGAGAATCGACGCGCGCTGGCCGGCGGGAAGCGGCCGACCCTGGAGAGCGGGGAGGAGCGTGCCGGTGAGCCAGCCCGGGTCGGTCTCTCGGGGGAGCTTCGCGCAGACCACGGGGGCTGGAGAGCCTGCTCCGTCCGGCTCCCGGTCGAGATCGAATTCCAGCCAGACGGAACGGACGGGCGCGAGCGCACCCTCAGCCCAGCGCAGGAGGAATCCCTTCATGGAGGGGAGGCGCACCGCCATGTCGCGGGCTTCGTCAGCCGCGCGCAGGCGCAGGGACAGGTCGACCGGAGCGGCCCCCGGGGCGAGCCGCGTCTCGAGAGTCCCCTGGCATTCGCCAGGCAGCGTCACGGCGAGCCGGTGCAGTCGCCTGACGGTTTCAGGCTCGAAGAGCGGCTCGACCAGCCGGGTCGCGAGGACCTCCAGCCAATGCTCGGCGGTCAACGCCACAGCCGCGCGGATCTCCGGTCCGTACGTCCCCTAGGCGGGTGGCCAGTTGTCGCCCCCGGCGGCCTGGTCGAGGTCGTCGTCCGAGAGCTCCAGGTCGCTGTCCAGCAGCTCCTGGACGTCCGCCGGGGTGAGAAGATATCCCATGCCGTGCGCCCAGCGGAGCGCGGAGGCCGGGTCACGGAGATGGGTCCGAGACTCGTCCAGCAAGCGGGGATCGTTCCGTAAGGCTTCCAGGAAGCGGCTCAGCTCGGACCTGCTCATCAGGTTGCTCCTTCCAAAAATGTGCTTTCACGATGCGCCCAAACCGGAGGTAAAGCAACCCCCCGGAGAGGTGGTATGCAAGATCCATGAAGATGGTGGCGCCCTACCCCTCCCGCGCCGCCGGGGGGTCCACCACCGTGAGGTGGAAGGTGGTGCCGGCGCCGGGGGCGCTCTCCAGCCAGACGCGGCCGCCGATCTGCTCGACGGCGGCCTGGACGATGGCGAGCCCCAGGCCGGTGCCGTCCGCCACCTCGGGGTGGGCGCGGACGAACTGCTCGAAGATGAGGCCTTGCATCTCCTCGGGGATGCCCAGGCCGTTGTCCGCCACCGAGATCCGCCAGTACCCTCCGTCCTCCCGCTGCACGCCGATGCGCACCCAGCGGTCCGCCTCGGCCGGATCGGAGTACTTGACCGCGTTGCCCACCAGGTTGATCAGCGCCAGCTCGACCCGCGTGGCATCCACCTGGACGTCGGGGATCGGCTCCTGGACCTCGATGCGCACCCCCCGCTCTGCCGCCAGGGTCTGCAGCTCCTCGACCGTCTCGACGATCAGCGGGCGCAGCGACAGCCGCCGGCCCTGCGCCGTCTCCTCGCTCCCCTGGGCGATCGCCAGCGACTGGACGTCGTCGGCCACCCCCTTGAGGCGGCGCAGCGTCTGCTGGAGCGTGCGCAGCGCCTTCTCCCGCGTGGCGTCGTCGGAGCTCTCGTTGGCCAGCAACTGGATGGAGATCTCCGCCGTGGCCAGCCGGTTGCGCAGCTCGTGCGCCAGGTCGCGGCCGAAGCCGCCGAGCAGGCGGGCGCGCTCGCGGCGGTCCCGGAACCCCTCCTCGCGGAAGGTGGTGGCGGTGATCGTGGTGATCGAGGTCAGCGCCCGGTGGAGCCGCTCGGCGACCTCGATGGCGTAGTCCGGCGGCACCTTGCGGCGGAAGCCGCGGGCGTCCTCGCGCAGCGCCTTGTAGAGGATCTCGCCCAGGATCTCGAATTCGGCCAGGATCTCGTCGATGTCGTACCCCTGCTCGCGGCGGAGCCGCGCCAGCTTGGCGAACTCGTCCTGGACGAGCCGCTCGGCCGCCACGTCGCCGTCCGAGCTGAGGTAGTCCGAGATCGAGCCCAGGACCTCGGGCATCCGGTTGAGCAGGGCGTCGGCGGGGAAGATCCGGCGCGGATGGACATCCAGCCGTTCGAGGAGGCGGTCGAGCCAGGCGCGGGTCAGCTCCGTGGAGCGGCGCTGGAGCTCGGTGCCCAGATGGGCTTCCAGGGGAAGGACGTTCTTCTTCTCGCGCATAGACCCCTCGAGATCCGAGATTGGAGCTGAGACGGGGAGTAATTCTAGCAGCTCACGGGCCGTCGTAGCGCGACCGCCGGACCTGCTGCCGCAGGCCGTGGAAGATCCAGGGGAGCGTCTCCGTGGTGCCGCGCTCGACCGCCCACTGCGGCGTGAGGCCGCCGGGATCGGTGTAGAGGCGCAGCACGGCCAGGGTGCGGCCGGGCGCGAGGGCGGTCAGCGTCCAGGAGCCGTGGTGGGCCTTGACGTTGCCCGAGCGCGGCACGTACGCCCAGTCGATCCACCAGGTCCCTCCCGCGGACCGCTGCCGGAAGCGCACCCGGTAGTGGCGCTCGCCCGTGGGGGCCGGGAGCTTCATCACGTGCTCGGCCACCGTCGAGCCGTCCGCCTGCGCTGAGGCGGCCGACTTCTGCAGGAAGGGCATGAACTCGCTCCAGTGGCCGTAGTCGACGAGCGCCCGGAAGACCCGCTCCGGCGGCGCCTCGATCACCCCCCGCCCTACCCCCTCCCGCGGCTTGCCGGCTTCCGGCGAGGCGGTCTCCACCCAGACGTCCCCCGTCGGGGTGGGATACGGGGTCCCCGGCAGCGAGAGGGGCGGAGCGGCGAGGGCGAGGAGGAGGAGCAGGAGGGCGTGCCGGATGAGCATCACCTGATTTTGTCAGATTTGGCGCCCCCGGGTCGGGCCGGCCCGGCCGGGGGCGGGGCGCCGGGAGCACAGATCTGCCAAAGTATCGCGATGAGCCGCCGCCGTCTCCTCCTACGCCTGCTCGCCCTGGCGCTCTTCATCCTCCTGCTGATCTGGGCCTTGCCGCGCCTGAAGAGCCTGCTGTGGATCGTCCGGCTCTACCGCGAGCCGGCCCCCACCTCGCTCCCCGTGCCGGTCCAGGGGATCGAGCCCTCACAGCTCGCCGATACCTGGGGCGCCGCCCGGAGTGAAGGCCGCACCCACGAGGGGATCGACATCTTCGCCCCCCGCGGCACGCCGGTGATCGCCTCCACCCACGGCGTGGTGGTGCGCAAGGGGCTGAACCGGCTGGGCGGGCAGGTGGTGGGGGTGATCGGTCCCGCCGGCTGGTACCACTACTACGCCCACCTGGACGCCTGGTCCACGGTCGGTTTCGGCGACTGGGTGGAGGTGGGGACGGTGCTCGGCTACGTGGGCGACACCGGGAACGCCAAGGGGACGCCGACCCACCTGCACTACGGGATCTACGTCCGGGGGCCGGCCACGAACCCGTATCCGCTGCTAAACCCTCACCCCTACCCCTCTCCCGTCCCCTCCCCCCTCCCTCACCGGGAGAGGGGAAAAAGGAGCCGAAGAAGAATCCGATGAGAAACCCCGAAGGATTTTTCTCCCTCTTCTCCCGGTGAGGGAGGGGGGAGGGGACGGGAGAAGAGGGCCGGGGTGATGAGGGTCTACGTCGCCGCCGCGACCTGCTCCCGCACCTTCCGGATCTCCTCGGCGCCGGCACGGCGCCAGACGCCGTTCTGCCGCCGCTTCTCGATGACGCCCGGGGTGTAGCGCACCGAGGTCACCAGCTTCCCGGCGAGGTTGAAGACGTGGGCCCGCCCGCGGTCGCCCACCACCACCAGGGTCTCGCGGCGGGTGTCGTAGAGGAGGTTCTCCGGGCTCGCGCGGGCGAGGTCGGCCAGGGCCATGCGGGTGGGGCGGTCCCCCTCGGTGTGGCGCTGCTGGCCGTGGCGGGTGCGGCGCTCCCTGCCCCGCCAGTCCTTCTCCAGCCGCCGGGCCACGGCGTTGGCCACCCCCTCGATGCGCTTCTCGATCGCCTCGGGGCGCGTGCGCGCCACCCGCGATTGCTGTTCCATCTGCCCCTCGATCCCCATCAGCACCCCCTGCGCCCAGTGCACGGCCTCGCCCCACGGGATCTGGCCGATCTTGTCGTAGAGGCTCGCCAGCGGCTCATTATCGGGGCCGATCCCCACCACGTTGACGCCGAACCGCCGGCTGTTGCGCCGCGCGCGGGTGGAGACGATCTGGAGGGAGACCGCGAACGGGTGGGGGATGCCCACCGGATCGGGGGCCTGGTACCAGCCGGCGGTGATCTGGGCGTGGATGCGGTAGCTGTCCTCCCGCTGGCGGAAGGCGGGGATGAGGTTGCCCGCCAGCTCGGCCTCCGGCACCACCACGGCGAGGAGCTGCGGCGAGTCTTTGTAAAGGAGGTCCACCCGCGGATCGCGCCGCTGGAGGAGCCACTGGCCGAAATCGGCGAAGCGGGGGAGCCCGGCCGGGCCCCAGCCGGTGAAGACCTGGCGGCTGTCCGCGGGGGCGGAGTGCTCGCAGGTGGCCGTCTGGCAGCGCAGGCAGAGGACGCGCCCGGGCTGGAACAGGGCGCTGTGGTGGAGCAGGGCCTGCACCGCCTCCTGGAGGGACTCCGCGGCGTCGCGACCCGCCCGGCCGAGCTGGCCGTCGCGCAAGGCCGTGGGCAGGGAGAGCCGGAGGTCGATCTGCTCCCCGCGCCCGGCCACCAGATGGCCGAGCGGATGGCGGTCGATCCGTTCGCGGACCTCGTCGATCAGAAGCTGAAGAGCCTGTTGGATGCGTTCGTCACGGTCTGCGGCGTCGGGCACGGCGG
>DASXJP010000583.1:0-29909 GCA_036497345.1 Thermoanaerobaculia bacterium
AGCACGATCCTGAGCATAGAGGTTCTCCCTTCCGGACGCACATTATGGGATTCGATTATCCCGAGCGGCGACCGGCACAGGTGAAGTGTGTGCTTCTTAGTGGATAAGGACAACCCGTGGAGCACTTCGCTAGAGAACAGGCGGAGCGACTTTTTGGGGGTTCCTTGCCTCGTGAGGAGATCAGGGAGGTGGTAAGACACCTACTGACCGGGTGCGAACGGTGCCGCGAGATTGCGCGTCAGGTGGCAGGGGAGGCTGGGCTACTCCGCGAGCCGCACCACTCGGACTGCTCTAACGGTTGAAGCAAGCGACGGCTCACGACTCCAAGTCTAAGGCGCGCGTCTCTATCCTCATGTAGCGTGCCCAACGCCCCCGGCGGCTTCCAAGCTGGCTCCCGGGGCTTTTTTAGGAGCGATTCGGGTTGGCGCCCAATCTTACGCGGTTTCCAGCTTTAACGCCGGATCATCCGAGGAGGAGATCTCGTCTTCTCCGTCAACTGAGAATGAGGCTCCAGGGAGTATTGAACGAGGGTGATCTCGTGGCCGTAATAGGCGAAGGCCGGGGTGCTAGCTTCGAGACACTTGAACGGTGGGTATACCGCTCGCTTTTTCATTCGTCCTGGCCTGCAATTAAAGGTAATGCCCCTATCGAAGGCGTGGCTCTTGTCCCGTTTGACTCGATTATATCCTCTGCGATCGCCTTCCCGCTAGAAATGTGGTGTCTTAGGGCGGTGTACAAGTCCAAAGGCGGCGACGAATGGGACACAAACATCATTTCATTCGAGGCACCTTGGTTCCGCGATTGTCCGCGACTCCTGGGAGACGTAGTCTCCGAGCTGCGACGGTATGGCAACGCTTTACTTTGTTGTGAGACTGAGCGGCTTGCTAAGGGACTTCATTTGGCTTCGAGGAGCAAGGGTAGTCGTAGCCGCCGGTTTTGGGTCAGCCTTTATAACGACAGAGGACTTATGGTTTCTGGTGCCTAGGCTATGACATGCCCAAAGTGTGGCGGCAATCTGGAGGTTAAATACTGTCAGCTTCGCGTAAAGCGTGATAACCGCCAGAGCTCTTTACTAACCCTTCCACGGAGGCTCTGTGAGATTGACAGGAGATGAGGCATCGCCAGAGAAGCTTGAGGTCCCGACGGTTCAGGCAGTTTGTAGGCATTTGGCTAACATCGTAGACTCAGTATCTGAGGTTTTAAAAATCTGTCATGCCGGGCTGCCAAGGTCTCCACAACTGGACCAAATGCGAGAGGGCGGTTTATTCGAGGACCAGACGGCGGTTATCCTTGGGGACCTTGAGGTTCTGGTAAACGACAAACTCCCCGCCGTTTCAACGGCCCTTCGGGCGATGTAGTCCTCGGCGTCTAATCCAAGGGGGGCCGGTCCCGATTTTCCCCCTCAAAACGCACATATGCCGCACATATCGAAGGGTCGAGTCGTCTAAGTGCCTAGTTTACCGACACTTAGCCGCCTCCCTCCCCCCTCTCTCGGTGAGGGAGGGGGGCAGGGGTGAGGGTTCGGCCCCCCCCATGCTACGATTCGGCATGCTTCCCGAAGCGCTCGAAGAGCCCTGCCCCACCTGCGGGGGACGGGGCTGGATTCTCCTGCCGGACGGCCGCGCCGGCACCGCTCGCCCCTGCTCCTGCCGCCAGAAGGACGTCGTCCCCCGGCTGATCATGGCGGCGGGGATCCCCCCCCGCTATCGCCACTGCCGGCTGACCAATTTCCACGTCTCCAGCGCCCGTTCCCGCAAGGACCCCCAGCTCGTCGAGGCCCGCGGAGCCGCCCAGGATTACGTCGACGGGTTCATCCAGACGGGCACCGGCTTCCGCCAGTCCGGGCTCCTCTTCGTGGGCCCGCCGGGCGTGGGCAAGACCCACCTCTCGGTGGCCATCCTGGCCGAGCTGATCGAGCGCTATCACCTGCGCGGACGCTTCGTCGAGTTCACCTCCCTGATCCACCAGATCCAGTCGACCTTCGATCCGGACTCTCCGGAATCGAAGCGGCAGATTCTCGACCCGCTGTCCGAGGTGGAGCTCCTGGTCCTCGACGAGCTGGGGGCCCAGAAGCCGACCCCCTGGGTGCGTGACATCCTCTACCTGATCATCAACAACCGCTACACCCGGCGGCTGCCGACCCTGTTCACCACCAACTACCGCCTGGATCCAGCCGCACCGAAGACGGAACGCATCCAGGTCGCCGGACGCACCACGATGGTTCCGAAAACCCTCGACCGCGGGCGCGATCCCGAGACCGCGCCCGCCTTCGACGAGGAGGAGCTCCTGACCAGGCGTCTCCCCGCCATGCTCGTCAGCCGGCTCTACGAGATGGCCCAGCCGGTGGTGCTCGACGCGGTCGAGGACTTCCGGCGCGAGCACGCGGTGCACGGGGCGCATCTGCGGTGAGGCTCTCCGCCCTCGACTGCCTGCGCCGTGGCTGGACCAACCTCGCGGCCAACTGGGAGCTGGTGCTCCTCCAGTGGCTCGAATGGCTCCTGCTCACGGCGCTCCTGGCTCTCGGCCTCTTCTTCCCCCTGCTGATCGTGGGGGCGAACCTGATGGCCACGGGGAACGCCGCCCGCCAGGCCGAGGCGGCGGCCCGCCGGCTCGCGAACCTCTCGCCCGCGCTGCTGCTGGCCCTGACCGCCATGCTGGCGGTCTGGCTCGCCTCGCTGCTCCTCCACAGCTACTTCCAGGCCGGCGCCTACGGCGTGCTCGCCGCGGCCGACCGCCAGGCCCTTCCCGGCGCGCGGCGGAGCAAGGAATTCTTCCGCACCTTCAGCCCGCGCGACTTCCTGGGCTGGGGTGGGCTCTACATGTGGCGGTTCTTCGGCGTGCTCCTCCTGTTCGGCCTCTTCGCCTTCCTGCTGGGGGGAGCGGTCCTGCTCTGGCTGCTCTTCCTGGGCGTGGGCGGCGCGCAGTGGGGGAGCCCGGCGGCCCTGGGGATCGGCTGCGGCGGCGCGCTGCCGATGGGCTTCCTGGCGCTCGTGCTCGGCCTCTGGCTCCCCCTGGCCCAGGCCGACCTGGCGCGCCATGGCTCCAACGTGCGGGCCGCTTCGCGGCGGGGGATCGCCGTGCTCGGGCGACGCCTGGGCACGGTGATCGCCCTCTTCCTGATCGCCCTGGCGGCCGCGCTCGCCCTGGCCGTCGTCTTCTTCCCGCTGGGAGCGGCGGCCGACTCCCTGCTCTCCGGCGCCCCCCTGACGCGGGAGCTGGTCCGCTTCCTCCTGTTCCTGCTGCAAAGTCTTCCCAACACCCTGCTCGCGATGGTCCTCGCCGGAGCGCTGGTGGCCCTGGTGCGGAGCGAGACGCCGAGCGAGAGCCCACGCTACCCCGAGGTACAGACCGCTTGAGATCGCAGCTCCTGCTCGTCGTCGCCCTGCTTCTCCTGGTCCTCGCCTGCGGGCCGAAGACGCCGCCGCGCACCGCCCCCAAAGGTCCGGCCGCCAAGCCTCCGAAGACGGCTCCGGCGCCGAAGCCGCGTCCACCCAGCCAGTCCGTTCCCATGCCGAAGCCGCCGCCGCGGGAGCCCGTGCCGGCGCAGCCCGAGGCCCCGCCCCAGATGGTCACCGAGCCGCTGCTGGTCAAGGTGGGGCTGGCCAGCGACCTCGAATCGGTGACCTTCCCCTGCTGCGAGGAGGCGCTGGACGTGGCCGTGGAGACGCGGGCGGTGCCCGTCACCGCCGCGATCAAGGTCGAGCCCGCCGCGGCCACGGCCCAGCAGGGGTACTACCGCCTCCAGGTGGCCGCCCTGCGCGACGAGCGGCAGGCGCAGGACCTCGCCAAGCAGCTCGAGCAGATCTCGGGCCAGCCCGGCGAGGCCTTCTTCGACGCCGGGATCGACCTCTACCGCGTCCGCATCGGCCACTATCCCAACCGCGAGGCGGCCGAGGCGGACATGCGGCGGCTGGGAGCGAGCGGCGTGACCGGCGCCTTCGTGGTCAACGAGGGGGCCGCCGTCAGCGCGCCGGCCCTGCGGATCACCGAGGGGCAGACCGCCACCGTCTACAACGGCCGCTGGCTCTCGGTGTCGCCGGTGGGGGAGCCCAGCGTGCGGGTCAAGGGGAAGCGCTACCGCGGGCGGATCCTCGTCTTCCTCAACGACCGCGGCTCGCTCAACCTGATCAACGAGCTGCCGGTGGAGGACTACCTGCGCGGCGTGGTGCCGAGCGAGATGGGCCCCGAGCTCTACAACCAGCTCGAGGCGCTCAAGGCCCAGGCCGTGGCCGCCCGCACCTACACCCTGCGCAACATGGGGGAGTTCTCGCGCGAGGGGTACGACATCTGCGCCACCCCCCGCTGCCAGGTCTACGGTGGCATCGCCGTCGAGCACCCGCTCTCCGATCAGGCGGTCCGGGAGACGGCCGGCCAGGTGCTCCTCTACAAGGGGGAGCTGGTGGACGCCCTCTACAGCTCGACCTGCGGCGGGCACACGGAGGACGTCAACGTCATGTTCCCCCTGCAGAAGGAGCCGTACCTCAAGGGGGTCCCCTGCATGGAGGCGGGAATCGAACGGGTCGAGGGGGACCTGGGGCCCGGGGTCTCCTTCCCCGCCGGCTTCACCCAGCGTCTGCTGCCGCCGCCCCCGGGCTCGGCGACGCCCGCCGAATCGCTGGCGGTCCGCCTGGAGCACCTGGCGCTCCTCGCGGGGCTTCCCGCGCCGCGCGAGCCGCTCGGGGGCATCGACCGCCGCGAGGTGCAGCGCTACATCGCCTCCGCCTTCGACCTGGCCGTCGACGCCCGCCTCTTCCTGGCGCCGGAGGACATCCAGTACCTGCTCAGCAATCCGCCTCCCGACTGGAGCGCGGAGGACCGCCGGCGCGCCGCCTACCTGATGCGGAGCGGCCTGGTGAGCGGTCCGCCCGACCAGCCGCTCACCGACGGGGAGATCGAGCGCACGCTCCTGGCGCTGGCCGAGCTCCTGCGCGTGGTGCGACGCGAGGACGTCTCGTTCCTCTCCACGGCCGACGGCAAGATCACCGTCCGCTCGGGGAAGCAGGACAAGACCTACGACCTGCCGCCCGGCCTCGCCACCTTCCGCCGCCAGGGGGACGGCCTCTACAGCGCCGCGCTCGCCATGGTGCCGGGCGATCTCCTGACCCTCTTCTGGCAGGGGGACCGGCTGGTGGCCGCCACCCAGGAGATCGACCTCGACGGCATCGCCTTCGACCGCAGCAGCCCCTACAGCAACTGGACCCGCTTCCGCACCGACTCGCAGCTCGCCACGCAGGTCAACACCCGCTTCCCGGGGCTGGGCTTCCAGAGCTTCGAGATCATCTCGCGGGGGGTCTCGGGCCGGGTGGGGAAGATCCGTATCTTCGGCGACAACGGCCAGACCATGGACGTCGACGGTCTCGCCGTGCGCTGGACGCTCGACGTGCCGGACACCCTGTTCACCGCCAAGCGCCTGGCGCCCAAGGACTCGGAGCCCGGCTGGCTCTTCACCGGCCGCGGCTTCGGCCACGGCGTGGGGATGTGCCAGGTGGGGGCCTACGGCATGGCCCAGCGGGGGCACACCTACCGCGAGATCCTCACCCATTACTACAGCGGCGTCGAGCTGGGCCGCGCCCGCTGGAAGGGGCGCGCCGCCACGGCAGGGGGAACGAAATGACCGACCTCGCCCGCTACATCGACCACACCCTTCTGCGTCCCGAGGCCACGGAGGCGGACGTGCGGAAGCTGGTGGAGGAGGCGGCCGAGCACGGCTTCGCCTCGGTGTGCATCCCGCCGGTCTACGTCCCCCTGGCGGCGGAGATCCTGCGGGGCACCCCGGTCGCGGTGGGCACCGTGGTCGGCTTCCCGCTCGGCTACGTCCACCCCGAGGCCCGCCGGGCCGAATCCCGCCAGGCCGTCGCGGACGGCGCCGGGGAGCTGGATACGGTCCTCGACATCTCCTGGCTCAAGAGCGGCGGCGACCGGCGGGTCCTTGGCGACCTCGCGGCTTGGGTCGGCGCCATGCGGAAGGAGCGCGACGGCCTGATCCTCAAGGTGATCCTGGAGACCGCCCTCCTGACGGACGAGGAGAAGGCCCGCGGCGCCCGCCTGACCGTGGAATCCGAAGCCGACTTCGTGAAGACCTCGACGGGATTTTCGAAGGGGGGCGCCACGGTGGAGGACGTCGCCCTGCTGGCGCGGACGGTCGGTGGGAAGATCGGCGTCAAGGCCTCCGGAGGCATCCGCGACGCCGCCACGGCCCGGGCGATGATCGCGGCCGGGGCTACGCGGTTGGGGACTTCGAGCGGGGTGGGGATCGTGCGGGAAGGGTAGCAAAGCCAAAGGGACTCCAGGGACAGCAGAGACACCAGGGACGACAGGGACAAGAAGAATCCGGTCCCGGGCCTCTTTCTTGTCCCTGCTGTCCCTGGAGTCCCTGCTGTCCCTAGTTTTTCGTCCAATCCTCCCCCACCGCCTCCGCCGCCCGCCGTCCAGACACCATCGCCCCCTGCAGCGACGGCGTCTCCCGGTGATCCCCGCAGACGTAGATCCCCGGCTTTCTCCGGACGGGTAAAGCCACCGGCTCCAGGTTTTTCCGCGCCGGCAGCGCGAGGGGAATCCGGTAGGTGCGCAGGTGGCGCCAATCGGCGGTCGCGATCCCGAACCAGGAGGTGAGCTGCCGGCGCACCTGGGCTTCCAGATCCTTCTCGTCCGCGCCCGCCGCGCCCACCACGGTGGCGGAGACGAGCGCCTGGCCCGCCGGAGCGTAGGAGGGAGCCACGGCGCTTGGCACGCAGAGGTTGTCCACCGGTCCGCCCCCCTCGCCGTTGAGGACGAGCACCGGCTTCGCCACCGGCGCCTTGGGGGCCGCGTAGTAGAGGCAGGCGGTGTCGTGGAACCCCGGCGGGTGCAGATCGGGAAGGATGCGGGCCGCCTCGGACGCCTCGGTCGCGACCACCACGGCCGCCGCGGGGATCCTCTCCCTTTTTCTGGCCAGGTAGACCGCGCCGTCGCCGATCCCCTCCACCCGCGCCTCCAGGCGGACCGTCCCGGGTGTCAGCCGGGCGGCGAGTTGCTCGGAGATGGCGCCCATCCCGGCCGCGGGGAGGGCGGCCCGCCCCTCAGCGAGCATGCGGCTGGAGGTGGCCAGCTCGGTCTCCAGGAAGATCCCGCCGAAGAAGGGGCGGAAGAACGCGTCGATCATCCGCTGGCTGAAGCCGAAGCTCCGCAACGCCTCCAGGGCGGAGGTCTCCGGCCGCGTCCAGATCTCCTCGACCGTCCCCTGCCGGACGTGGCTCCGCAGACGTGCGATCGCCAGCTTGTCCGCGAGGCTCCCGACGGGCGCGAGCAGCGTGGCCGGCAGGGTCCAGGGCTGGCGGAAGGGATCGGAGACGCGGTGCAGCTTCCCCTGGACGCGCACCAGCGCGCCCGGCGCGAACGTCCGCAATCGGAGAGCCCTATAGTCGAGGAGACGCCGGGCTTCCGGATAGGCCGTCAGCAGCACCTGGAACCCGCGGTCGAGGAGGAAGCCGTCGACCTTGTCCGTTCGCACCCGTCCGCCCGGAGCATCCGACGCCTCCAGGACCACGCAGGGGATGTTCTTCTCCTGAAGCCGCAGCGCGCAGCAGAGCCCCGAGATGCCCCCGCCGATGATGACGACCTGCCTGGAGACCGGCCCACCCGCCCCGTTCGGTTTCATGGAGTGGGATGATAGCGTGGCGCGATGCCCCTCGCAGTCTGCGACAGGAGCACCGGATCTTCCGAAAGCGCCCATCTCTCGCGCCTCTCCGCCCTCGCGAATTGTGATGCGCCCCTCGGTGATTGCCATGCGGCCCCCGCCAATGCGAAGCGCCCCTCTTTTGTTGCGATACAGCCCCCGCCAATTGCGTCGCCGCCCCCTCAAGTTGTGTCGCTGCCCCCTCGAATTGCAACCCTGCCCCTTTGGTCCGCATCACCGTCCCTTCGTGTTGCCACACCGCCCCCTCGAATGCGCAGCTCCCCTCGCGAGGGGAGCAACGCAATTCGAGGGGGCAGAGACGCAATTCGAGGGGACCGTGCCGCAACAAGAGAGGGGCGGGTCAGGGGAGCGAAGGGGCGTGTCGCAAAATGGCTTCGTCGTCCCTCCCCTCCCTTCGGGAGCGTCTCCGGGACGGAGGGGGGTGCGACGCAAAGCGAGGGCTGTGTTGCAATCTTCCTCTCAACTCTCCGCCCTCTCCTGCGTACTTACTCCCAGGGAGAACGACATGAGAGCCATTCGCGAGGCCGCACCATCCAACCTCTCCTGGCAGCAGCCCCGGGCGATGAAGGCGGAGTATGAGCTGCGGGCGGGCGACGAGCTTCTGGCGACTCTCCGGAAATCCGGCGCCTTCGGGACGACGATGGACGCGGAGATCGGCACCGTCCGCTTCACCCTCAAGATGGAGGGCTTTCTACGGAGCCGGATCACGGTCCGGGAGGCCGGCGCTACGGGTGAGCCCGCCGTCTTCCTCCGGAACGGTCTCTTCGGAAGGGGAGAGCTCGCGCTGTCGGACGGCCGCAGCTATCGTTGGAAGACGACGAGCTTCTGGGGCGGCCGCTGGGCCTTCGTCGACGACTCGGACCGGTCCCTCGTCAGCTTCACGTCGCGGAACCGGTTCTTGCGGGCCGGCTGCGAGGTCGAGATCGCGACCGGCGCCCTCGCCAGGCCGGAGCTCCCGGTCCTCGTCCTTCTGGGATGGTACCTTCTTCTCCGGAGGCGAGAGGATTCGTCGTCGGCCGCCTAGAGGGGAAACGAAACATGGACTACAAGACCAGCCTGGACGCACCCTCCAAGGCCTTGACCTGGGGCGGCTGCGCGCTCTTCGGAATGCTCTCGCTGTATCAGCTCTACACCTACTCCCGCAGCCCACGGGAGATGGTGGACGCCGCGGCGGCGGTGGTCCAGATCGCGATCTTTGCCGGGATCGTGCTCGTCACTTGGCTCTACAGCACGCAGGGCTATTCGGTCCGCGACGGCGAGCTGGTGATCCACCGGCCCTGGAAGCCGGTGAAGATCCCCCTGTCCGAGATTCGGAGCATCCAGCTCGTGTCCCCCCAGGACACCTTCAGCGGCATCCGGATGTTTGGCGTGGGCGGGCTCTTCGGCTACTACGGGACGTTCTTCCTGCCCAGGCTCGGCGGCCTCGTCCGGTTCTATCTGCGCAACCGGGAGAATCCGATCCTCATCGAAACGACCGGGGGACGGCTGCTCGTGTCCCCGGACTCCTCGGGGCTGGTCTGGGAGATCCAGGGCGGAGGCTGGGAGCGGTAGGTGGCCGCCCCGGGCATTGATGCCCGGGCTACCGGCTGTGCCTGTAGATCATCTCGATCAGCTCGTCGTACGTGGCCTCGGCGGCCGCGCCGTCCCCGGAGCGGATCGCCTGGGTGGCGCAGTGCTTGAGGTGGTTCCGCATCAGCTCGCGGCCCACCGAGCGCAGCGCCTCCTGAACGGAGGAGATCTGGGTGAGGATGTCCGGGCAGTAGCGGTCCTCCTCGACCATCTTCTGGAGGCCGCGCACCTGCCCCTCGATCCGCCGCAGGCGCTTCAGGTTGCGGTCCTTGATCTCGGGATCGACACCCACCGCCTTCCGGTCCCGCGTCGCGCAGCCGCAGCCGACTGCTTCCAGGGTCTCGACGTCCGATTCCATTTCGATCCTCCTCACGCGATCCGCGCCCGGCGCAGGCGCAGGCTGTTGGTGACCACGCTGACCGAGCTGAAGGCCATGGCCGCGCTCGCCAGGATGGGGGAGAGCAGGAGCCCGCAGGCGGGGTAGAGCGCCCCGGCCGCGATAGGGATCCCGATCACGTTGTAGATGAAGGCCCAGAAGAGGTTCTGCCGCATGATCCGCATGGTGCGGCGCGACAGGGCCACGGCCGCCGCGATGCCCCGCGGGTCCCCCCGCATCAGCGTCACGTCGCTCGCCTCCACGGCGATGTCGGTGCCCGTGCCGATGGCGAGGCCGAGGTCCGCCTGGGCCAGGGCCGGCGCGTCGTTGATGCCGTCGCCCACCATGGCGACCACCTTCCCCTCGTCCTGCAGCCGCCGCACCTCGGCGACCTTCCCTTCGGGGAGCACCTCGGCCACCACGCGGTCGATCCCCGCCTGGCGGGCGATGGCTTCGGCGGTCCGCCGGGTGTCGCCGGTGAGCAGCACGACCTCGAGGCCCATCCGCTTCAACCGCTTCACCGCCTCGCGCGAGGTGGCCTTGAGCGGGTCCGCCACCGCGAGCAGACCGGCGAGCTGGCCGTCCACCGCCACCCAGACCGGCGTCTTGCCTTCGCCGGTCAACCGCGCGGCCTCGGCCGCCAGCGGCGCGGGATCGACGGCGTAGTCCGCCATCAGCCTCTCGTTGCCGGTGGCCAGGAAGGAGCCCTCGACCACCCCCACCGCGCCACGGCCGGTGACGGACTGGAATTCCTCCGGGGAGACGAGCGCCAGATTCCGCTCCTGGGCGTGCCGCACGATGGCGTCCGCCAGCGGGTGCTCGGAGGAGGATTCGAGCGCGGCCACGATCCGCAGCAGCGAATCCGGGCTCCAGGTGGCGCCGGGCGCCGTGATCACGTCGGTCACAGTGGGCCGCCCCTCGGTAAGGGTACCGGTCTTGTCGAGCACCACGGTGGTGACGTCCCCGGCCCGCTGGAGCGCCTCGCCCCCCTTGATCAGGATGCCGAGCTCGGCCCCCTTGCCGGTGGCCACCATCACGGCCGTGGGCACGGCGAGCCCCATGGCGCAGGGGCAGGCGATGATCAACACCGCCACCGCCGCCGCGAAGGCGCGCACCACCGAGCCGTCCGCCACGAACCAGACCACAAAGGTGGCGATGGCCAGCGAGATCACCACCGGCACGAAGACGCCGCTGATGCGGTCCGCCAGCCGCTGGATGGGCGCCCGCGACCCCTGGGCGTCGCGCATCAGCTTCACGATCTGGGCGAGCACGCCCTCCGCGCCGAGCGTGGTGGCCCGGTAGCGGAAGGCGCCCGTGCGGTTGATCGTGCCCCCGATCACCCGGTCGCCGGCCCTCTTCTCGACCGGCATCGATTCGCCGGTGAGCATCGACTCGTCCACGGCGCTGGCGCCGGACAGGACCTCGCCGTCCACCGGGATCCGCTCGCCCGGGCGGACGGTCACCGTGTCGCCGCTCTTCACCTGCTCCACAGGGATATCAACCTCCTGATCCCCGCGCAGCACCCGGGCCGTCTTGGGCTGCAGGCCGACCAGGGAGCGCAGGGCGGCCGAGGTGCGGCTCTTGGCCCGCGCCTCGAAGGCGTTGCCGGTGAGGATGAGGGCGATGATGATCACCACCGCCTCGTAGTAGACGTCCGGCGCCACCCCCCGCGACAGGAAGAAGCCGGGGGCCAGCGTGGCGAGCGTGGAGTCGAGGAACGCCGCGCCCGTGCCCACGGCCACCAGGGTATTCATGTCCGCCGAGTGGTGGCGGAAGCCGGACCAGGCGCGGACGTAGAAATGCCGGCCGGCCCAGGCCATCACGCCGACCGTCAGCGCCAGCAGGGTGTAGGAAAGGATCGCGGGCGGAATCCGATAGAGCCAGGGGAGCGCGGCCCGCAGGGCGGGAGTGAGCGACTCCATGGCCCAGCGCATGAACGGATCGGCCACCGGGCCCTGATGGATCGAATGGATCGCATGGGCGCCGGAGCCCATGAGGGGCATCGAGACGATCATCGCCAGGACACCGACCGCGCCGCTCGCCAGGGCCTTCCGGCGCAGGGCGCGGAATTCCTCCTCGTTGGCGCGGTCGCGGGCCTCCTGCTCCTCGAAGGCGGTCTGCTCGGGCCGCGGCAGCTCGGCCTCGTAGCCGGTGTCGCGGATCGCCTCGACCAGCGCCTCCGGGCGGGTGACGGCCGGATCATAGGTCACGGCCGCGTTCTTCATCATCAGATTGACCGCGGCGTCGAGCACGCCGGGCTGCCGCTGGAGCGCCTTCTGCACGCTTGCCTGGCAGGCGGCGCAGGTCATCCCCTGGACGGGGATGTCGATCTTCGCGCCCCGGGCGGTCGTCGTAGCCATCTCAAGCCTCCACGATGAGCTTGCCGTGCAGCATGCTCATCCCGCACGTGATGTCGAACGCTCCCTCCTTCTCGGGTGTGAGCTCCACGGGCGTCTTCTGGAAGGCGGGGAGGAACTTGCGGATGCCGAAGTCGGGGATCACGACCTCCTCCGAGCAACTGGAGGTCTCCTGGCGGTCGAAGACCAGGCGCACGGGGACGCCCCGCTTCACCTTCACCTCGGCGGGCTCGTAGCCCCCCTGGACGGTGATCGTGATCTCCTGCGCGCCTCCGGCCCCGGCCGTCGCTGTGGCCACGGGACGCTTCGAGAGGAAGAAGTACCAGTTCACCCAGGCGATGGCCGCCATCCCCGCGAGCACGGCCAGCCAGTCCGTGGGAGTCATGCGACCCTCTCGGTCCCCTGGATGGGATGGGCCGTATAGCCGGCGTCGTCGATCGCCTCGCGGATGCGCGCGAAGGGAGTCTTCGCCGGATCGTAGACGACGTCGGCGGAGCCGATCTCCACCCGGTTGACGTGGACGCCGTCGAGCTTCTTCAGAGCCTTCTCAACGTGGGCCACGCAGTGCCCGCAGCTCATGCCTTCGATCTTGATGCTCAGGTGCTCCATGGCTTCATCTCCTCTTCATTGCCTGGAACAATATACCCCCCCTCCCTATTTCGTCACCACCCCGGGGGAGGGGAAGAATCCCGTCTCCCGGGGCGGTGAAGGAGGGAGTACAATGCTGGAGAATCCGGGGATGACGATGTCGAAACGCCTGCTCCCTCTCGCCCTCGCCTCGCTGCTCCTGCCCGCCGCCGGCTGGGCGCAGGAGAGCCAGCAGCAGCCGTCCACGGATGCCAAGCCGGCCCAGGAGCAGCCCGCCCAGGAGCCCGAGAAGAAGCCGCCGGAGAAGAAGCCGGACGCCTTCCAGTACTTCTTCGGCAAGAAGCGGGACGAGAAGAAGAAGGCGCCGGAGGCCCAGAAGACCCCCGAGGCTGCAAAGCCGGCCCCCGCGCCCAAGGCCCCCGAGGCGAAGGCGCCCGCGGAGCCGGCTCCGGCTCCCCCGGCTGTTGAAGCGCCTCCTGCCGCCCCCGCGGCCCCCGTTCCGGCTGCGCCTGAGCCGGCTCCCGCCTTGGAGGTCCGTCCCGAGCCGCCCGCGGTCGCCCAACCGCAGGTCGCGCCGCCGGTCCTGGCACCGGCCCCCGCTCCGGAGGAGCCCAAGGTGGACGCCTTCCAGTATTTCTTCGGGCACGCCACGGAGCCGCTCCCCGAGCCCAGGAGACCGGAAGGCGCGAAGGTGCCGCTCACCGCCTTCGACTATTTCTTCGGGAAGAACGGCAGGGCGGACGTGGTGGAGCCGAAGAGCCCGCCGCCGCGGTAGGCTTGTGGATAGACGCGCGACTCCGAGCAAGCTAAGCTTGCGGAACAGAGCCGGGCAGGCGCTCAAGCCGGCAGTTGAGTCGCGAGGAAATTCGATACATGAATCGGGATCTATTGGGAGTCGGAATTTATACCATCCCGGAGGCCGTGCGCCTGACCGGCGTATCCGGTGTTTCGATCCGCAGATGGCTTTGGGGTTATCAGAACAAGTCTGGCCAGGGCGGCGTCTCGCGGCATGAGCCGCTCTGGGTGTCGCAGATTCCCACCATCGATGACACGAGAGCTTTGGGGTTCCGTGATCTGATTGAATTGAAGTTCGTCGCCCACTTCCGCGAGCGTGGCATCAGCTTACAATCCATACGAAGGACCATAGAGCGTGCCACAGAGCTGCTGAGCCAGAGCTACCCCTTGTCCTCCGTACGGTTCAAGACCAAAGGGGGCAGTATTTTTGCCGAGATCCTGGAGGAGCATGAGCGCAAGCTCGTCTTCGATCTGTACACAGGCCAGTTGTTGCTCTCGTTCATGTGGGACCAGCTCTACGACGCTTTGGAATACTCGGAATTCGATGAGCTGACCCGTTGGTTCCCCCTGGGCAAGAACCGGCGGGTCGTGGTTGATCCCAAGCGCAGCTTCGGTCGCCCCATCTGCTTGGAGGGAGTGCCCACCGCGATTCTCGCGTCGGCCTTGCGAGCCGAGAAAACGCCTGAGGACGTTGCGTACTGGTACAAGGTCGGCCCTGACTCCGTGCGCGACTCCGACGAGTACGAGCGCACCCAGCGCGCCGCGTGAGATTCTTCTTCGACAACTGTATCGCCTGGAGAATCGCGGAAGCGTTGGCCATTCTTGCTGACCGGGACGGCCACGAGATCGTAGCGCTGCGAGCCAAATTTCCCGAGAGCTGCCCGGATGAGGTCTGGATGCCTGCGCTTGGTAAAGAGGGCGGTTGGGTCGTCATCTCCGGTGATCGGAGGATCTACACCAACCCACAGCGCCGCCGGGTGTGGGCCTCCGCGCAGCTCACGACGTTTTTTCTGGCTAATGCATGGCTGGGTGATTCCTTCAGCGAACGGCAGAAGGCGGCCAGGCTGCTGGCGCGTTGGGACGAGATCGTCGACTGTGCCTTGAAGGTCCGGCCTGGTACTGCCCTGAGCCTCCCCTTCACAGGACGCATCACCAAGCTCTGAGCTGCCCGCCCGCAGGCAATCGCTGGTAGCATCCCGCCCGGCCATCTACCGAGGAGGAGCCGATGCCCAGCGCCCGCATCTCTCTGATCGCCCTGTTTCTGACCGCCGCCGCGGCCTTCGCGGCTCCGCCCCGCTCCCTGGAGCTGGCGGTGGACGCCACGGACGCTCCCCGCGGGGTGTTCCACTCCCGGCTGGTGATCCCGGCCGCGCCCGGGCCGCTGACGCTCGCCTATCCGAAATGGGTGCAGGGGGAGCACGCGCCGAGCGGGCCCATTATGCAGGTGGCCGGATTCACCGTGTCGGCGGACGGCAAGGCCCTCCCGTGGCGGCGCGATCCCCTGGAGATGTTTTTGGTCAAGATCGAGGTGCCGGCCGGGGCGCGCGAGGTGGAGGTGACCCTCGACTACCTCTCGCCGCCGGAGGAGATCAACGGCCTCGGCTACGGCGAGACCCCGAATTCCACGCCCCACCTGCTGATCGTCGACTGGCACGATCTCCTGGTCTATCCGCTGGGTGCCGACGCCCGGGAGATCCCCGTGCGCGCCACCCTGCGCCTGCCCGCGGGATGGAAATACGACACGGCGCTGGAGGCGGAAAAAGGCGCGGGCAGGGACGGCGAATTGGCCTTCGCTCCCACCAATCTCTACACGCTGATCGACTCGCCGGTGCTGGCCGGGGAGATCTTCCAGACCTTCAATCTCGGGCCGCCGGAGGCGCCGGTCCACCTCAGCATGGCCGCCGACCGCCGCTCCGCGCTCGCCATTCCGGAGGAGCGGCTGGCCGCCTACCGGCGGGTGCCGGCGGAGGCCATGGCGCTCTTCGGGGCGCGCCACTACCGCGAGTACCGCTGGCTGCTGGCGCTGAGTGACGCCATCGATCATAACGGCCTGGAGCATCACGAGTCGAGCGACGACCGCGGGCCGGCGGACATGTTCTCGGACGAGGCCGAGCTGGTGCGCCAGGGGACGCTGCTGCCCCACGAGTACATCCACTCCTGGAACGGCAAATACCGCCGCCCGGCGGGCCTTGCCACACGCGATCCGCAGCAGCCGTTGGATACCGAGCTGCTCTGGGTCTATGAGGGAATGACCCGCTATCTGGGGGACTTCCTGCTGACCTCGCGGAGCGGCATCCGGGGAATCGAGATGACCCGCGACTACATCGCCTGGGTGGCCGCCAACGCGGACCACAACCGTCCCGGCCGGAAGTGGCGCCCGCTCGCGGACACCGCGGTCTCGGCGCAGATCCTCTCCGGGCTGCCCACCCCGTGGACCGCCTACCGCCGCGCTCTCGACTACTACGACGAGTCGGGGCTGATCTGGCTGGAGGCCGACACCATCCTGCGCCAGAAGAGCGGCGGCACGAAGTCGCTCGACGACTTCTGTCACGCCTTCCACGGCGGCGCCTCGAGCGCGCCGGCCGTGGTCCCCTATACGGCGGAGGACGTCTACACCACGCTCGGGAAGATCGTGCCCTATGATTGGAAAGGTTTTTTCGCCGAGCGGGTCTACGCCGTCCAGCCGCGCGCGCCGCTCGGCGGCATCGAGGGCGCGGGGTGGAAGCTGATCTACACCGACCAGCCGAACGCCTACCAGAAGCTGCGCGCCAAGAGCTCGAAGCTGGTGGACGAGAGCTTTTCCCTCGGGATCTGGGCGAAGGAGGACGGCAAGGTCGACGACATCGTGACCGGCTCCCCCGCCTGGGACGCGGGCTTTAGCCCGGGCATGAAGATCGTGGCCGTCGACGGCCGGGCCTGGACGACGGACGTCCTCCCCGAGGAGGTGAAGGCCGCGAAAGGGGCGAGCGCGCCCATCGAGATCGCCGTCCAGCAGGGGGACGTGCTCAAGACGTTCCGGGTGAGTTACCGCGAGGGGGAGCGGTATCCCCACCTGGAGCGGGACGCCTCCAAGCCGGATCTTCTGGGGGCGATTCTGGCGCCGAAGAGCCGGTAGGGGGACGAGAGCTACCCGGAGCTTTCCCCCGCCCTCCCGCCCCTCATCACCCCCGAAGGGGCTGCCCTCCCCCCTCCAGAATCTCCCGCGCTCGTGCCCGCATCTCACGGCTGGCGTTCAGGTGGTCGCCGTCGGCCAGGAGCTTCCAGATCGCCCGGGCCTGGCCGGGGCGGTACAGGGCCTCGAGCGCCTCCGCGGCGTGCTGCAGGCGGTAGCCGTTGTCCTCGTCGTGCCAGCCGCGCACGCCTCGCTCGCGGGTCTGGCGGAGCGCGGCCAGCAGGCCGGCGGGATCGAGCGCCAGGAGGACCTCGGCGGCGTACCACCGGTAGTCGCGGCGGAGGAGAGCCGTGAGCGGCTGCAGGAAGAGCCGGCGGACGAGATCGGTGGCCCCGGCCTGGAGGGCGAGATAGGACGCTCTCTCCAGCGCGTCGTCCGGCAGCGGCCAGCATTCGGCGAGCGGCCGCAGCAGCGGGACGGCCAGCTCGGGACGCTGCGTCAGCTCGCGCAGATTCAGCAGCAGGGGGAGCGTGGCCTCGTTCAGGCGGTCCGGCTTGAGCTCGCGCCGCAGCTCGTCCAGCAGCTCGCCGGGACGCAGGTCGAGCAGGCGCCGGCGCAGCGGCGACCCTTCCTCCAGCCAGCGGAAACGGTCGTTGAGGCCGCGCGGCCCGTCGTCGTACCAGTCGCTCGCGACCAGGGCCGGGACCGTCCCGTGGGGGACCACCCGCGTGCCCATGCGCCGGGCGAGATCCCAGGCGAAGTCGGTGCAGACCTGGGGGAATCCCGCCTGGCTGTCGTGACAGTAGGCCTCGAAGACGAGCAACTGGGCCTGGGCCGTGAGGGCCAGCAGACAGCGGCCCACGACTTTGCCGGCGGCGTCCCGGGCGTAGAGCACGCGCTTGTTGACGTCGGCGGCGTTGGCGAACACCGAGAAGTAATTCATCGATCCGGGGCTGAGGCAGGTCTGGAAGTGGGCGCCCATGCGGAAGACCTCCAGCGGATCGTCCTCCAGCGCCAGGTGGAGCTGCCGGCCGTTGGCGGCCTGCACGGTCACGGTGCCCACGCCGTCGATCCAGGGGCGCCAGTCGATCTCCGGCCGCTCGGCGACGAACGCGCGGTTCTCGGGCGCGTCGCGCAGATCCCACGGCGGCGGCCCGCAGCGCAGGCGGAAGAGGCGATAGGCCAGCGCGCGATGGCTCCCCCGCAACCGGGTGGCCGCCGCCAGGAGGGTGAGGCTGAGGGGATCGCTCAGCCAGCCTGGAACCTCTTCGATGCCGAGCAGCTTGCGAAGGGCCTCGGGCAGGCGCTCGTCGAGGGCCGCCTCCCAGCGATCGAGGACGGCGCGCCCCCAGGCCCGTTCGAGCTTGCCGCGCAGGCGCTGGAGGCGGACGGGGCCGGGGGCCGCGGGCCTCGCAAGCCTCTCCTTCAGAGCGTCCAGCCGCTTGCGCAGCGGCGGCGCACCCGCCTCGTCCACCTCCTGGAGCCGGGTCTCCAGGGTGCCGATCTCTCGTCGCAACCGCTCGGGATCCGGGAAATCCTCCGCCAGCCAACGCGCGACTTTGGCCTCGGTCTCTTCCTGAAGGAGAGCGGCCAGACGACAGATCGCCGGATGGAGCTCCGCCGGATAGCGGCCCGTCCAGCCTGGGGCGGCGGGCTCGCCGGCCGCGGGCAGCGGCGGCTCGATTCCCGCCGCCGCCAGCAGCATCGACTTGGTGGCGCAGACCAACAGACGGTCCACCTGGCGGCTGACGATCAGGTTCCGGGTCATCTCGCCGAGCTCGCCCGAGCTGAGCGGAGCGAGCACAGACTCGGGCCACTCGCTGGGAGGCAGCGCCGGACCTTCTTCCTGCAGCGCCAAGGCCATGAGCACGCCGGAGAAGCTCTCCGGCCGTTCCCGGCAGAGCCGGATCGCGGTCCTCAGGGTCGAGGAGGCGAAGTGGCGCTCCTGGTGTCCCGCCTCATGCAGCGATTGGAACAGCCGGAAGGTCAGATCCGGCTCGCCGACGAGGAAAAAGAGCTCGACGGCATTGATCGCGACTCTCCGTTCCAGCCCGCCGTAGTGGGTGGCCACCGCCGCCAGCAGCTCGTAGGCGGCCACGACCTGGCTCCGCGGCCTCGCGGTTTCCAGGATCTCGGTGTCGACGTTGTAGTCCCAGTGATACCCGGAGACCTGGCTCCAGGGGAGCAGCAGCGCCGGCGCCGGCAGGGAGGCGCGCTCCAGATAGCGCTCGCAGCCGGCGAGCAGGGTGGCGATGCGCGCCTCCGGAATGCCGGTGCCTTCGCCACCCAGGAAGCTCCAGTAGGTGAAAAGCCGGGGCCGGTCGGGGGCGGCCGCGCCGGGAATCAGCGCGAGCGCGCGCAGCAGGGGAGCGGTACGGCTGAAGGCCGGGTCGGCCGCCTGCCGCAACGCGTCGAGCAAGTCCTTGGACACCAGCACCGGCGGAGCCGATTGCCGGTGGCTCTCCAGGCGCTCGCGCGGCTCGCGGCGGCTCTTGCGGTCGGAGCGCTGGGCCTTCAGATCCCGGGCTTCGGCCAGCAGCTTGCGGGAGCCGCTCCACCAGTCGGCCCAGCGCTCGACGAGCGGCAGCGGCGTGACGGTCTCGAAGAGGCGGAGGCACTGCCGCTGCGCGCGATGATTCTGCTGGACCAGCTCCTCGCACCAGCGGGCCAGCTCCCGGCCCAGAGATCCGGCCGGGACCTCCTCGGGCAGCGGGAGCGCCTCGCGCTTCCCGAGCGCGCCCAGGATCTGCTGGCAGAAATTCTCCCCCTGGTCCAGTGCCACGTCGTGGACCCGCCCGTCGAACAGGCAGGACGCGAGCGCCTCCACCCGGCTCCGGCCGTGGTCCGCCACGAGTTGCAGGAGACGCAGCATCGTGAGGAGCGCCGGCATCTCGCCCAGGCGCCGGGTCAGCACGCCAAGCCCGGGAGACCAGTCGCGGACCACGTCCAGGTGGTCCCGGGTCCAGGAGGGGTCTCCGGCGTGCATCCAGGAGAGGGCGCTCAGCAGGATCTCCAACTGCGGCTCGGCACGGAGAAGCTCGTGAAGCCGCTCGCGCTGCGCCCGCGACAGAGCGGGATCGTCGAGGATCGCCGGCGGCGGGGTACCCTGGTGCACGGCGGGCTTGAGCCGCTCGACGCGGTGCTCGGCCGCGGCCAGCCAGGCGTCTGGATCGGGCACCAGGCGCGGCAACGCGGCCCTCATCTCGCCGCGCAGCTTGTTCAGGGTGTAGGTCGCCCGGCTGAGATGCCGGCCTTCGAGGCGGATCTCCTGCATGGGGGCGTGGGCCGGCACCACGATCCAGCGCACGCCATCCGGGAGGGGGAAGCCCTCCAGCCACCCGAGGTTGGCGGTGCGCAGCATGCGGGCGCGCGCCGCCAGTGCGCTCTTCGAGGTCGCCTTGCGGGATTCAGACTGCATCTGGGCCGGCTCCGAAAGGAGCGGATGGTAGCATCCTTTCGGGCCGGCCGGTTTCAAGCGCGGCCTCACGGCCTGGGGCTGGCCGCCGTGCGCGCCGAGGCCGGCAGGGCGCCGTAGACGTCCTGCGGCGCCAGGCCGAGCCAGGGGTCGGAGAGCGGGGTCTGGAAGACGTCCGCGTAGATCCACTGGTTGAAGGCTTCCAGATCGAAATCCTTGCGGGTCTCGGGAGCGATCAGCTTCTTCAGGATCGCGGGGCCCGTGCGGTATTGGTCGATCACCTCGTCGGTCGCTACGGTGGTCTCAAAGGTGTCCACCAGCCGCTCCGCTTCTTTGGGGTCGGTGACGCCCTGCTTGCGCAGCAGGAAGGCGCGGCTGGCCGGATCGAGGTGGACGCGGGGACGGCGGAGCTGGCCCAACTGCCGGACCTGGTCGTCGCTCACGTCCGTGATCTCCGTAAGGACCCGGGTCTCGAACGTGCTCTTCGAGGCGGTGTTGCCGCCGACGTCGATGCGGTCGGTCAGCACGCCTGGCGTTGTCATCAGGATCGTCCAGGGATCGCGCGCGGTGGGTATCTTCTCCAGTTCCTCGGGCTGGGCCGCCTCGACAGGGAGCGAGTCCGTTGCGGCCACGGGCTCGGGCGCTGGGGCCGGAGGCGCCGGAGCCGGGGGAGCCGGAGGCGCCGGAGCGAGTGCCTCCTGATCGCGGAGCAGGCTGCTCGCGGCGTTGCTCAATTGGCGCTGGAAGCGCGCGGTCACCCAACGCGCGTAGCCCCTGTCGTCCATCCGCGCGGCCGAGCGGGACGCCCTCTCCGCTTCCTTCAGGGCATCCTGGAAGGCCGCGGGCCCATAGAGCCCAGGCAGGGGCTGCAACAGGCGCCCGCGGCTGTCAAGCACGTAATGGATGCTGTTGCCGGTGAGGGTCTGCTCCAGGCGGGAGCCGTCGCCGAAGTCGATCGTCACCTTCGGCACCGGCCGCACCGAGCGCCAGTGCAGGACGTAGCGGTCCCGCAGGATCTGATTGATCTCCCGGTTGTTGTAGAAGACGGTGCGGAAGAAGCGGCTGTTGGCGCAACTGAATTCCTCGTCCAGCCGCCCCATCAGCCGCAGCGAGAGGATCGGCTTGCCTGTCGCGCGGGCCGCCGCCTTGGCCGCGTCGAGGTCGGTGTACCAGAAGAGGCGGATGTCCGCGCAATCGTGGACTCCACAGACGCGGTCGAGGACGTCCCCGCAGGAGCCGTCCGCGCAGGCGGCGAGCATGGCCTCCATGCCGGCCGGGCCCGCCTGCCGCAGGGCGGCGACGGCGTCCGCGGCTTCGGCCGTACTGCCGGACCGTGCCACGCGGGCGAGATCCGCGAGCCGGCTCGGCGCGGCCTCCGCGAGAAATGGGATCAGCATTGAAACGAAAAAGACGGCTGCGATGTTCGTGCGCATACGCGACCTCCTTACGGAGAGATGTTTGATGGGCGCACGATAGACCCCGCTGGCGGGGGGAAACGTAACCGCCAGGTAACGTTTCCCCCGCCCAGGGCGGCCACACAGGGCCGCCCCTACAGAAATCGGCTACCATCGAAATCGAGCCTGAGAACGATGACGACGCGCGTGATCCTGGTGATCGAGGACGACCTTTCCATCCGGCGCGGCATGGTGGCGGCGCTGCGCTATGCGTCCTATGAGGTGCGGGAGGCCGGCGACGGCGTCACCGGCACGGACCTCGCCCTGGCCGGGGATCTGGACCTCGTGCTGCTCGACCTCGTGCTGCCGCGGCGCGACGGCCTGGAGGTGCTGCGGCGGATCCGGCGCGAGGACCCGGCGCTGCCGGTGATCGTGGTCACGGCGCGGGGCGCCGAGGAGGAGCGCGTGCGCGGGCTGGAGCTGGGGGCCGACGATTACGTGGTCAAGCCGTTCGGCGCCCGCGAGCTGCTGGCCCGGGTGGAGGCCGTGCTGCGGCGCTCGCCCGGCCGGCCGCAGCCCGTCCGCCATCTGCGGCTCGCCACGGGCGAGGTCGATCTCGACGGTTGCCGGATGCGGCGCACGGACGGCGGCTGCGAGGATCTCTCGAAGCTGGAGGCGGACGTGCTCCGCTATCTGGCGAAGAGCGGCGACCGCATCGTCTCGCGGGACGAGCTGCTGGCGCGGGTGTGGCAGCAGAAGCCGCATCTGATCGCCACCCGCTCGGTGGACATGACCATCGCGCGCCTGCGCAAGAAGCTGGGCGGCCGGGACGTCCTGGTCACCGTGCGCGGCAAGGGATACAGGCTGGGCCCGTGATCCGCCGTCCCCTCCTCGTGGCCGTGGCCTTCGCCGTGAGCGCTCTCGTGGTGTTCGGCGCCCTGGCGCGCATCACCGCCATGACCCTGGCGCTCGAACGGTCGGAATCGGCGGCTCTCCAGCGCGCCACCCACGAGGAGAACGTGCGCATCGCGCTCTGGCGCTTGGACGCCACCCTGACGGATCTGATCGCGCAGGAAAACACCCGTCCGGCCGCACGGTTCCGTTCGGCCGCCGAGCCGGCGGGACTGCCACAAGGGCTGGTCCGCGCCCGTTTCGAGGTCGGTCCCGACCATACGCTGCGCGCCGAGCCACCACTGGCCGCGCCGGCCTGGGCGGCGGCGCTGCCGGTCCCCGAGCAGCCGCCCCAGAAGGCGGCGTCTCCCAGGCGCCTGCGCCCGCCCAAGGTGCTCCCCAAAGTGCCGATCCGGCCAATGCCGCTCGCGCAGGTGCCGATCCCGCGGACGCCAGGCTCGCCGGCCCAGGAGAGCCCTTCGGCCTCCCAACAGATCGCCCAGAAGCCCAACGCGCAGGAGCTCGAGAAGATCCCGACCGCCCGCGATCCCTGGGCGGTCCTCCAGACCACGCCCGGCGTGCTGACCGACCGGATCAACGTCGGCGGCAACGAGAGCGGGCAGCAATCCGCCTATTCCCAGGAGAAGCTCAATACGCTCTCCTTCCAGCGCCGGCAGGAGCTCGGCCGGCAGGCCACGTTGGTCCGTCCGGTGAGCACGCCGGCCGGCGCCGAGGTGGAGTCGGCGTTCGAGGCCCGCTGGATGGACGGCGATCTGGTCCTGCTGCGGCGCGTCCACCGGGGGGACGCCCGGCTGCTCCAGGGGACCTGGATCGACTGGCCGGCGTTGCGCACCTTCCTGCTCTCCCAGGTCGCGGCGGTCGCTCCGGCCTCCGATCTCACGCCGGTGGGCGAGCGGGACGAGGCCGATCCGGGCCGGCGGCTGGCGCTGCTGCCCGCCCGGCTGGTCCCCGGACCCATGCCGGAGACGGAGCCGCAGGACTGGACGCCCGTGCGCCTGAGCCTCGCCGCGGCCTGGGGAGCGGCCCTGCTCGGGCTGATCGGGTTCGGCGGCCTGCTCAAGGGCGCGGTGACCCTCAGCCAGCGGCGGGCCGATTTCGTCTCCGCCGTCACCCACGAGCTGCGCACGCCGCTGACCACCTTCCGGCTCTACACCGGGATGCTGCGCGAAGGCATCGTGCCCGCCGGGGAGCAGCCCTCCTATCTCGCCACGTTGGAGCAGGAGGCCGACCGCCTCAGCCATCTGGTGGAGAACGTGCTGACCTTCTCCCGTCTCGAACGGCGGGCGCCGGCCACGCGGATCGAGAGCCTTCCCCTGGCCGATCTCCTGGCCCGCGCCGTCCCCCGCCTCACCGAGCGCGCCGCGCAGGCGGGCCTCGATCTGCGGGTGGAAATCCCCCCCGATCTCACCAGCCGGCGGGTGCGCGTGGATGTCGCGAGCGTCGAGCAGATCCTCCTCAACCTGGTGGACAACGCCTGCAAGTACGCCCCCAATCCGGCCCAGCCGACACTCCAGCTCACTGCGATCGCGCGGGGGCGCCGGGTGGCCCTCCGGCTCCACGACCACGGCCCCGGCATCGAGCCGCGCGAGCGCCGGCGGATCTTCCGCAGCTTCCACCGTTCGGCCGCCAGGGCCGCGGGCTCGGCGCCGGGAGTGGGCCTGGGGCTCGCCCTCAGCCGCCGCCTCGCCCGCCAGATGGGGGGCGACCTCCGGCTGGCGAGATCCGAGGAGGGGGCGAGCTTCGAGGTGTGGCTGAAGGCGGATCGTCAGAGAGTGTCTGGAAAGTGATGATTCCGTCTGGACCCCACTGTAGAGACGCCCCGTGGGGCGTCTCTGGAGCGGCGACATCGGCTGTGCTCTCCCCGACGCCCCGCGGTCGCACTGTGCCCAATGGGATCGTTCTCTCCGCCTCGGAGACGCCCCACGGGGCGTCTCTACAGTGGAAATACCCCTTTCGAGGCACCCCTCACAGCCGCTTCAGCACCAGCACCGTGGTGTCGTCCGCCGGCGGATCGTCCGAGCGCATGTAGGCGCGCCAGTCGTCGAGGAGGGCGGCGAGGATGCCGGGGGCGGGGTAGTCCCCCAGCTTGCGGAGGAGGTCGCGCGGGCGCTCGTAGCCGTACTGGGCCTCGTGAGGATCGGTGGCTTCGAAGAGGCCGTCGGAGCAGAAGACGAGGGCCCCGCCGGGCGGGATCTCGAAGGAGAAGTCCGCGTACCGGCGTTGCGGGCCCTGGCCGAGCGGCAGGCCGGGGAGATTGATCTCCTCGACCTCGCCATCGTGGGCCAGCAGCAGGGGGAAGGGGTGGCCGGCGTTGCTCATCGTCACCTTGCCGGTCTCCGGATCCAGGCGGACCAGGGCGAGCGAGGTGAAGTTGCGGTGCGAGCCACCGCGGCGGATCACCCGGTCGACGCCCTGCAGCACCTCGGACGGCGTGCGCTCGGGCGTGATGATGCTGGTGAGCGCGGCGGCGGTCATCGCCTGCACGATGGCGCAGGAGTAGCCGTGGCCGGCCACGTCCCCGGCGGCGATCCAGAGGTTTCCTGTCTCGTCCTGCAGGAAGTCGTAGAGGTCCCCTCCCGCTTCCGTGGCGAGCAGCGAGCGGACGGCGATCTCCCATCCCGGGACCACCGGGAGCGACGAGGGGAGGAGCCCGAGTTGCATGCGCGCCAGGAGATCCATCTCGTAGCTGATCCGCCGCTCTTCCTCCAGGCGGCGGATGAAGGCCGGCTGCTTCAGACGCTCCATCTCGGCCTGCTCGGGACGCCCCATCCCGACCACCCCCAGGGCGAGCAGGAGGAGGGGGAAGCCGGAGCAGACCGCGAAGGACCCGGGGAGCCAGGAGAGAAAGAGCCCGGAGAAGGCCGCCGCGGGCAGCAGCTCGGCGCAGAGCGCCGCGGTGAGGATGGCGGCGAGGCCTGCCCGGCGGCCGGCGAGGACCAGCAGGAGGCCGGCTGCCGCTCCCGCCGCCGCGTGCCAGCCCGCCGGATGGATCGGCACGAAGGGGATCGCGAGCCCCGCGGCGACGGCCGCAGCCCACGGCGCCCAGCGCGACGGCAGGAACCGGTAGGCCAGGCCGAGAGCGAGAGCGATCCCCGCGGCGAGCACGACCCCGTGGAAGAACGGCGTGGTCTCGCGGAAGATGGGGAGCTCGGGGTTGGGGTCCTCCGGCCAGAGGCCGGGGAGACGGGCCGCCACGGCGAGAGCCGCGAGCCGGAAGCCGGCCAGGATCGCGCCGAAGGCGATCCCCTGGACGAGCGCCCGTCCGCCGCGCTGGCCCAGCCGGCCGGCCCGCAGGGTGTCCAGCTCCGGCATCATCGCCGGCATCACGGCGCGGAGGAACGATTCGCCGGTGGACCACATCAGGAACGCCCAGAGGCAGAGGAAGAAGGCCCCCAGAATGGTGAGCGCGCCGGTCCAGGTGGGGTCCGCCACAAGGATGCCGGCCGCCGCCACGGCGAGCAGGAGGCCGGCGATCTTCAAGCCGCCAGCGAGGTCGATCCGTCGCCGTCCCAGCAATACCAGGAAACCTCCGACGACCGTGCAGATCCCGGCGAGCAGTGGGATCCCGACCCAGATGAGACTGGCGAAATCGGAGGGGCCGACCTTCGTGTTCTCTGGCGAGGTATCGCCGATCTGCCGTTGCAGGACGATCACCCCCGAATTGGTGGTCGTGGTCGTGGCGATCCTCTGGAGCGGCCGGCTGCCGGGGATGGGGTAGAAGGTGAAAATACCCTTGGCATCCGTGCTCGGCACCGGGGCCCCGAGGGTCTCTCCAGGCCGCAGGAGGAGCCGGGTCAGGGCGGTCTGCTGGGCTGGAGGGAGGCCCGGCGAGCCGGAGAACGCCACCTTGATCGACTCCGACTGAGCCCCCCAGCGCAGACTCCAGGGGTCCCCGGACGGCAGGAAGTCGACGATCAGCTCCTGGCTCCGGTGGGCTCCCGGCAGGACGGCCGGCTCGCGGACCTCGACGAGCACCCCGCCGCCGAGGGCGACCGCGGTGGCGGCGTCAAAGGGGTCCAGGAGGCGCGGCTTCTGCTCCAGGTCCTTCTGCCGGTTGCTCAGGAAGACTCGCGGCTCGCCGGCCAGCCGGGCTCCCACCCGTTGCGCCAGCTCCTGGAAGCGGCCGGCGTAGAACGCCTTCGCGGGGAGAGGGCCCGAGCGCCACTCGGGCAGCCAGCTCCGGGCGAGGGTCACCCCGCCCGCGAAGACCAGGACGCCGGCGGCGAGAGCCAGCAGGGACGGGAGCGTTGGATTCCGTTTCGTGGGCACCTTGCCTATACGGTACGACATTCCCCACCCGAAGTTGCGGGCCGGGTTTGCTAGAATCCGCCGTCCGAGCCCGTCAAACCCCTGATTCTGGAAATCCGTCACCTATGACTTCGAAGCTCCGCTCCCTGGCCCTCGTCCTCCTCGTCCTGGCCGCCTTCGCCGCGGCCACGCTCGCCGTGTCGCGGCTGGGCGCCCAGCCGCAGCCGCCCAAGAAGCTGATCATCCTCGGCTTCGACGGCGCCGACGCCAAGCTCACCCAGCGGTGGATGGACGAGGGGAAGCTGCCGAACCTCGCCAAGCTCCGCGCCCAGGGGAGCTTCTCCCCCCTGCGGCCCACCATCCCGTCCCAGACGCCCGTCTCCTGGTCCACCTTCTCGACCGGCCTCAACCCGGGCCGGCACGGCGTCTTCGACTTCCTCAAGCGCGACCCCAAGACCTACAAGCCGGACTTCGCCGCGGCTGAGAAAGGGTCGGAGCCCTTCCTCTTCGGCGAGAGCAACGGCCTGGTCCTGGGCCTGATCGCGGCGGTGGTGGTGGCGTTGCTCTTCCTGCTCCTCCTCAAGCTCTTCCGCCTGCGCACCGGCGTGGCCGCGGCAATCGCCGTGGTGCTGGGGATCGCGGCGGGCGTGGGGGTGGGGATCGCGGCGGGGCGCCTGCTGCCGGCGTCGCGGGTGATCGCCATCAACAACCAACGTGGCGACACCTTCTGGAAGCTCCTCGGCCACGCGGGCAAGCGGGTGCGGGTGATGCGCATCCCGGTCACCTTCCCGCCCAAGGAATTCGAGCACGGCGAGCTCCTCTCCGGCCTCGGCGTGCCGGACCTCTCGGCGCGCATCGGCAAGCCCTTCTACTTCACCTCGGAGCTGTTCTTCACCCCCAAGGGGAACGGCGACTTCTCCGTCGGCGTCGTCGAGCTGGTGGACAACAAGGGGACGATCGAGACCGAGATCGAGGAAGTGCCGGACGAGATGTTCCACAAGAAGGAAGAGGCCTACCACATCAAGATCCCGATGACCCTCACCGTGGCGCCGGACCGCAAGAGCCTGCGCATCCAGACCTCGGGGAACGACATCACCTTGAAGCCGGGCGAGTGGAGCGGCTGGGCCCACTTCACCTTCCCGTTCAACTCGCTGATCAAGGTCCAGGGGATCGGCAAATTCAAGTTGGAGGCGCTCGACCCCGAGATCAAGCTCTACCTCTCGCCGCTCGATTTCGACCCCGAGCACCTGCCGCTGGGCTTCAACGTCACCACGCCGCCCGGCTTCGTGAAGGACCTCACCCGCGAGCACGGCCCGTTCAAGACCCGCGGCTGGATGATCGACACCTGGTCGCCCACCGCCGGCACGCTCGACGAGCAGGGCTTCCTGGAGGACGTCAAGCAGACGGTGGACAAGGACAAGGAGATCCTCGATGGCGCCCTGGCCAAGGACGACTGGGACGTCATGGTGCACTACTTCGAGTTCACCGACCGGGTGCAGCACATCATGTTCCGCTACTTCGACCCCAAGCATCCGCTCTACAACGCGGAGGGGGCGGCGAAGTGGGCCGGCTCGATCCTCCAGTCCTACCAGGAGATGGACCGCATCGTGGGCGACACCATGAAGAAGCGGCCGGACGCCGCGCTCATGGTCGTCTCCGACCACGGCTTCGCCTCCTTCCGGCGGGGGATGAACTACAACACCTGGCTGGCCAAGAACGGCTTCATGACCCTGACGGGGGAGGACGCCAAGCGGAAGAACCTGGAGGACCTGTTCGGCCAGGGGAACTTCTTCACCAACGTCGACTGGTCGAAGACCAAGGCCTACGCGCTCGGCCTCGGGCAGATCTACATCAATCTCCAGGGGCGCGAGGCCAAGGGGATCGTCAAGCCGGGGGCGGAGTACCAGCAGGTGGCGCAGCAGATCAAGGCGGGGCTGGAGGCCTTCGTCGATCCCGAGACCGGCGAGCATCCGGTGGCCCACGTCTTCACCCGTGACGAGGCCTACAATGGCGTCTACGATCCGGTGCTGATCCCGGACCTCATCCCTTCGAACAACGAGGGCTACCGCGTCGGCTGGCAGGACGCCCTGGGCGGCATCGCCAAGACGATCGTCGAGCCCAATGACCAGATCTGGAGCGGCGACCACTGCTCCGTCTATCCGGACATCGTCAAAGGCATCCTCTTCAGCAACTTCAAGCTGAGCACCCCGAACGGCGCCTACATGGGGGACGTGATGCCGACCATCCTCGACCTCTACGGCGTGAAGCCGACGACGAACCTGGACGGCAAGAGCCTGTTGGTGAAGTAGGAGGAACGATGCCGAAGCTGATTGAGGGGCCCACCATCATCCAGGCCGCCGGCAACAAGCCGAAGCGGATCGAGGAGTACGCGGGACGAGTGAATTCGGGTCACGCCGGCGTGAGCGTGGCCCGCATGGTCTCCCCCGAAGGCTGGGAAGAGCCCGGCCAGCGTCCGGAGCTCGAGGAGATCACCGTCGTGCTGAAGGGGCTCTGCGCGTCGAGCACGAAGGCGGCTCGCTCGACGTGCGGGCGGGCCAGGCGGTGGTGGCCTCGCCGGGGGAGTGGGTGCGCTACAGCAGCCCGGAGCCGGGCGGGGCGGAGTACGTGGCGATCTGCCTGCCGGCGTTCTCGCCGGATACGGTGCACCGGGATTCGTAGGCTCAGCCGAGCCAGCTCTCGACCCGCGGAGTGGGATCGAGCTGCTGGAGGTCCGAGTAGATCCCGTCCGCGCTGAGCAAGGTGCAACCTTCGACAATCGCTGTACGAGCAGCCAGCATGATGTCCACGCTGTGGGCCTTGATGGCCTTTGAGCTCAGTTGTCGGAGCGACCGGCGCATTTGCGCAGCCATACGCTGATCCGTAGCCGGAGGAGCTCGCCGGTGGGCTCCGATCGGAGCCCACCGGATCGATTGTCATGAGCCGCCGTCAGGCGTCAGGCCGTTACGGAGGGCATGTTCGCGAATGCGGGCAAACAGTCGAGTCATCACAATGCGGGCAGTTGGTGATGCTGAAGCTGCCGGGAGATAGGCCCGCGACTCTGGTGAGATCCATTTCCGAAAGCCGGGCCAGGGTTTCTTTCGAGAAGGTCAGCTTTTTTTTCTCTTTTCTCATCTGGCTACTCCTTCTATGGTTGGTGAGCCGTTACAAAAAAAGGATAGGAGCCGACGCCCCATATTGTCAAGCCTCGCGAGTATCAAAAAATTGCTCTTATTTGCTCGCGGTAGCAATAGTCATTTGGAGCATCTTGCGCTTGCTGCAAAACCTGCTATTCTCGCGGACAGCTTCGAAAGGAGATTGTATGAACAAAAAGAAAACGAAAAGGTTGACCCTCGCCAAGGAGACGCTCTTGCAGCTTCATGACCAGAGATTGAGTGAAGTGATGGGAGCCGCCACCTTGAGTAATTACCCCATGATTTCCTGTGACAGCTGTGTTCCTGCGAATTGTGA